>DUNS01000297.1 GCA_012839235.1 Clostridiales bacterium
AGAAAAGATGAAATATGAGATAGCTGAGGAGCTAGGCTATCTTGATAAAGTAATGGCTACTGGGTGGAAGTCCTTAACGGCCAGGGAGTCTGGTCGTATCGGAGGGCTTATGACCAAGAAACGATACGAAGAGAGGAAGAAACAAGCTAAGAATATGGATAAGGAAAGCATGGTTTCTAAGAGTGAAGCTTAGTATTTTATCAATATGATTTCTAGTAAAGAGCATATATAGTATTATTCCAACAATCAAGTGAGAAGATATCTCCTGTGGCTAATACTACATATGCTCTTTACTAATTTTAAATATGATAAAGAAATATTATTTGGACTTAAGTTCTATGTTATTAAGCTTAAGATAGTTAATCCCGAGAAAACCCTTAATCCCTACACAAATACCACCAAGTAGTATTGAGGTATCCTGAAGTACTGAGGGAACTATCTTAACATAGCTATTCATTCTACTGGATAAAGATGCTTCTATACGATCAGTAATATGTGGGAAATTGATTGTAAATAAGCTATTTATTACTACAATATCTGGATTATACGCATTTAAAACATTGTTGACACATACAGACATATATTTAACAAATTGCTTCATAATATCACGGGCATCAGGATCTTTATTCTCATACATATCCCTAAATTCTTCAAAGCTTACTTCATCAAGTCCCTTTTTATCTGCAAACTGCTTAAGTAAGGTTCTTTCAGAAACATACTGCTCTAGACAACCCTTGTTACCACAAGGACACTGGCGTCCGTCGATTTCAACTATAGTATGTCCAAACTCACCAGCTCTTCCGTTATAACCAGTATAAAGTTGATGATCAATAATAATACCAAGTCCGACACCAGAATGAATACTAATGTTAGCTATATTATTATAATCATATTGGAAGGTCATCTCACCGATTACTGAGAGATTAGCCTCATTCTCTAAATATACAGGAGTATTAAAATGGGCGTTCAATTCTTCAGCCAGATTAAGATTAGACATATCATAATAAGGGGTAAATGATACACGATTATCTGAACTTACACCATGTATGCCAAGAGTTATTCCAACAAGACCATAAGGGCTATCCTTAGGTAGCTTCATTGATTCAACAAGACGAATTAATTCATCAATAAGGTTATATGGATTTTTAGGAGTCTTAATCTGCTTAAGACTACAATCCTCTCCCACTAAGTCTGACACGAGGGCAGATATTGTATCTACTCCTATATCGATGCATATAACATGTCCTGCTTTTTTATTTAAACTTAATAAAATGGGCTTTCTGCCAAGATTAGTGTCATCGCTACCAATCTCTATTACCAGTTTCTTATTAATTAATTCCTGAACTATGGCAGATATGGTTGCCTTTGTTAACCCAAGATATTTAGCTATAGCTGCTCTTGATATAGCTGTTTTGTTAATAATAGTTTCCAATACTAAATTAGTATTTATATCACGTATTAATTCTTTGCTGCCTGTTATCATAACAGTCACCTTTCGTTTTGAATTCTTTATAAGACAATGGCAGTAGTACTATACTCCCCTTGCTTTCATTGTTTAATGGTATCATATAAATTGGAAATTGTGAAGAGCTATTTAAGTTAGCATACTCCGGCAGTTACTATTCATCCTTTTAGATATTTATGTGACCAGAAAAATGTTCCATGGGAATGTAATTCGCATTGGGTGGTGACGCTCTCGCTTAGTTCCATTACGTAGCGTGTACATAGGGTCTAAAAAACAGACCCAGTTCTAAAAGACAGAACCTAAGTACCGACGAATGCAAATACTCACCATGGGAATCATTTTTCTGGTCTTATATACTTTAACAAGGATGAATAGTAAGATGAGATATGCTTGACATATATAGGGATGGTTGATATATTTAATACATATAGTTTAGTCACAAAATCAATTAATAAAGTTCTTTATATTGAGGTGAATTCGTACACTGTGAATTATGGAAATCAGAGATTTTCATGTTGAAGGTTTGCAGGCTACAAGGAAAGGGTGGTTATTGTTATGTTGTACATTGGTGTGGATTTAGGAACTTCCTCTGTGAAACTTCTACTAATGGATGAAGCTGGTGATATTAAGGGGATCGTAACCAAGGAGTATCCAATTTACTTTCCGAAGACAGGCTGGTCAGAGCAAGACCCAGAAGACTGGTATAGTGCCTTGGTTAGTGGGATTAAAGAATTAACAAAGGATTGTAATAAAACTGATATTGATGGAATTAGCTTCAGCGGCCAGATGCATGGAATGGTTATTCTTGATGAGGATGATAATGTGATAAGGCCTGCTATTCTATGGAATGACGGCCGTACTGGGGAGGAATGTGATTATTTAAATAAGGAGATTGGCAGAGATAAAATATCTAGTTATACAGCTAATATTGCCTTAACTGGTTTTACTGCGCCAAAGCTTCTATGGGTTAAAAAGCATGAACCAGAGAACTTCGCTAAGATTAAGAAGGTAATGCTTCCTAAGGATTACATAGCCTATAAACTTTCTGGAATTCACTGTACAGATGTCTCCGATGCTTCGGGAATGTTACTTTTTGATGTTAAGAATAAATGCTGGTCCAAAGAAATGTTAGATATCTGCGGGTTAAAAGAAGAACAGATGGCTAAAATCCATGAATCCTCTCATGTGGTTGGTAGCTTGACAGAAAAAGCTGCAAGTGAACTAGGCTTACCACATACTATCAAGGTTATTGCAGGAGGAGGAGACCAGGCAGTTGCAGCAGTTGGAACTGGAACCGTAGGGGAAGGTATGTGCAACATTTCACTGGGAACATCTGGTGTTGTATTTGTTGCCTCCCAGAAGTTTGCAGTAGATGATGATAATGCCCTTCATTCTTTCTGCCATGCTGATGGGAAGTATCATTTTATGGGAGTTATGCTTTCGGCAGCGGCATCTAATAAGTGGTGGATGGATGAAATAATAGGAACTAGAAATTATACCAAGGAGCAAGAGGGAATAACAGAGCTTGGTGAGAACAATGTATATTTTCTACCATATCTTATGGGTGAAAGGACTCCCCATAATAACCCTAATGCCAGGGGTACTTTTATAGGTATGACCATGGATACCACCAGAGAAGATATGACTCAGGCAGTACTTGAAGGTGTCGCATTTGCACTTAGGGATTCCTTTGAGATAACCCAATCACTTGGTGTTGACATCAAGAGAGTTCGTATCAATGGAGGAGGAGCTAAGAGTCCACTTTGGTGCAAGATAATGGCTAATGTTCTTAATGTAAAGGTTGATAAGATTAATTCAGAGGAAGGTCCTGCCTTTGGGGCAGCAATTTTGGCTGCAGTAGGATGTGGCAGATATGCTACAGTAGAGGAAGCTTGTTCTAAGCTAATTAAGGTTACTCAAACTACAGACCAAGATCCTGAGTTAGTAGACAGATACAATAAGAAATACCAAGTGTTTAAAGAACTTTATCCTACATTAAAGGATATGTTTAATAAGATGGTGTAAGAATATTTGTAAAGTAGCGACAAGATTGATATCTTTTCGCTACTTTTTTTTATTTGCCACCATATTTTATCTATGGTAATATTAATTCTCAGAAGAATACTAAGTAATTACGAAACTATTCAGCTAATTAAACTAATTAGGATTAATAGATTATTGTGTTGTTTCGCAAATACCTACTAGTATTTCTTGGAAAGGAGTACTTACAATGGAGCCTTATACAAGCTTTGCATCTGTTTATGATATGTTTATGGATAATATACCCTATGATCAGTGGGCAGACTATGTTGATGGTTTACTAAAAAAGTACGGCATTCATGGAGGACTACTCCTAGAACTGGGCTGTGGTACAGGTAGCATGACAAGAAGATTATCTAACAAAGGATATGATGTGATAGGAATTGACTCCTCTGAGGAGATGCTTGCTATCGCTAGAGATAAAACTGAGGATAGTTCAATTCTATATCTTTGCCAAGATATGAGGGAATTCGAATTATATGGTACAGTAGCTGCAGTTGTAAGTGTCTGCGACAGTATGAATTACATTTTGTCAGAAGAAGATCTGATTAAAATATTTAGATTAGTTAATAACTACCTAGATCCTAAAGGGCTATTTATATTTGATTTAGATACAGAATATGCCTATAAAGATATTATTGGAGATAAGACAATAGCTGAGAACCGAGAGGAAGGAAGCTTTATTTGGGAAAATACTTATTATGAGGAGGAAAAGATTAACCAGATTGATCTAACTCTTTTCATTCCAACAGAAGATAGTAGCTCTAATAAGCTGTTTATTAAGGAAGAGGAGACCCATTATCGCAGGGCCTATTCAATTGATACTATTAAAAGACTGATTGAAGAAGCAGGTATGGAATGGGTTACCGCATTTCATACATTATCAGAAGAGGCCCCAAGAAAAGATAGTGAAAGAATTTATGTAATTGCTAGGGAAAAACATCAAAAGGATAAATACTATATATAATACACTTGATTATTAATAGATATAAGATGTATATAAGATAATGAAACTAAGAACCATAGATATATGAGAAATTAATATTATTAAAATTGGAGGTATATATGACCGATTATATAGTAAGAGCAAGTGCAGCTGATGGACATATAAGAGCATTTGCAACAACAACAAGAGAGATGACTGAGTATGCTAGAGAGATTCACAATACAAGTCCAATAGCTACAGCAGCATTGGGAAGAACATTAGCTGCAGGGGCAATGATGGGTATTATGATGAAGGGGGAGAAGGATCTTCTAACCCTACAGATTAAAGGGGATGGACCAATGGGAGGAGTAACTGTTACTGCTAATTCTAAAGCAGAGGTTAAGGGTTATGTCTACAATCCAGAAGTTATGTTACCCCCTAGTGTAGAAGGTAAATTAGATGTAGGTGGAGCAATTGGATCTGGAACCTTACGTGTTATAAAGGACTTGGGCCTTAAAGAGCCTTATGTAGGGCAGACTAATCTAGTGACAGGTGAAATAGCAGAGGATTTAACCTATTATTTTGCTACTAGTGATCAAGTTCCCTCCTCTGTTGCTTTAGGTGTTCTTATGAATAAAGATAACACAGTTAAAAGGGCAGGAGGATTTATAATTCAACTTATGCCATTTGCTTCTGATGAGATAATTGATAAGCTTGAAGCAAAGTTAGGACAGATTACAGGTATTACCAACCTTCTAGACCAGAATATGTCTCCGGAGATGATATTAGAGTATGTCCTTGGGGATTTTGATTTAGAGATACTTGGGAAGGAAGCTACGTCTTATGTCTGCGATTGTAGTAAAGAAAGAGTTGAGAAAGCTATCATGACAATCGGGGCAGAGGATATTAGTGAAATGATTGAAGATAATGAACCAATCGAAGTAAACTGCCATTTTTGTAACAAAAATTATGACTTTTCTATAGATGAGCTAAAAGAGATACTTGAAAAGAGTGGTAAAAATTAGACCAAAATGTTAAAATGTTCTGGGCAGCACCTTTAAGGGAGGTGGCTCCTAGTTATCCTATCAAATATTATATGATTAATATAGAAAGGTGGGTTATATATGAATTTTGGTTTTTTTGATGAGACAAACAAGGAGTATGTCATTACTAGACCAGATACTCCAGCACCATGGGCTAATTATCTTGGTTCACCAGAGTACGGTGCAATAATTAGCAACAACGGAGGTGGCTATAGCTTTGTTAAAAGTGGAGCCAATGGAAGAATAACTCGATATCAGTTTAATCAAGAGGATAAACCGGGAAGATATGTTTATCTAAGAGATGAGGATGATAAGGACTATTGGTCAGCCTCCTGGCAACCGGTAGGAAAGCCATTAGGAGCAGGCTATGATCAATACCAGAGCCAGTGCTGCCATGGAACAGCCTATACAACAATCAAGGCTCAGTACAAGGGTATAGCATCAGAAGTGCTTTACTATGTTCCCCTAGATGAAACCCACGAAGTTTGGCATGTTAAGGTAAAAAACACAGATGATAGACCTAGAAATATTTCTGCTTTTGGCTATGTAGAGTTTACCAATGATGATAATTATGAACAAGATTCAATAAATCTTCAGTATACCTTATTTATTACAAAGACTTATTTTAAAGGAAATAAGATATTACAAGTAATTAATGAGAATACTGAAAGAGATGAAACTGGATCTAATAATATGGAACGCTTCTTTGGATTAGCAGGTGCTAAGGTAAGCTCATATAATGGGGATAAGTCATCTTTTATTGGAGGTTATAGGAGTTATAGTAATCCCATTGCTGTGGAAAGAGGTAGATGTGATAATGTACTTAATTACAATTCCAATAGCTGTGGAGCCTTACATACAACTATGTCCTTAGAGCCTGGGGAGGTAAAGGAATTTACCTTTATCCTTGGTAAAAAGAATGATAAGGAATCTGCAAAAATAATAGAACGATATGATGATGTTAATAAAGTGCATTCAGAGCTATCAATATTAAAGAAATATTGGCATGAGAAGCTTAATAACTTCCAGGTAAAAACCCCTGATGAGAACTTTAATGCCATGGTTAATACATGGAATGCATATCAATGCTTTATAACATTCATATGGTCTAGAGCAGCTTCTTTTACTTATTGTGGACTTAGAAATGGTTATGGTTATAGGGATACTGTCCAGGATATTCAGGGAATTATCCATCTGGATCCAGCTATGGCAAAGGATAAAATAATTTTTATGCTTTCAGCTCAAGTTGATAATGGAGGTGGTTTACCTCTAGTTAAATTCGACCATAATGCCGGTCATGAGGATACACCTGATGATCCTTCCTATGTTCAGGCAACAGGACATCCTGCATACCGTGCAGATGATGCCTTGTGGCTATTCCCAACCATATACAAATATATATCTGAAACAGGAGATACAGAGTTTTTAGATGAGGTAATACCATTCGCTAATAAGGATGAAGGTACAGTATATGAGCATCTTAAGAGAGCGATTAATTTCTCCATGGAAAGATTAGGAGCACATAAGATGCCTGCAGGGCTTCATGCGGACTGGAATGATTGCTTAAGACTTGGAAAGAAGGGCGAATCCACATTTGTAGCTTTACAGCTATATTATGGAATGTCTGTAATAAAAGATATTGCTCACGGTAAAAATGATAAAGAATATGTAGACTACATTGATAAAGTTCAAGGGGAGTTAAAAGATAGTATTAATGACAATTGCTTTGAGGGAGATCGTTTTATTCGTGGATTTAAGGAAGATGGTCAGGTTATCGGCTCTAAGAAGGATCCTGAGGCTAGCATGTGGCTAAATCCCCAGTCATGGGCTGTTATTAGTGGACTTGCTACTAAGGATCAATCTGAAAAAATATTAGAAAGTGTTAATAGGGAACTTAATACAGACTATGGAGTAAGACTCATGGCCCCTCCCTATAGAGACCATGCATTTGAAGGTGCATTAGCCATATTATTTAATCCTACTACAAAGGAAAATGGTGGTATATTCTCCCAGTCCCAAGGTTGGATTATTCTGGCGGAGTCATTAATGGGTAATGGTAATAGAGCTTATGAGTATTTTAAGGAAACCTCCCCAGCTTCAATGAATGATAAAGCTGAAGTAAGAGTTCTGGAACCTTATGTTCATGGTCAATTTGTGGAAAGCGTTGACAGTCCTTTTGAAGGACGAGCTCATGTTCACTGGCTGACAGGAACTGCATCAACGGTTATGGTTGGTTGTGTTGAAGGTATCCTTGGTATGAGACCAGATCCTAATGGGTTAAGAATATCCCCTAGTATTCCAAGTACATGGAATGAATTAACCATAAAGAAGAAATTTAGAGGCAAAACCTTGAATATTAAGATTTCAAATCCTTCTGGAGCAGAGAATGGATTTAAGGAATTCTATGTTAATGGTGTAAAGCAGGAGACTAATTATCTAGCAGAAAAGTTAATGAAGGATAATAACGAAATTTTATTAGTTATGTAGCTCTTTTAAAAGCATATCTGTGCACCAGATATTTTGCTGTAAAGGGATATTATTAGTTAATGGATAGAGTTTCTATCAAAAAATGACATTTAATCACAAGTCTTTATGAGAGGATGAACACTAATGGAACATGAAAGTAGCAATATTTCTTCGGGATTACATGAAGAATGTGGAGTTTTTGGAGTTTATGATTTGAATGGCAATGATGTGGCATCTACAATTTACTATGGCTTATTTGCCCTGCAGCATAGAGGTCAGGAAAGCTGTGGTATAGCAGTAAGTGATACTAATGGTCCCCTTGGCAGAGTCAAATCCCATAAAGGTATGGGATTAGTTAGTGAGGTTATTTCCCATGAAGACTTGGAAGCCCTTCCTGGTAATATAGGAGTTGGCCATGTTCGTTATGCAACAGCTGGGGAGAGCACTATCCAAAATACTCAGCCCTTAGTTCTTAACTATGCCAAAGGTACATTAGCACTAGCCCATAATGGAAATCTTATAAACACACCAGAGCTCAAGAAAGAACTAGAATATACAGGTGCTATTTTTCAAACAACCGTTGATACAGAGATAATAGCTTATCACATTGCAAGGGAACGACTTCACAGTAAAACCATAGAAGAAGCGGTGGCAAAAACTATGAAAAAGCTAAGTGGAGCATATTCCTTAGTAATTATGAGTCCAAGAAAATTAATTGGAGCTAGGGATCCATTAGGATTTCATCCTCTTGTAATAGGTAAATTAGATAATTCTTATATATTGGCATCAGAAACAGCAGCTCTTAATGCAGTAGATGCTGAGTTTATAAGAGATGTCCTTCCTGGAGAAGTCGTTATGATTGACAAAGAGGGAATACACTCTAATACTTCATTATGCCAAGATAAAGTAGCAAGATGTATCTTTGAGTATATATATTTTGCTAGACCTGATACCCGGATTGACGGTGTTAGTGTATACGATTCAAGAATAATGGCAGGAAGAATTCTAGCACAAACCTACCCTACTAATGCAGATATTGTAGTAGGTGTGCCGGATTCTGGGAATGCAGCAGCTCTTGGCTATGCTCTAGAATCAGGAATTCCCTTTGGTATGGCCTTTGTAAAGAATAGTTATGTAGGACGTACATTTATTAAACCAAAGCAAGCCTTAAGGGTAAGCAGTGTACGAATTAAGCTTAACGTTCTTCCTGAGGTTGTTAAGGGTAAAAGAGTTGTAATGATTGATGACTCAATAGTTAGAGGAACAACTAGTGCTAATATTGTTAGAATGCTAAAGAAGGCAGGAGCAACAGAGGTCCATGTTCGAATTAGCTCTCCTCCATTCCTTAACCCATGCTATTATGGAACAGATATTCCTACAGGTGATCATCTGATTGCAAGACATAATACTATAGATCAGATAAGGGATGTAATCGGTGCAGATTCTTTGGGATACCTATCTGTAGACAGGCTTAGTGATTTGGTTAAAGGTGATAGGGGCTATTGTGATGCTTGCTTTACTGGGAATTATCCTATAGATCCTCCTAAGGGAGAAATACGTGGAGAACATGATGTTTAAGTTATGATTGAATAATATAGATTTTTCAATGGCAACTTTGTGCCTATGGCCAAAAGCTTGCGGGTTGCAAAGAAGATACAGTAGTTAGTGTGAAAGGTATGGATAAAGTTATGAATAAGGTTGCAAGATTTGAAAAGGTTAGTATAGAACAGTTTACAAAGGATTGGTTAGATACCTTTCATGAAGCAGATAGTAGTAAGGATAGTAATATATTAGCTGAGATAAAAAGAATATATGATAATATAAAACTTCCAAAAAGAGCTACAAAAGGCTCTGCAGGCTATGATTTTTATAGCCCAATAGACTTTACTCTAAAACCAGGTGAAACAATAAAACTACCAACTGGGATTAGAACCTTTATTGAAGAGGGATGGGCCCTTACCTGTTATCCAAGAAGTGGATTAGGGTTTAAATATAGATTACAGTTAAACAACACAGTAGGTATTGTGGATAGTGATTATTATGATTCCGATAATGAAGGACATATCTTCTGTAAGATGACCAATGACAGTAATGAAGGTAAAACAGTTTCGATTGAAGAAGGAATGGGCTTTATGCAGGGAATATTTCTGCAATATGGCTTAGTCTATGATGATGATACGGACGCAATTCGTAATGGGGGCTTTGGGAGTACAACTAATCAAGGATAGGTAGAGAGTTAAAGCTCAGGAAAGGCAAGATTTAAGATGAATTTATTAACGATAGACAATATGAGTAAAAGCTATACTGAGCGTTTACTCTTTGATAAAGTAACCCTTGGAATCCATGAGGGGGATAAGATAGGTGTTATCGGTATTAATGGTACTGGTAAGTCCACTCTCCTTAAGATTATTGCTGGGCTAGAGGAGCCAGATGAGGGCACAGTCACTAAGGGAAAGACTGTTAGAATTGGTTACCTTCCTCAGACACCAGAGTTTGATAATGATTTATCCATCCTTGCCAATGTGGTGATTAACCAAAAAGCGGAGGAGGAATATCGTAATTTGGAAGGTGAAGCCAGAGCAATGCTGACCAAGCTTGGCATTAATGATTCTAGTATTTCACCTGAATTTTTATCTGGAGGACAAAAAAAGAGAGTTGCCCTAGTTCGCACTCTTCTTACACCAGCAGATATACTTGTACTTGATGAGCCTACGAACCATCTGGATAATGAGATGGCAGAATGGTTAGAGGATTATCTGAATAAATATCGTGGGGCATTTATCATGGTTACCCATGATAGATATTTTCTAGATAAAGTAACCAATAAAATAGTTGAGATAGATAAAGGACAAATATATCAGTATGATGCTAACTTTTCAAAATTCTTAGAACTTAAAGCCCAGAGAGAAGATATGATAGAAGCCACGGAACGTAAGGCCAAGAGTCTGTATCGTATGGAGCTTGAGTGGATGAAACGTGGGGCAAGGGCTAGGTCCACTAAGCAGAAGGCTAGAATAGAACGATTTCAGGAGTTGAAAAATCGTGGAGTAATAGAAGAAGAAGGAAAGGTAGAAATCAACGCACTTTCCTCTCGTATGGGTAAGAAGACTATTGAGCTATATAACATAGATAAATCTTTCCCACGCAAATCTGTGCCTGGGGCCCAAGGTTTGCCGACTACGATGGAAGGCATGGCTGCTAATATATTAATAAAGGACTTTACTTATATATTCCTTCCAGAGGATCGGATTGGAATCATAGGCCCTAATGGCTGTGGTAAGACCACATTACTTAAAATAATATCTGAAAAAGTGGAGCCTGATTCCGGAACTGTTGAAATTGGTTCTACAATAAAGATCGGATACTTCTCCCAAGAAAATGAATATATGGATGATAATCTTAGAGTGATTGACTATGTTAGAGAGACAGCAGAATATATTCAAACCTCAGAGGGGTCCATGTCTGCTTCTATGATGTGTGAACGGTTTTTATTTACTGGTTCAATGCAGTACTCTTTGATCGGTAAATTATCAGGTGGGGAGAAGAGAAGGCTTTATCTTCTAAAGATTCTTATGGAAGCTCCTAATGTACTTATACTAGATGAGCCTACTAATGACTTGGATATTTATACCCTGGCTGTACTTGAAGAATACTTAGAAACATTTCCTGGCATAGTTATATCAGTTTCCCATGACCGATATTTTCTAGATAAAATGGCAACACGAATATTTGCCTTTGAGGGTGAAGGAGTTATCAAGCAGTACGAGGGGAACTTCACAGATTACAAGGAAGCTAAGAGTCTTTCAGAGGATGATAATATTATTGGGAATGAAGAATGTCCTAGTTATATTGATGAAAAGAAAGCTGAGAATATAGCTAACTGGAAGCAGAAAGATACAAGACTAAAGTTCACTTATAAAGAACAGATGGAATATGATACCATAGATGAAGATATAGAAAAACTTGAGCTTGAAATTGAGGAAACCGATAATGCCATTACCCTTGCTGCCACAGATTATACAAAGCTGAATGAGCTTATGGAAAAAAAAGAAGGGCTTGAGAAAGCCCTAGAAGTTAAGATGGAACGATGGGTTTATCTTAATGATCTGGCAGAGAAGATAGAAGCTCAAAAAGACAATTAGTAATCATAAGCTAACTTAATTCATTAAGAATGACTTGCAGTAATTGGTCATTCTTATCCTGGGTTAGGAAGCAAAATCGAATAAATCTATCAGCTAAGAAAGGAAATGTTGAGCAATTTCTAATCATATACCCTTTCTTGATAGCGGCATCGAATAAATTAAAGGAGGAGATATCCTCCTTTAATATTTTAATAAGGATAAAATTAGCACTTGGTTTGTAGTATTTGAGGCCGGAGCAATTATCAAGTATACTGCAGATACGATTTCTTTCTTCTTTTATTAGCTTTCTTGTATCATTGATATACTGCCCGTCAGTAAACATGTATTCACCAGCTACTGCAGCCAGAGAATTAATTGTCCATGGATTTTTTCTTTGATTGATTTCCTTAATTAGTTCTTTATTGCTACATATAGCGTAGCCTAATCTGAGTCCTGGGGCTGCAAAGAACTTGGAGGTCCCCCGCAAGATTATAAGGTTATTATAGTTCTTAGTAAGAGGAACGGATGTTATAGACATTAAATCATCAACAAACTCTACATAGGTTTCATCTACCATTACAAAGATGTCTTTCTTCTGGCAGATATCTAATATTTCCTTCATGTCATCATTTTTAATGGATGTAGAAGTAGGATTATTAGGATTGCATAGTATTAGAAAGTCCACATCCTTTGATAGTTCATGGTCTAAAGAGGATATGTTTAAGGCGAAATCATTATCTTCATCTAAAGGATAATAGATAGCATCTCCCCCGCCAAGCTTAACTTCCCTTTCATATTCAGAATAAGTGGGACCAATAATAAGTGCTTTTTTAGGACCCTTAATCTGTATAAACAAAGATATTAACTCCGTAGCACCATTTCCCACAATAATTTTGTCCATATCAATATTAACATAATCAGCAATATGCTTTCTTAGGGAGCTATATTCCCTATCTGGGTAACTCATAATGGCATCAATTCTACTGGCCAAGCCAGATTTGAGCTTTGGGGAAAGACCAAGGGGATTCACATTATCTGAAAAGCTAGTTATACTATCTTTCTTAATTCTGTATAATTTTTCAATTGCTTCAAGATCACTTCCGTGAAAATGTTCTGTATATTTAGTCATTGTGACCTCCTTTGTAGATAAATACTAGATTTTTTTCCATATATGCATTATAATTATTATTAATATTATTTGCAAGAAAATACAGGATATAGACAAAAGATTAGATCTAGCCTTGAACAAATCCACTGAAGAGAAATAGGCGAATACTTTGCTAAAATATACTACTTGAGGTGATAAATTGAAGGAAAAGATAGGGCGTTTTTCAAAAGGGGATTTTGATTATCAGCTACCTTTTATTTATCTTTCTGAAGGCAGCATTGATATTACAATTGAAGCTGGTAAAACACATGAGGGTAGTTTTACTATAAGTAATAGTGCTTCCCAGACTATGAGGGGAATTCTGTGCTCATCTCATAGGTTGTTAACCTTTAAGGAAGCTAAATTTGTCGGTTCGGTTAATAAAATCTATTATCAATTCGATGGAAGTAATCTAAAGGCTGGAGAAACTATTAAGGGTACAATCAGTATAATTACTGATTGTGGAGAACAGATTCTGGATTTTGTTGTTAACACCGAGGCCCCTTATTTCATGTCACCTCTTGGTAAAATCAAAGATCTTTTTCAATTCGCCAGTTTAGCAAGAATGGATTGGAGCGAAGCAAAAAAAATATTTAGATCCGAGGATTTTGAACGGGTATTTTTACAAACTGAAGAAAAATACAAGTCAATCTATCGTAATCTATGTAAAAGTATTTCTACCAGTCAGGCTTTAGAAGAATTTCTAATAGCTATACATAAAAAATCCAAGGTAGAACTTAATATTGATAAAGTTATACTAGAGTATCAATTGTTTGAAGAGAGTTTGATGGATAAATTGACCCTAACTAAGAATCAATGGGGTTATGTAGAGATAAAAGTAAGCACAGATGTAGAGTTTATTCAATTTGAGCAAAAGTTTATATGGGGTGACTTCTTTTTAGGTAATACTTATCCGGTGTCATTTGTAATAGATCCCAAGAAGATGAGATACGGGAATAATTATGGACGGATATGGATTAAAACTGTTCATGAGACAATAATGGTTGAAGTAAGATGCTCCCGTCGAAGAGAGATAGAGCAGGATGAGAGCTTAGCTAGACTGTCTTATAAATCCTTTTATAAATTAGGGAGAAGCTATATAAACTTTAGACTTAATAAAATTGATCGTGAAAAGTATATTGTAGATAGTCGAAGACTTATAGCATTAATGGCAGAGGACCCTGAGGAGTTTACTAAAGGGCTGTTATTAACCTACATAGAGATTATCTCTGGTAACATGAAAAAAGCAGAAGATTTGATGAGGGAGTTAGCCCAGCAGGAGGCATTGCTAAAAAGTAGTTCGATACTTCTTTACTGTGGATATCTTTACCTTAGAACTTTAATATATAATGATGAGACAATTAAAGATGAAGCTAGTAAGGCCATCCGAGGGTTCTATGAAAGGGGATACCCTGATTGGAGACTTTTATGGTTTCTACTGAACATAGACAAGCAGTATGAAGGGAATAGAAGCTTAAAGCTGGCTCATATTAAGGAGCAGTTTAAGGGGGGATGCTACAGTCCTATATTATACTATGAGGCAGCAGTAATATATAATGAAGAACCATATCTACTTAATGAAATCAATTCATTTGAGACACAGGTTCTTAATTTTAGTATAAAAAATTCCTTGGTTACCTTAGATGTAGCCATGCAGTATACATATTTAGTTAATAGGAAAAAGCACTATCATCATATGCTGTATAAGGGTCTAGTGATGCTATATAAGCATTTCCCAGAGACAGACATACTATCAGCTATATGCAGCACCCTAATTAAGGGAATTAAAAAGTCTAAGGAATTTCATAAGTGGTATCGCATGGGGGTTGAGGCACAGCTACCTATTACTGAGCTTTACGAGTACTTTATGTATTCTAGTAATGAGGCTGATGATGAGTTGCTACCTCAATCAGTCCTATTATATTATATATATAATAGCAATTTGAACGAAAGAAAAAAGGCATACCTCTATGCCAATATTATTGAGAACAAAGATAAGATTGAGCCTATATATAGATCATATTTGAAGAAGATGGAAGTTTTTGCAGTAAAGCAATTAGAGGCTCATAATGTTAGTCGCAACTTATCAGTACTATATAATGAATTCTTTTCCCATGAGAATATAGATTCCAATGTGGCACATAGTCTGCCCTATGTTATGTATAGAAATGAGATAAGCTGTGATAATCCCAACATTACATCTGTTGTTGTAATACATGATGAGTGGGAAGAGGAAGAAAGTGCTCAATTTGTTGACGGTAAGGCATTGGTTGATATTTATACTGATCATGCCAAGATATTCCTTGTAGATTCTATAGGAAATCGTTATCTTAAGTCAGTGGACTACGCCAAAGCACCCCTTATGAAGTCGGAAGACTTTGAAACAAGTTGTATGGAATATAGCAATCATCCAAAGCTACTACTTCATCTTTTTAATAGGTTTCAGAATTATCGCATAATCAATGAAAAGTCAATATCTATAAGGAAGAAAATATTGTCTATAGAAGGGCTACCAGAACTATATTACTATGATTGCTTGGAGGATTTAGCCGAATACTATTATGAAAACTATGATGATGAGCAATTAGAGTATTATCTTAGCCTAATTGATATTCATAGGGCTAGACCTGAGAAGAGAATCAGGCTATTGGAATATATGGTGAGAAGAGGACTATATTCTAAGGTTCAAGATGCTATCCAAACCTTTGGTTATGAAGATATTTCTATAAATCTATTAGTCAAATATTGCTCAGGATGGTTGGATAATAGCAATGAAGATAATAAAGAGGAATTTGTGCTGGATCTATGTACTTACGCTTTTTCCAAGCATAAGTATGATGAAGCTATATTAAAATATTTAGTACGATATTATCATGGATCCACTAGGGAAATGTTTGAAATATGGAAAGCTGCTATAAAGTTTGAAGTCGATACTCGAAAGATAGAAAAACGACTACTGGTCCAGATGCTTTTCACCGAGGGATATGTCCAAGGAAGCTTTCTAGTATTTAATGAATATTATAAAAATGTTACGAACCGCTTGATTGTTAGGGCATTCCTATCATTTTATGCATATAAATATGTGATTCATGGATGGGTAATAAACAAAGAGCTTTTTCCTATTATGAGGAGAGAGTTGAATTATGAGGAAAATGATCTATGTCTAATTGCCTGGCTAAAATATAATTGCAAGAATAAAGGGCTTTCAGATAATGATAAAGCATTTATTGAGTACCAAATTCATCGTTTGGTTAAAAAGGGTACTATACTACCATTCTTTACAGAGTATAGTGAGATTATAAAGCTTCCAGAACGAATTATTGATAAGTGCTTTGTGGAATATAAGACTGACCCTCGTAAACAAGTATTTATCCATTATCGTTTATTAAATAATGGAGATTCAGAAGAGTATATTACAGAGAAGATGCCTAATGTGTTTATGGGTATTCACCTTAAGGAATTTGTACTTTTTTATCATGAGATACTTCAATACTATATAACTGAGGAATATGGGGATGATGTAATAGTTACAGAAAGCTTTCAGCTTCATCATGATACTACCCCTTCAGAAGGTGAATCAAGGCATAACCAGATAAACCTGATGCTTATGACAAAAGAAATGAATGATGATACAACCCTTTTAGAGCTTATGGAGCAGTACGTTCGAACTGACTATTTTATAGGACAATGTTTTCAGCCGATTGATTAAACATGACAGGGTGGTTGATCTTTTTCTCCCGGGCTTTTGAGACACTACATGGCGGCATCATGTGAGTTTAGTGTGAACAAAAATTATAGGATGAAAGGCAAGGATACTAAGATGGACAAGTATAGAAAACTAATCATAGGGTATGACCTATGTGAAGACTTTACCCAGGTTAGTTGCTATAGCTACAAGCAGCATGAGCCAATTACAATAAGTGATAAAGATGATGATAATGGCTTAATACCAACAGTACTATGTGTTAAGCATGATACTAAACAATGGCTTTTTGGTGAAGATGCTCTTAGCTGTGCATTTGAAAATGAAGGAATATTGATTGACAACATTCTTGCTAAAATAAAATCTAATGAAGAGACAATTATTTATGATCAGAAATTCTCTGGAATTAATCTTTTGGAGAAGTTTCTTCGGAAATCACTAATGCTGGTTAAAAAATATTTTCCCACTGAACCAATTACTAAAATAGTTGTAACTATTAGCAATTCTGATCCCCATTTAGTTAATGCCATCTATGAAGCCTTGTATCTTCTAGGAATAGATAAGGATCGAGCAGTTATAATAAGCCATGCGGGTGTGTATATGTACTATGCCTTAAGTCAAGAAAGGGCCCTATGGATGAATGATGTGGGCTTATTTGACTTTGATGAAACTGGGCTTAATTATTACCAGATACATATTAATCGAAACACAAGGCCTATTGTAGCAGGGCTTATAAAGAAGGATCTTACAGATATTTTAACTATTGACATGTTAGAAGATAAGAACATAGATCTTGGATATGTCTTTTGCAGTGCAGCTGATAGGATTTTATATAAGCAAATCATATCAACCCTATACTTTACGGGTAAGGGCTTTAAGGGGAATTGGGCTGAAGATGCTATTAAAAGTCTTTGCCGAGGGCGAAGGGCCTTTATTGGGCAAAACTTATATACTAAGGGAGCATGCTACGCAGCTAAGGAGTTGTCTGGTGATAGGGAGTTAAGTGATTATATTCTTTTAAATGAAGAAATGATTACATGCTCCATATGGATCCGTGTATATAAGGATGGTAAAGTGAAAGAGGTTCCCATCAGCGAAGCAGCAGTAGAATGGTATTTGGTGAAACAAAATATAGAGGTTATACTTGATAATGAGGCAGAGATAAATCTTATATTAAAAAATATCATGACAAAGGAAGTTGTTAGAGAAAGGTTAGTATTAAACCAGCTTCCTGAACGGCCAAGGAGAATGACTCGTTTAGACATTCACATATCCTGTTTGAGCAATTCTCAGTTAAAGGTTGATATCACTGATTTGGGATTTGGTGAACTTTATCCTGCCAGTGGACATGTATGGGAGTTTGTATTAGAAATGTAAAGAAATGAGGGCGTTTAGTGTGAAAGATAAGACTTTCACAAGTGAATGGTATTCACAATTCACTTTGCAAATATTGTGCTCTATGCTACATGAAAATCAGAGATTTTCATGTATAAAGTTTGCAGGCTGTGATGAAAGGGATGGTTATTAACATGGGCAACTTAATATTGTGTAGTGGAGAACGTACTAGTAGACCTTATGTGTTTCCATCCTCTAATTTTCGTATATATTCTATAGAGGAATTATGCTATTATTTATATAATCATGTATACTTGATAGAGGAAAGCTTAATCACTGATTCATTAATTGATTGGATAGGTACTGAATTAAAGCTCACTGAAAGGTCCCAAAAGCTGAAGAACATGAAGGAACAAGGGGCGGATATTAAAACCATTGTTACTTGTATCTTATGTAGCTGTGATTATTATAATGAAGGTGAGATTAAGGACATATTAAAGGTTTTAGATACTATTATCGGAATGCCTTTAGTAAAGAGAAATATTATTAGAGCTACAGAATTTCTTAAGAATAAAAAATACTTGGAGTCCTTAAGGGCTTATGAATTAATACTTAGCTCAGAGGGTGCAACTGATTTGACCTCAGAGGAGTACGGCAGTATTCTTCATAATATGGGAGTGGCTTTGGTAAATACAAAAGGATTGTCATCTGCTAGTGAACTATTTCTTAGAGCTTATGAGAGAAATCAGCGGGAGGAAAGTCTTAAGCAATATCTCTATACCATTAAGCTAAAGGGAGAAGATATTGATAAGGAATTAGAGCAACTACAATTGGATGATAGCTTAAAGAAGGAGATAGATAACAATATTGAAATAATATTTGAAGAGGCTAATGAAAGTCATAGTATGTCACGTATAAAGCGATTAAGACAATATATAGCTGAAGGAAAGATAGCAGAGTATTATAGGGATGTAGATGAGACTATAGAAAAGTGGAAGGTAGCAGAAAGACCATTATAAAGAAAGGCATGGATATAAGAATGGGGTTCCTAGATATTTTTAAAAAGGGAGAAAGTAGGGAGGAGAGGAATAGCTCATCAGGAAGTGTTAAAACTACAACTGCCAATGTCAACTCTAACAGTATGGAGCAGCTAGGGTTTATTAAAGAAAATTGTGATATGATCGCAGAAAGTGATCGTCAGATAGCAGAAGCTAAAGTTGAATATCAGGCAGTAACCTCCTATCTTACTGATATGCAAAAGATTGATATGATTCCAAGGGATCAAAGAGAAAATCTTGAGGATGCGGCTAAAAAAATTTACAACCTTACTTTGGAGAGAAACAAATTCCAGGAAAATCACACCAGAATATTGGATCGACAGTATCGGATTTTTGAGCGTTATGAGTTGCAAATACCAAAAGAATTGCCTTCTATTAAAGAAAAGGAAGAATATCAGAAAAAAATAGATAAGGACATAGAATATCTGGAAAATGAGAAGCATATTCTGGCTGAGGAAAAAGAAGATATTATTGGCAAGCAAGGATATCTTAGGTCTATTGCCATTGCAACAAGCGTTGTTGTGGTACTATTGTTTATGCTTTTTGCATTTCTTGGAAGAGATGATAATCTTAACCTTTCAATTCCTTTTCTACTTACAGTGCTTATGGGTATGGCATCCGCATTTTATATTTTTATGGAGACCAGAAAAAATAATTATGATTTTCAATTAGTACAATTAAAGCAAAATAGACAGATTGTTCTTATGAATAAGGTGAAGATTAAGTCTGTTAATAACTTAAATTACTTGGACTATACATACAATAAGTACATGGTGGACAATTATGAGGATTTAAAGTCACTGTGGGACGAGTTTATAATGCTTAAGGATGTGATAAAGCGATACCAGAGTAATACTGAGATGCTGGAGTTCTATAATAAAGAGCTGGTTGATGAATTGAATAGATTCGATGTTGCTGATGCAGAAATATGGATATATCAACCACTGGCTATCCTTGATAATAGAGAAATGGTAGAAATCAGACATAGACTTAATGTTCGCAGACAAAAGCTTAGGGACAGAATGGATGCCTCCATGAAGCAAAAGGAGGAATCATTGGAATTAATTAATTCAGTAATTAAGGCTAATCCTCAGTATAAGAGTGAAACTAAAAGACTTTTGAAAGAGTATGGAATAGTAAGTCGGGGTAGTTTAAAGGTTGAAGAATAAATGACTTGACATTTTTTAAATTATTGAATAGTATATTAGTTAATTATCATATGTTAAATGTATTGATGGAGAGGATAGATAAGTAGGGCTTATCAGAGAGGATTACCCACCGGCTGAAAGGTGATCTAAAGCAAGCTTGCCTATTGTAGCTCTTGAACAACATTTCTGAACCCTTATGGTGCGTAGGAAGTGTCGGGAAGTCCCGTTATAGACAAAGAGATGGAGAGGTGTATTTTTTATCTCCATGAATAAAGGTGGTACCACGGTTCTTCGTCCTTTGGGATGAAGAACCTTTTTTGTTTTATTAACTTTATTAGATTTAATTATGGAAATTAAGAATGAAAGGGAGACATTTATGAACAAGGAACTAGCAAAAACCTATGATCCAAAGGATATTGAGGACAGAAGGTATCAAGAGTGGATAAAGAACAATTATTTTCATGCTGATGTGGATAAAAGTAAAAAACCATTTACTATTATTATGCCACCTCCTAATATAACAGGTCAATTGCACATGGGTCATGCCTTAGATAATACCATGCAGGATATTTTAATTCGTTTTAAAAGAATGGAAGGATATAACGCCCTATGGCAGCCAGGAACAGATCATGCCAGTATTGCTACGGAGGTTAAGATTATTGAGCAATTAAAAGAGGAAGGCATCGACAAGGAGGAGCTTGGTAGAGAAGGCTTCTTGGAAAGAGCTTGGCAATGGAAGGATGAATACGGCGGAAGGATCATATCTCAGCTAAAGAAGCTGGGTTCCTCTTGTGATTGGGAAAGAGAACGCTTTACTATGGATGAGGGCTGCTCACATGCTGTTACTGAAGTGTTTATTAAGCTATACAAAGAGGGCTATATATATAAGGGCTCTAGAATAATTAACTGGTGTCCAGTATGTCAGACATCAATATCCGATGCTGAGGTTGAGCATGAGGAACAGGCAGGTCATTTCTGGCATATTAAGTATCCCATTGTAGATAGTGATGAATTTGTTGAGATAGCTACAACCAGACCAGAGACCATGCTTGGTGATACTGCGGTTGCTGTTCATCCAGAGGATGAAAGATATAAACACCTAATTGGTAAGATGGTTATGCTTCCTTTAGTTAATAAAGAAATTCCAATCATTGCAGATAGCTATGTTGATAAGGAATTTGGTACTGGTGTAGTTAAGATTACACCTGCCCACGACCC
Organism: Clostridiales bacterium; assembly: GCA_012839235.1. Taxonomy (GTDB): domain Bacteria; phylum Bacillota; class Clostridia; order Lachnospirales; family Lachnospiraceae; genus Mobilitalea. The sequence continues at coordinate 21,670 of DUNS01000297.1, forward strand.
TAATGATTTTGAGGTTGGTAAAAGACATAAGCTTCCTGAAATTAATATCATGAATGATGATGCTACTATTAATGAACAGGGTGGCAAGTATGTTGGAATGGACCGTTACGTTGCAAGAAAGCAAATTGTAAAGGATCTAGATGAATTAGGATTGTTGGTTGAGATAGAGGATCATGAACACAACGTAGGTACCCATGATCGCTGCCATGCAACGGTTGAGCCTATGATTAAGCAACAGTGGTTTGTTAAGATGGATGAGCTTATAAAACCAGCAATAGAAGCGGTTAAAACCGGTGAAGTTCAGTTCGTTCCAGAACGTTTTGACAAGATATACTTTAACTGGACTGATAATATAAGGGATTGGTGTATATCCAGACAGCTTTGGTGGGGTCATAGAATTCCAGCATATTACTGTGATGGATGTGGTGAAATCATAGTTGATAAAGAGGAACCTTCTAGATGTCCTACCTGTGCTAGTACTAATCTAAGACAGGATGAGGATACTTTGGATACTTGGTTTAGCTCTGCTTTATGGCCATTCTCCACCCTTGGCTGGCCTGAGAAGACTGAGGATTTGGATTACTTCTATCCAACAGATGTATTGGTTACAGGATATGATATCATATTCTTCTGGGTAGTAAGGATGGTATTCTCAGGATATGCTCATATGGGAGAGAAACCATTTAGCAAGGTATTAATCCATGGACTTGTTAGGGATTCTCAAGGAAGAAAGATGAGTAAATCCTTAGGTAATGGTATTGATCCCTTAGATGTGATAGATAAATATGGTGCAGATGCTCTGCGCTTCACCTTAATTACTGGTAATGCCCCTGGTAATGATATGCGTTTCTATTGGGAAAGAGTAGAGGCAAGTAGAAACTTTGCTAATAAGGTATGGAATGCATCCCGTTTTATAATGATGAATCTTGAAAAGGCTCAGATAAGTGAGACTATTGATGAAAGCTTATTAACAATAGCCGATAAGTGGATACTTTCTAAGGCTAATACTCTTGTTAAAGAAGCCACTGACAATATGGATAGCTTTGAATTGGGTATCGCTGTTGGTAAGATATATGACTTCATCTGGGAAGAATTTTGTGACTGGTATATAGAAATGGTTAAACCAAGGCTATATAGTGAAAGTGATGAAACCAAGGCTGCAGCCTTATGGACCCTTAATAAAGTACTTGTTACCTCTCTTAAGCTTCTCCATCCATATATGCCATTTATCACAGAGGAGATATTCTGTACCTTGCAGGAGATGACTGGCATAGAGGAAGCAAAGTCTATAATGATTGCCAAATGGCCAGAATATAAGAAGGAATATAGCTTTACTAAGGAAGAGGAAGCAGTTGAGATGATCAAGGCAGCAGTAAAGGGTATCCGTAATGTACGTACTGATATGAACGTTGCCCCTAGTAGAAAAGCCAAAGTTATCGTAGTATCAGATAGTGATAAAATCAGAAGTATATTCACTGAAGGCAAGATATTCTTTGGTACCTTAGGATTTGCTAGTGAAGTATTAGTTCAAGAGGATAAAGCAGGTGTTCCTGAGGATGCAGTATCCACAGTTATTCCAGGAGCAGTAATATATATTCCATTTGCTGACCTAGTAGATATTGATAAGGAGATAGAGCGTCTAACTAAAGAAAAGGAAAGACTGACAGGAGAGTTAAAGCGTGTTAATGGTATGCTCGCCAATGAGAACTTCGTAAAGAAGGCTCCAGAAAGCAAGATTGAAGAAGAAAAAGCGAAGCTTGCTAATTATACTGACATGATGAAGCAGGTATCTGAGAGACTAGAGCAGTTAAGTAAATAAGAAATAAAGAAAATATTAAAATAAGACACCATACTAGAATGGAAATTAATAAGTTCTCAAGCTAGTATGGTGTTTTTGTAATTAAATTACCTATTATCTTAAATAAGATTGTTAAATAAAATGATGATAACATAACCTATGAGAAATTGTTTTAGATTCATATTATTGGATAAATTGACTAGTTTATATAAAAATACTTGGTGGAAATTATTGACAACTGATACTTGAAAAGCATATGTGATTATGATATATTTATCAAGTGTGAGGAACAACCGCATACAAAGTGGGGTTATCTTACATCACTACAAATAGCTGCCCGGTCCACATCAGGTTTGGGCAGTTATTCTTTTTTCCTGCGTTGTCTGTCTAAATAGCTAATCAATGAAATCAGTAGCATTCCAAATGCCAGCATTAGTGCAATCGCTTCATAAGTACTCATGGTGCCACCTCCTTAACAAATCTTTGAGAAAGGCTCAATGATCTGTGTGTCAAGCTACTTGTACACGGTTGTCCGTTCCAAAATGAAGTTGAAAGCTTAGGAGATAGTGGATTAATAAGTAAAGGTAGTACATTGGTGATTATGTAATTATTATACTACAATTACATAATTTTACAATGACTTTTTTGTTTCATATTTATCAAATATATAGTAAATTAGGATTAGTTACGACAGAAATCGAAGAAGCATCTAATAGTATTAAAAGTAGCGGATTTTACATGTTTGCCCATCTGCTTGAGACAAGTAGAAAGCTCCTGGGTCACATTAAAGAAAGCTTGCATAAAATTGATATATTCGTTATGATTATTGAAGATGAACAATGTTAAAAAGGGAGGATATTTTCTATGATTCAGGATGATTATATAGACTTTACAATTAGGAAGCAGAAGCATATCGTATTGATAGCCCATGATTCTAAAAAGCAGGCTCTGATTGAATGGGTTGATAAAAATAAGGACGAACTAAAAGGGCATTTTCTAAGTGGTACTGGAACTACAGCAAGACTTATTGTTGATAAGGTAGGACTTCCTGTAAAAGCATATAATAGTGGTCCCCTAGGTGGTGACCTACAGATAGGAGCAAGAATTGTTGAAGGAAGTATTGACTTTGCTATCTTTTTCTGGGATCCATTAGCTTCACAGCCCCATGATCCTGATGTTAAGGCATTACTGCGAATATGTGCTGTATATGACATACCCTTGGCAACCAATCGTTCTACAGCTGATTTTATGTTGACATCTAAGTATATGAATGAAGACTATGAAAGACATGTTATAAATTATAATAAAACCATCCAAGAAAGAATGAAGGAATTCGGTAAATAATATAATGCATAAGGTTTCTCTCCAGTACTCATATGAGTACTGGAGGGAATTTTTTAGCTGTTGGATTATCCTTTGTGAAGAGCTAAATAATCTATTGACAGCTTTTTTTATAAATGCTAATATGTAATCAGACAACTTTGTATATAGTGGTGGGATTATAACTATAAAACAGGGTAATATCCATAAATAATGAATGGTTTTATATTAAATATATGATTATACCTATAAAATAATCAGACATCTTCTAAAGCTACTATTATACATTATAATTCCAATGGAGGTGAAAACTATGCCAAAAGAAACCTATCTTTCAGAGAAAGTGGCAGAGCAACTAATGCAATATATTATAAATAATAACTTGAAAGCAGGAGACAAACTGCCCAATGAGTTTACTCTTGCGGAAAAATTAGGGGTTGGGCGTAGTACTTTACGTGAAGGAATACGATCCCTTGTCAGTCGTAATGTATTACAAACTAGACGAGGGGCAGGTACTTTTGTAGCGAAAGAAAATGTTGGTGTAATTGATGATCCTTTGGGATTTGCCTTTATTGAAGATAAACAAAGGCTTGCCCGTGATTTAATGGAAATCAGGCTGATGATTGAACCTCGAATTGCCGCCATAGCAGCTAAGAATGCAACGAAAGAGGAGATAGATAAAATAACTCATCTGGCCAAAGAAACAGAAAACATTATTCTTGCTGGAGGGAATCATATTGATAAAGATATAGAATTTCATTCCCAAATAGCTATCGCCAGCAAAAACCTTGTAGCACCAACAATACTTCCAATTATCCAAAATTCTATTTCCATATTTATAGATGTCACGGCAAGTAAGCTTCGACGTGAAACCATCGATACCCATCGATTAATAGTAGAAGCCATCCAGCGGGGTGATGAAATTGCGGCATCCGACGCCGTTTATCTACATCTTATTTATAACCGACAACTTATATTAGAAAAAGTAAGTGAGAATCTATAATATACAAATTATTTTAAATATTTAGTAACCCCAAAACCATATAGCATCTTGTGAGCTTATATATACTGAAGATGCATAATATAACCCATTGATGAAATCTTATAACAGAAGAGGTAGAGATATGATAAGAGCAACATCCAATAATGAATATTATGAATTGAACAGTCCAACGATTATGCCAAAAGCTTCAGGCTTTTTATGGAATGAAAATATGATGCTACAATTAAATTGCCGTGGTTATGTAGTAGCTCAGTTTATGCAACCTGAGCCTGCAAAGTACTCCCATGCTCCAAACCTTGAGGCAAAAACATTTATGCAACCTGAACAACCGTATTATGCACATCATCCTGGACGTTTTATATATGTAAAGGATGAAGATGATGGTAGTGTTTTTTCAGCACCATATGAACCGGTTCGAGTTTCTCCAGATAAGTATACATTTTCTGTGGGGAAGAAGGATATTAAATGGATAACAGAAAATAATGGGATTGCTATTGAAATGTGCTTAAGTCTTCCCAAAGAGGATCCCCTAGAGATGTGGAGGATAAAAGTAAGAAATCTTTCTCAAAATAAGAGAAAGATTAGCATATATCCATATTTTACAGTAGGCTATATGTCTTGGATGAATCAAGAAGGTGAATATAAGGAGGAGTTACAGGCTATTGTTTGTTCATCTGTAACTCCTTATCAAAAGTATAAAGACTATTTTACAATCAAGGATTATAAAGATAAAACCTTTTTGTTGGCTGACAAAAGGCCAACTTCCTGGGAAGCTAATCTGGAGAGCTTTGAAGGGGAGGGAGGAATAACACAGCCGACATCTATTATGAATGACCTATTGTCTAAAGGTGATGCACGTTATGAAATGCCCCTTTGTGTATTTCAATATAAATTAGAAATGGACCCAAATGAAGAAATAGAATATAGGTTTATATTTGGACCAGCTAAGAATGAAGAAGAGATAGATTCTATCCGCAACAAGTACTTTATTGATGGGAAGCAATGTGGTAAAGATGGATTTGAGTTAGCCCTAGAAGAATATGATCAATATATTGCAGATGGCAAAGGCTGTATCGAGATTGAAACTCCGGATAAGGATTTTGATAATTTTGTGAACCATTGGCTACCAAGACAGCTTTATTATCATGGCAAAACAAATCGCCTTTCGACTGATCCACAAACCCGTAATTATTTGCAGGATAATATGGGGATGAGCTATATAAAACCGGAGATAGCTAGAAAAGCGTTGTTAATTGCTTTAGGACAACAGCATGAGAGTGGAGCGATGCCAGACGGCATAAAATTACATAAGGATGCTGAGTTGAAATATATCAATCAAGTGCCACATACGGATCACTGTATTTGGTTACCTATCAGTATAGAGCTTTATCTGGATGAAACAGACGATTATGGAATACTTAATGAAATAGTTCCGTTTTCTGAAGGTAAAGAAACAGCTACAGTTTTTGAGCATATTAATCGTGGTATGTACTGGCTCATAAAGGATAGAGATGAGCGAGGCTTGAATTATATTAACCAAGGTGATTGGTGTGATCCAATGAACATGGTGGGTTATAAGGGCAAGGGTGTTTCTGGATGGCTAACTATTGCTACTGCTTATGTATTTCGTATCTGGTCAGATATATGTGAAAAGTTTGGTAGGCTAGATAAAGCTAATGAATTTAGAGAGGAAGCAAGAAAGACAAAGGAAAACATTAACAAATACTTATGGGACGGTAAATGGTATGCCCGGGGAATAACCGATGATAATATACTGTTTGGAATAAGTAAAGATAAAGAGGGCAGTATTTATATCAATCCTCAGGGATGGGCATTACTTAGTGGCTCCGTTGACGAAGAAAAAAAGGAGTCAATATTGAGATCTGTTCAAGAGAAACTTGAAACACCTTATGGTGTAGAAATGCTGGCTCCTGCATATACTGGCATGCGTGAGGATGTGGGCAGATTAACGCAGAAATATCCAGGATCTGCTGAAAATGGTGCTGTCTATAATCATGCGGCGGCATTCTATATATATGCGTTATTTTCTATTAATGAAAATGAAAATGCATACAGATTATTAAGAAAAATGCTTCCAGGTCCTGACTTGGATGATGCCATCCAAAGAGGACAATTGCCTGTATTTATACCCAATTATTACCGTGGTGCTTACAGACAAATTCCAAGAACTGCAGGAAAATCAAGTCATTTATTTAATACAGGGACAACTACGTGGTTCTATCGATGTCTTATAGATGGTTTATTTGGTCTGCAGGGAAATCGAGAAGGTCTTTCTATTAAGCCACAGCTTCCTTCTGACTGGAAAGAAGTTAAAGTAAGACGCTATTTTAGAGGTGCAAAATTCAATATTTATATCAAGCAAGAATCTGATATTAATAATATGGAAATATATGTTGATGACCTTCTAATTGATGATGGAATTATCAGGAATATAAAACCTGGCAAGCAGTATAATGTTCTTGTAAGTATACCATCATCAAAACAGTAGATTTAACTATAACAAAAGAGGTATGAGTAATATGCTTAGAAGTCAAAATATGCGAAATGTAGCAGCAGAGATGGATTCGTTAAAGATAGGTGCTGGATGGAGTATCGATGATTTATCCAAACCCCAGATCATGGTGCAAAGCACTTGGGGTGAGAGTCATCCCGGTAGCGTCCATCTTGGAAAACTTGTTGAAAAAGTAAGAGTTGGGGTTGAAGAAGAAGGTGGAAAACCAGCTCAGTATACAGTAACTGATATTTGTGATGGAATTGCCCAGGGACATGATGGTATGAACTATTCTCTTGTTTCAAGAGAAATAATAGCCAATGCAATAGAAATTCAGATGAAAGCAACACCTTTTGATGGTGCTGTATTTACGTCTTCATGTGATAAAGCCGTTCCAGCACACCTTTTGGCGATTGCAAGAAATAACATTCCTTCGATATTTATCCCTGGAGGAGTTATGTATGAAGGACCAAATAACCTAACATTGGAACAGATAGGCACTTATCATGCGCAATTTTTAAGAAATGAAATTAGTTTAGAAGAATATAACAATTACAAGCAAAGTGCATGCCCTAGCTGTGGTGCATGCCAGTTTATGGGTACTGCATCAACAATGCAGATTATGGCAGAAGCTTTAGGTATGGCACTTCCAGGGTCGGCCTTAGTACCTGCAGAAGATAGCAATCTATGGGAGATGGCTAAAGAGGCAGGAAATCAAATCTTAAAACTGATTAAACTAAACCTGACTCCTGAAAAAATAATGACCCAGAAGGCATTTGAAAATGCGATTATGGTCCATGCAGCAATTGCCGGATCAACAAATACATTGCTTCACCTACCAGCAATTGCACATGAACTAGGAATTAGTATCGAAGCGGAATTATTTGATGAAATTCATAGAAAAATACCATATATTTCGAATATTCGCCCAAGTGGCAAATACCCTGCAGAGTATTTCTGGTATGCAGGGGGAACCCCCATAATAATGGAGCGGATTAAAAAACATCTGAATTTAGATGTTATTACAGTTACAGGCAGAACCTTGGGAGATAATCTTGAAGAATTACAAAAAAATGGTTATTATGAAAAATGCAATAAATACCTAGATGAAAAGGGTATTAGTAAAAATCATATAATAACAGATTACGATACTCCTATACAGAAGCAAGGGGCTGTAGCTGTATTAAAGGGCAATCTTGCTCCCGAGGGGGCTGTTGCTAAACATTCAGCAATACCAAAGGAAATGCTTCAAGTTACATGTGTAGCAAGACCATTCAATTGTGAGGAAGAGGCATATAAGTCTGTTATTGAAAAAAGAATTAAGCCTGGTGACGCTGTTATTATAAGGTATGAAGGCCCAAAAGGATCAGGTATGCCAGAGATGTTTTATACTACAGAAGCTATCGTATCCGATCCTGAACTAGCTAATTCTGTGGCACTTATAACTGATGGAAGATATTCAGGTGCAACAAGGGGACCTGCAATAGGTCATGTATGTCCTGAAGCTACCGAAGGAGGACCTATTGCTTTGGTAGAAGAAGGAGATTTAATTAGAATTGATATTCCGAATCGTACCCTTGATATTATAGGAGTTAATGGTGTAAATAAGACACCTAGGGAAATAGAAAAGATTTTAGAGGAAAGAAAGAGCAAATTGGTAATACCAAAATTAAAAGATAAAAGTGGAGTTTTGAAAATCTACTCCAAACTTGCAGTATCCGCAATGAAGGGTGCATATATGGAGTAATGAAAGAATAAAAAATTAGCCTTTGAAAATGTTAGTCAATTTTCGAAGGCCAATTTTATTTTGATCATTCATTCATATTAGCTGTTAAGCAATCTATAAAGTATCTTCCCCCATCAGATATCTGAATATCCTTATTATAGGCTGCAACTAGAAGACGGGGAGGTATCTTCTTGATAGTTGGGATAATAGTTAATTGTTCCGATTCCTCCACACAGAAATCAGGTACAAAAGCAATTCCTAAACCAATCTTAGCTAGATCAATTAGTAGATCATTACTACTAAGCTCCACTGATGGGACAAGGTCCAAGCTATTCTCCAAGAACAAATTGTGTAGGAATATACTAGTGGTAGCTCGCTTTTCCAGCATGAGAATAGGGTGAGTCTGAAGCTCCTTTAATGATATGGGCTTATCCATTATAGGAAAGGATTCAGGATTAGCAATAAATACATCATTAAATTTCTTTACAGGAAGAATTTCCATCATATCTGTAAGACCAGGATTGGGAGAATTGGTCACAATAATATCAACTTCATTTCTTTCAAGGAGAGTAGCACATTGCTGTGAAGTTCCATTAGTTACTTTTATATGAATATTAGGATACTGTTTATGGAAATCCTTAAGAAAGGGAACAAGATAATATCTGCATATGGTATCACTAGATCCGATACGGAGCTGTACACCACTCTTAGGGTCTGCACATAGCTGGTTTTCACCACGTATGATTAGGTTAATTGCTGGTTCAACATGCTTAAGAAGTAGCTCCCCTTCCTTAGTTAGTGCAACCCTCTTAGTGCTTCTGATAAATAGGGTTTGATTTAACCTTTTTTCCAGGGTCTTAATGGATTGGCTAACAGCAGACTGGGATATGAATAGATCATTGGCAGCATCTGAAAAACTCAAGCTCTTTGCTACGTGATAGAAAACCTTGTAAAGTTCATAATTAATATCCATAAAATCCTACCTTCCCTTTATCATAAAGTGATACTTATAACCCTAATCTAGTAAAATAAAATGTTCTAAAACTGTAATTAATATACCCAGTAATTATTAGAAAACCTAATGAAAGGGTTAACTTATATTAATTTTGATTATAAATCATCCTATGCTATAATGCAAGTAAAACCAAGAGTAGAAGATGTGCCAGCCAATGAAAAAAGGAGTGTTGGAATGAATAATATTAGAAGAATATATGTTGAGAAAAAAGCTCCATACGCGGTCAAGACCAATGAACTTAAGATGGAGATTATTAATTACTTAGGGATAAAGAGCATTGATAGAGTTAGAGTTTTAAATCGTTATGATATAGAGAATGTTAGTGATGAAACCTATAAGAAATCTTTGGGAGTTGTATTTTCAGAACCACCATTAGATGTTTTATATGAGGAAGAGTTTCAGTCAGAGACTGGTGATAGAATTTTTTCTGTTGAATATTTACCTGGGCAGTTTGATCAAAGGGCAGATTCCGCTGTTCAATGTGTGAAATTACTTAATGAAAAGGAAGAACCAATTATTCGTTTTGCAACAACATATATCTTATCAGGAACATTTACAGATAAGGAATATGAGAGCATTAAGGAATACTGTATTAATCCAGTGGATTCAAGAGAAGCTGATGAGGCAAAACCAACGACATTAGCTACTGTTTTTGAAGAGCCTGAGGATGTTAAGATTATAGAAGGTTTCATTGATATGAAGGAGGATGAACTTCTTCACTTATTTGATAGCTTAAACCTTGCAATGACCATAGATGATTTTAAGCATATTCAAAATTATTATATCAATGATGAGCATAGAAATCCCTCTATGACTGAAATCAAGGTTCTTGACACCTATTGGTCAGATCACTGTAGGCATACAACATTTTTAACGGAGTTAAAGGATATAGAATTTGAAGAAGGATATTATAGTGAGCCAATTAAAGCAGCTTATAGTAATTATCTTTCAGACAGAGAAGTACTTTATAAGAATAAAAAAGGTAAGGATATATCATTGATGGATATGGCTTTACTTGGAATGAAGAAATTAAAAGCTGATGGAAAGCTAGAGGACATGGAGGAATCTGATGAGATTAATGCATGCTCTATAATTGTCCCAGTTGAAATTGATGGAAAGACTGAGGAATGGTTAATCTTCTTTAAGAATGAAACCCATAACCATCCAACTGAGATTGAGCCATTTGGTGGAGCGGCTACCTGTCTAGGAGGAGCAATTCGTGATCCCTTATCTGGTAGAGGCTATGTATACCAGGCAATGAGAGTTACAGGTGCGGCAGATCCAACCGTTCCTATAAAAGACACCATAGAAGGTAAGCTGCCTCAGCGTAAAATATGTACAGGTGCAGCAGAAGGCTATAGCTCCTACGGTAATCAGATTGGACTGGCAACTGGATCAGTAGATGAGGTATATCATCCAGGCTATGTTGCCAAGCGAATGGAAATCGGTGCAGTGATGGGAGCTGCCCCAAGGAAGAATGTAATTAGAGAAAACTCTGATCCAGGGGATGTAATTATCCTTATGGGAGGAAGAACGGGTAGAGATGGCCTTGGTGGTGCAACAGGATCCTCTAAGAGTCATACTACAGAATCCATAACTGTCAGTGGTGCAGAGGTTCAGAAGGGTAATGCTCCAACTGAGAGAAAGCTTCAGAGATTATTCCGTAGACCAGAGGTTAGTATATTAATTAAGAAATGTAATGATTTTGGAGCTGGCGGTGTATCAGTGGCAATCGGTGAATTAGCCGATGGACTTGTTATTGATTTAGATAAAGTACCTAAAAAATACGCTGGACTGGATGGAACTGAGCTTGCTATATCAGAATCCCAGGAAAGAATGGCAGTTGTAGTTGATCCGAAAAATGTAGATATAATGTTGGAATATGCAGACCAAGAGAATCTTGAAGCTATAGTTGTAGCTGAAGTTACTAAAACCCCAAGGCTTATTATGAACTGGAGAGGACAGGAGATTGTTAATATCTCCAGAGAGTTCCTTGATACCAACGGTGCCCATCAGGAGGCATCTGCCTTTGTTAGTATGCCTTCCCAAAATGACAATTATCTAAAGGCAGGTGCCATTTGCTTAGGGGCTGATAGAGAGCAAAAGAGTGGTTTGAAAGAGAAGTGGTTACAGACTTTATCACATCTTAATGTATGCTCCAAAAAAGGCTTGGTTGAGATGTTCGATAGTACTATAGGAGTAGGAACAGTTACTATGCCTTACGGAGGAAAGTATCAGCTATCCCCTATGCAAACTATGGTCGCTAAGCTCCCTGTACTAAAAGGGGAAAGCGATACAGTGACTATGATGAGTTATGGCTTTGATCCTTATCTATCTACCTGGTCACCATTTCATGGTTCTGCATACGCAGTTGTATCTTCTGTAGCAAAGATTGTGGCTGCAGGTGGAGACCCAACTAAGATACGTTTTACATTTCAAGAGTATTTTCGAAGACTTGAAAATGATCCTAAGCGCTGGGGTGAGCCAGTAGCAGCATTACTTGGTGCTTATGATGCTCAGGTTAGATTAGGCCTTCCTTCTATCGGTGGTAAGGATAGTATGTCTGGAAGCTTTAATGATATTGATGTTCCTCCAACCTTAGTTTCATTTGCAGTTGATGTGGCTAAGACAGGAGATGTAATTAGCTCTGAGCTTAAAAGACCTGGGAGTGTATTGGTAGAATTTGGTGTTAAGAAAGATGAATATGATCTTCCTGTATACGAAAAGGTTATGGAGGCTTATAGCAAAATCAATCAACTTATGAACAAGGGCATAGTTGTGTCTGCCTATGCTGTTGGATTTGGAGGCTTAGCTGAGGCAATTAGTAAGATGGCATTTGGTAATAAGCTCGGTCTTGCCATTGATAATAATATTTCCTCTCATGATTTATTCCTTCCAAGCTATGGTTCTATATTGGTGGAGATGGAAGAGAAAAATCTTAATAATGACCTGTTAAAAGATCTGAATTATAGATTGATTGGTAAAATCACTGAGGAAGAAGCTTTTGTATATGAGAACATTAGCATTACTATAGATGAGGCTTTAAAGGCTTGGACTAATACATTAGAGAAGGTATATCCAACTAAGACTTCCCAGGTAGCTGCTTCCCATGAACTTAAGACAAAATTACATGATGAAAGTAAGGTTTATATTGCTAAGAATAAGGTGGCTAAGCCAAAGGTATTCATTCCAGTATTCCCAGGAACCAACTGCGAATATGATTCTATGAAAGCATTTGAATTAGCTGGGGCAGAAGTGGAAACGGTGGTATTTAGAAACCTAACTGAGGAAGATATCCGTGAATCTGTTAATGCTTTTGAGAAAGCAATTAAGCAATCTCAGATACTAATGTTTCCTGGTGGTTTTTCAGCTGGTGATGAACCTGATGGTTCAGGTAAGTTCATTGCAACAGCATTTAGAAATACTAGGATTACCGAGGCAGTTAATGATCTTCTAGCTAATAGAGATGGGCTTATACTTGGAATATGTAATGGCTTTCAAGCTCTGATCAAGCTGGGACTTGTACCTTATGGTGAGATTAGAACCCTTAAGGAGGATTCCCCAACCTTAACCACTAATCATATTGGTCGTCATATTTCTAAGTACGTTCATACTAAAGTTGTATCCAATAAATCTCCTTGGTTAAGACTTGCAGAGCTTGGAGGGGTATATACAATTCCTGCTTCCCATGGAGAAGGCCGTTTTGTGGCAAGTGACGAATGTATTAAGAAGCTTGTAGAGAATGGTCAGGTGGCAACTAGGTATGTTGACTTAGATGGAAATCCTACTATGGATGAGGACTATAATCCTAATGGTTCCTACTATGCAATTGAGGGAATTACTAGCCCTGACGGTAGAATTCTTGGTAAGATGGCCCACTCAGAACGTATAGGAGATTCTGTGGGGATTAATATATTAGGAAAGCAGGATCAACAGATATTTGCATCGGGAGTATCTTATTTTAAATAAACTATTCTTTTATCCTATTAAATATATATTGTACAAACAAGATAATCACATAGTTTCTTACTATGTGATTATTTTGTGAAATATAGGAAACTAATTGATTTGGGTACAAGTTTTTGATAATATATTATAGGTGATGAACAGCTGTAAGAATCATCTAATTATAGTAATAAAGGAGACATTAGGA
>DUNS01000031.1 GCA_012839235.1 Clostridiales bacterium
AAGGAAATCCCTAGATCGTTATGAAAAAAAAGAATTGATAGATGAAGACGGCAACCCATTTGATGCATATGTTTATAATGGAGAAGATAGTAATGATGCCTTATATACTCTAGGTGAAATTGAGGTAAATCCTTTAATTTTAGATGATTATGCTAACATAGCTCTTTCTTCTAAATCAGGAAATGGGGATTATGATATAGATGCTGTAGAAGCTCTTATTACAAGATGGCAGGAACCATTTGCTACTCTAACCCCCCATACCCTAACATATTATAACGTTACTGGGTATTATAATGCATTTATATCAGGATTAGCTAATCGTGGAGAACAATATCATTCTATTAGTACTAACCAAGCTACTATGGTTGCAAATATAGATAATAAAAGAATGGAAATTACTGCAGTATCTTCAGACGAGGAGTTAACGAATTTGATTAAATTTCAACATTCATATAATGCAGCGGCTAGGTATATTAATGTAATTGATGAAATGCTGGAACACATAATAATGAGATTGTAAAGGCGGTATAAATATGGGTTCAACGTTTTTTGGATTAAATATAGGAAAGACAGGATTATATGCTTATCAAGCAGCTCTTGATACAACTGCCCATAATATAGCTAATGGAGAGACCAATGGCTATAGTAGGCAGATTTTAAACATGCAGGCGGGAAACGCTTTACGTGTTAATAGTTCATATGGTATGGCAGGTACAGGAGTTGATGTAAAGGGTGTCACACAGATGCGTGATGAGTATTATGATGTTAAATTTCGCACTAACAATACAATATTCGGGGGATATGCTAGCAAAAGCCACTATATGACAGAGCTAGAAAATTATTTTAATGAGATTAGTGTAGAAGGTTTTACATCAGCATATGGTGCCTTAAGAGATAGCTTGCAGGAATTAACTAAAAATCCATCCAGCCTAACGGTTCGGACCCAGGTGACTAACTATGCAGAAAGTCTAGCAGAGTATTTCCAATCTATTGCTCAGAACCTTATTAGTACACAGGAGGAATGTAACTTTGAGATAGGCAATACAGTAGATAAGATAAACTCCTTTGGTCAGCAGATAGCATCCTTGACTAAACAGATCAATTCATTAGAGATAAGGGGAGGCACAGCTAATGATCTTCGAGATCAAAGAGCCCTATTAGTAGATGAGCTGTCAGAATTGGTTAATGTCACCGTTGTTGAAAATAGAGCTAAAGAGATGGATGAGCTTACCACCTATTATCTTATGATAGATAACCAAACCTTAGTTGATGGGATTACCTCTAATTCCCTAATAGCTGTTCCAAGGGATTACAAGATTAACCAAGATGATGCTAAGGGTTTGTACGATATAAAATGGCAGAATGGTCAAAAATTTAATTCAAATAGTGCAACCTTGGGTGGCTCGCTAAAAGCCTTATTTGAAGTAAGGGACGGTAATAATGGTGAGAACTTTAAAGGAAAAGTTTCTTCTGCAAGTAATGAGCTTGGTGTAGTTATGAGTGATGGTTCAACTAAAAACATAACCCGAGTTACAATTAATGATGCTAATATTAATGCAGTTGAAAAGTTGAACATAGCCCCAGAAGGAATTCTGACTATACATAATAAGGCATATAACTATACAGGCTTTGAAGTTGTAATTAATGATGATGGAACATATTCATATACATTTGAATTAGAAGAGTTTATTGATGAAGGTGACCTTGACCAATTTGACGGACTATCTGTTTCTATTGGTAAAGGAATTAAATATAAAGGTATCCCATATTATATGGCCCAGATGAATGAGCTTCTTAGAACATATTCAAGGGAATTTAACTTGATACATAGAGATGGTAAAAATCTCGACAATGAATGGGGTAGTGACTTCTTTACCTGTAACAATATTGTAAGTGGAAGGAATTATTCATTTGGTCCTCTAAAAGGTGATGCTGATTATGACACTTATAATCATAAGGTTTTCAATTCTGGCACTGGAAGCTATCATACAGTAGTAGAAGATGATGAACCCCTTTACGGATCCTATTACTTCTTAACTGCTAGGAATTTTGCGGTGAATAAAGAGCTAACCAATGATCCAAGTAAACTAGCGGCAGCTAGTGATGTAGTAAATGGTGTTGAGAATAATGATATTGCTGAACGTTTACTTGCCCTAAAAAATGAAAAGATATTTATCCAAGGAACTACAGAAGGTTTCTTCCAGACATTTGTTGCAGAAATAGGTATTGATTCGAAAAAAGCACAAAACTTTGCTAATGCACAGGAAAACATAAAAAAGGCTATCGATAACCAGAGGCTTTCCATATCTGGTGTAGATGTAGATGAGGAAGCTATGAACCTAGTTAGATATCAAAATGCATATAATATGTCTGCCAAGGTGATTTCTGTGATGGATGAGATATATAACAAGCTCATTAATGAGATGGGGGTTTAATAAATTATGAGAATAACTAACAAAATGATGACTAATAATATGATGAGTAATATCAACAAGAATAAGTATAACATGTCAATTCTTGAGCAACAGTATTCCTCTGGTAAGAAGATTCAAAGGCCCTCTGAGGACCCAATTATAGCAGTTAGGGCTCTTAAGCTTCGGACAAACCTTTCTGAATTAAAGCAGTATCATGAGAAAAATATTCCTGATGCATTTGCTTGGCTTGATCTTACAGAGAGCGCTATTACTACAATCAATGGTAGACTGGGTGAGATTAATACCCAATGCGTATATGGTGCAACTGATTCTTTAACTGCTTTTGATAGATCTGCTATCGTTCAGAACTTAATAGAGATGAGAAATCAGATATATAATGAAGGTAATGCTAATAATGCTGGAAGATATGTATTCACAGGATATAAGACGGATAGCTCTCTTACATTTCTAGAGGGTACAACAGATTATAGCTATGAGATTACTGAAAGTCAGTCCGGAGAAGATATACTTTTAGGTAGCACGGTTAAAGGAAGCTATAGTTTAAAGGATTTTGAAGATGTAAATCAGGACTTTGAGGATGCTCCAAAATTAGTTGATTATCGAAGGATACAATTATCCTATGATAAGCTAGATCCATCTGTTGATCCTGCAATAAGTTTAAAGTTTACTTTGACAAAGGGAGATGCAGCTGTAGATTTCGCTGATACATTAATTACAACAACCTCAATTACAGATACTAGTATAGATAATCACTATGAACCAGACCCAGACGAGATACATTATATTCCGGAGACAGGCGAGCTTATTCTTGGAGCTAATGTATATAATGATTTGAAAAATGCCCATAACATTGATATAACATATAATAAGAGTAGCTTTGATGATGGAGAACTTAAGCCAGAGCATTATTTTGATTGTAAGAGGACCAATACTGTAACATCAGATTATGCTGAATTTGTAAGACCTGAGGTCAAACAAGAAATAAAGTATGAGATCAATTACAACCAGAAGCTAACCATTAATACTGAAGGCATAGAGGTGATTTCTCACAAGCTAGGAAGAGATATAACGGAGATACTTAATAGAGTAGATGACGTTGTGGAGACTGAAGGGAAGATAGCAGAAGTTGAAAAAAGACTTGAGGATACTAGCCTAAGTGATGAGGATAGAAAAAAATATGAGGCACTTCTAGGACAATTGGAAACTGAGCTTGTTCTAAAGAAAGAAATAATGCAGGATGCATTTACACAAGGAATTAGAACTTCTGATAATGAGCAGACCAGAGTGAATATGGCAGCAGCGGATCTGGGTAGTAGGTACGTACGCTTGGAATTAACAGAGAATCGATTGGCTAGTCAAAAGGTGGATTTTAAAGATTTAATGAACGAAAATGAAAATGTTAACATAGTAGATACAATAATTGCATTTGGCTCTGCAGAGGTAATATATAATGCATCTCTAAATGCTGCTTCGAGAATTGTACAGAATTCACTACTTGATTTCTTAAGATAAATTACAAGGGGAGGTTTAAGTAATGCGGGTAATGACAAAGCACTTTGGTGAGATTGAGCTTGACGAAAGCAAAATAATAAATTTTCCAAGTGGTATATTAGGTTTTGATAATTATAAGGAATTCACCATTTTGTATGATAATGAAGAAGGAGAAAGACCAGATATCTCGTGGTTACAAAGTATAGATGAACCATCTTTGGCCATTCCCATTATGAGTCCCTTTCTAGTAATGGAAGAATATAATCCTGAGGTAGAGGATGAACTACTTAAACCCCTAGGGGATATGAAACCAGATAACATGATTGTCTTAGTGTCTGTCACTGTACCATCTGATGTAACAAAATTATCTGCCAATATGAAGGCTCCTTTTATTATTAACGCTGAAACAAAAAAGGGTATTCAGATTATTATAGAAAAAGGGGATTATGAGATAAAGTATCATTTCTATGAGAAGCTTGCAGCTATCAAAGAAGCAAAGGAGGGCCAATAATGTTAGCCCTATCAAGAAAAATTAATGAATCCATAATGATTGGCAATGAAATAGAAATCACAATTCTAGAAGTGAAGGGTGATCAGGTTAAGATTGGCATTAATGCACCTAAATCTATTCCAATATACCGTAAGGAGTTATATTTGCAGATACAAGAATCTAATAAGGAAGCTGCAGAAACTACGGTAGATGATGAAGTTCTTAAGAAATTATTTAGGTAAATGGTACCGTTTTTAAGAAGGTATTAATATATTCGACAAAATAACCGATACAATTAATAGGTAACTTTGTTCAAAGAATGAATACGAATGGAATTGGAGTCAAGGAAGACATAAAACCTCGTATTGTTTGACAAAAGATAAATAAATCACATGGAGGTGTGTAATTGTGGGCTTAGAAGCTATATCTAACAAAGTGTATCATGACAGCAATATTGATAGCATGCAAGGGACTGTGGCGCCTAAGATTAATGAGGTAAAGGCACAGCCCACAGCTAATACTGTTGTAAAAAAAGAGGACCTACGGGCCTATTCTGATCGAAATGATAAGGAGCAGACAGAAGTAACTGAGGAGAGGCTTATGAATGCAATCAATAGTGCTAATAATAAGATGAAGCCTCATAGGACTAGGTTTGAATTTGCTTATCATGAGGTGTCTCGTCGTGTATCCATAAAGGTTATGGATAAGGATACTGAGGAAGTAATCAGAGAGATTCCCCCAGAGCAAGCAATTAAGATGCTTGAAAAACTATGGGAAATCGCTGGTTTTTTAGTCGATGAAAGAAGATAGGATTTAATAACAAAAGATAAGAATGGAACTCTTTTATACAAGCAGGCATGAAAGGGGTGTATAATATGCCAATAAGAATGACAGGCATGATATCAGGCTTGGATACGGATACTTTAATCCAAAGCATGATTGAAGCTCAAAGAATAAAGAATAGAAGGGTAGAGGATAAATCAACTCTACTTACTTGGAAGCAGGATAAATGGAAGGAATTAAACACAAAGCTTGTTAAATTATATAAAGAAGATTTGAACAAGATGAGGTTGCAGAGTAGTTATCTTACAAAGGCTGTAACAACATCTAATAATGATTATGCCGATATAAAGGCCATGACCAATGCTCCTTTAGGGACTCATAAGCTACAGGTTGAAAGTTTGGCAAGCTCTCAGTACGTTACTGGTGGTGTTATTAATCTTTCAGATGGCAATACTAAAGCATCTACCAATACGAAGCTTACTGAACTTGGAATAGAGGCAGAGACCTTATTTAATATAACTGTTAAGGGAGAAAAGAAAACCTTTGAGGTTAAGGCTAATTCTACACTTAATGACTTTGTTAATTTTGCAAAAAGTGCAGGATTAAGTGCTAATTATGATTCTAAACATGGTAGACTCTATCTTAGTGCGAAGAACAGTGGAGAAGAGAACGCATTCGGTATAACCGCAACAACTTCCACAGCGACTGCTCCGAAGAATGAACTATTAGAGTTAGTAGGATATACCAATCTTACTGCTGAAGAAAAGAAAAGTGTGGATAAGGCATTTAAGACTCTGGCTTCAACAAGCTCTACCGCTGATGATAATAAAAGTGCTACAGATATCCTCGAAAAACTAGCTGGAAAAGAAGCACAACGTATATTAGTAGATGCAGAAATCAGAAGTGAAGTTGAAAATGGTGTTGGAGAGACTAAAGGCGCAAGAGCTATAGAAATAGAAAAAATTAAAGCTGAGGTAATGGCTCAAGAAATTGAGCTATTAAAA
>DUNS01000032.1 GCA_012839235.1 Clostridiales bacterium
GCTCCCAGATTTTACCTATAGGATCTTTGAACGCTCCATCTCCATAGACCATAGCTTCAATATTCTTACCTGTCTTTTCTAATAGTTGGGCTTTAATACTATCAACTATAGGTTGACAATCCCTAGGGAATAGTTTAACCGTATCTTCAGTAGCCTTGTTGCTACCTAGCAGGCCATAATTTTCATTATATCCACTATTATTAACAGGTGAATTAAGAATTTCATCAAGTCCAATTACTTTAGTAGCTCCACCGTTTGTTAATAATCTCTTAGTGCGGGCTCTTGAGTGTATATCGCAATGAAGTACACTCTTGGTATATCTTAAAATAGCTCGACAATCGTTGGCTAGTACTATTTCTACATCACAGCCTGCATCTGTAATAATACCTTTATAATATTCGATATAGTCAACCCCAGTGAATGGGTGCTTTATATATCCAAAAAGTTCACGATACATGGATTCGCTTAGAACGTCTGTCCATGGATTAATACCTTTTTCGTCAAGTAGATCCAGATCCACAAGATGATTACCAACCTCATCAGCAGGATAGCTAAGCATAAGGACTATCTTTTTAACTCCTTTAGCGATACCTTTAAGGCATACTGAAAATCTATTTCTACTTAAAATAGGGAATATTACACCTAAGGTTTCGTCTCCAAATTTATTCTTAATGTCTTCTGCAATTTGGTCGGTAGTTGCATAATTACCTTGTGCACGTGCAACAACTGCTTCTGTAACAGCTACAACATCCTTATCATGTAGAGGAAATTGCTCTGCTTTTGAAGCTTCGACAACACTATTAACTACAATATCAACAATATCGTCTCCTTTACGAATAATGGGTGCACGAATCCCTCTTGACACAGTACCGACTAATCTTTCCATAGTAACCATACCTTTCATATTAATCTACAAACTTTGGGCCAAAAGACACAAAGTTGCGTGTGAAATATTTATCTTTCACGCTACATACTTCTTGGTTCTTTATGAAGTATAGCATCAGTTTTTCTTGCCGAAACAATTATACCACTACTTTGCATAATAGTAAAACGAATACTTGTTATGTTCTATATAAGTTTTAGTTATATACGGTATAGTTATACAATCGTGAAATTCAAACTTATTGCACTTATAGTTATTTCAAGGTATGATAAGGGAAAGAGTTTTATGGAGGTTAAATTAAGATATGAGTACTAAGGAGAAATTTTTTGATTTTTTAGATTCATCAACGTCACCATTTGCTGTGATTGAAAATAGTGCCAAGCTACTTGATAATGCTGGTTTTCGGTTATTAAGATTTGAGGAGCCTTGGGAATTAAAAGAGGGTGGATCCTATTATGTGAAGCTATATGATAGTGCCTTGTTTGCCTTTAATATAGGGAAGGATATTGATAGTGATACAATTTTAAGAATGTCAGCAGCCCATACAGACTTCCCTTGTTTTAGAATAAAGCCTAATCCAGATATGAGGGAAAAGGGATATCTTAGAATTAATACAGAAGCATATGGTGGTATGATTTTATCTAGTTGGTTTGATAGACCCTTATCCATATCCGGAAAGGTAGCTTTAAAAAGCAAAAATCTATTTGAGCCAAATGAGCAATTAATT
The DNA here is from genome assembly GCA_012839235.1 of Clostridiales bacterium. Lineage (GTDB taxonomy): Bacteria > Bacillota > Clostridia > Lachnospirales > Lachnospiraceae > Mobilitalea. Next base: position 1,611 of record DUNS01000032.1, read on the forward strand.
GATTTGAAAAAACCTTTAATGGTAATACCTAATTTGGCAATCCACCTTAATAGGGAGGTTAACAAAGGGGTTGAAATCAATAAGCAAAAGCATGTCCTACCCTTACTAGGTACTAGTGAAGAGGATGCCCATAATAATATTCTTAAATTATTAGCTGAGAGATTAGGTGTGGCTACTGAAGAGATACTTGATTATGATTTATTCATATATAATTTAGATAAAGCTATTAATGTCGGAATTAATGAGGACTTTATATGCGCACCAAGACTAGATGATCTTTCCTCAGTATACGGTATATTAGAGGGTATCACTGGTAAGTTATCCTCTAAGGACATTCATATGGCCTGCCTTTTTGATAATGAAGAAATAGGTAATCGTACTAAGCAGGGAAGTGAATCTATGTTTATTACCATGCTTTTAGAAAAAATATTCGCTTCCTTAGGAAGAAGCAGAATTAACTTATATGAGGTTTTACAAAAAAGTATAATGCTATCGATTGATGTTGCCCAGGGCTACCATCCAAATTATTCTGAAAAATATGATCCAACCAATATTGCTAAGCTTAATAAGGGCATTGCATTTAAAATTGATACAGCCCAAAGATATGCCTTTGACACTGGGGCAATAGCAATGATACAGCAGCTATGTGATGAGAAGGAAGTGGTATATCAGAAATTCTCTAATCGATCCGATGCTACAGCTGGTTCAACTATGGGACCTGTTCTTTCTACCCAATTACCAGTTAGAACAGTAGATCTAGGAGTACCTTTGTTAGGAATGCATTCAGCAGTAGAAACCATGGGA
>DUNS01000033.1 GCA_012839235.1 Clostridiales bacterium
AATCAGATATATTTTTCGTAATCCGATAAAAGCAGGTATAGTTAGAAATATATATGAATATAAATGGTCCAATTATATGGATTATGTAAAAGGATATAATCAGACAGAAATAGACTTCGTTTTAAATATCTTTGATACAGATAGAGAAAAAGCAATCAGAGAATTTATTAAACACATTAATAAGGATGATGACGATAAGTGTCTGGTAATACAGAAAAAACAGAGAATAACAGATGAGGATGCAAAAAAAATAATACGAGAGCTTTGTAAGATTGAAAATGCTACAGATTTGCAGAATTTTGAAAAGGTAAAAAGAAATTTATACTTAAAAGACATGAGGATAAATTACGGCTTATCGATTAGACAGATTGAGAGATTGACAGGGATTAGTAGAGGAATAATACAAAGAATATGACAACGACTCCGTCCCCATGTCACATATTAAACATCATCTAATTACCTGCATACTATATTAGTGAGCATAGCTCAATAAATATAGAAAGGGTGAAGAATATGTCACACTATTACAATTATCCTCCTAATAAACCAGAAGAGAAAAGTATCTTTTTAGAGGTCGGTTATAATCCACAGGATGCAATATTTGAAATTAAGGATGGGCAAGTGAAAGAAAAACAGACCTTTGTATTGGATCGTATATTAATAGATACTTCTTGGCTGATCAAACCAATGATAAAGATTGACTTTTCTAGCTTAATAGCTTTTGAGGGTGAAGATGAAGAGACTTATGAACCTGAGGTAGAGGTTGATTTATTATTCCGCTTAGAAAGAGTATGCGGTTGTGTCTGTGAGACCGTTCAATGTTGGAGATATCTAAAAGAAATAGATGTGGAAGACGATAATGAAAAAGCAACTCTTGAGTTGGAATTAGAAATCAGTGAACCTTTCGCTGTAACATACAGTGATAAAAGCTGTCCAAGATGCTGTGAATACAGAATGATTGTTGAAGGTAAGGATTTTGAGGGTGAGTTTGAATACCTTAAGGTACTGAAACCTACACTTACTGCAATTGCTCAAGGTACAGTTCAAGATTGCTAACATTACGAATAAGATAAGGTAAAATTAGTTCTTAAGTTAAGAAATAACTTAAACTATATGTAAGACGGGTCGGGTCTTGGACTTGCCCCGTCTTTTGGTAGTGAAGTTATTATTCTATAAAAAATACAAATCCTATACAGTATGGTATTGTTGGATATGATCCTCCATAATTAGATTTTCCTATATTGGTGAATAGAATATGAAGAATTTATCCATGGCTAGAAGAAGCTAATAGTAATTACAAGATGACATATGAGAATCCAGCAATTACTATTGAAACAGATTGAATAAAAAAAAGGAGTTGAAGTATAGCTTATACTATGTAATATATAATATATCGAGCGCTCGATGAGAATAAATTTATGGAGGTTCGTAATGAACAAGATTAAAGTAATTCCCATCGGAAAGATTAATAATGATAAAGGAGATGCTGCTATTAAACTTGATGAAAAGTATAGGGCAGCACTAAAAGGACTTGAAGAATACAGCCATGTACAAATTGTTTGGTGGTTGGATGGCTGTGACAATGAAACAGACAGAGCAAGGCTAATTGAGAAGAAGCCTTATAAAAATGGTCCTGAAGAAATAGGCGTATTTGCACTTCGTTCTCCAGAAAGACCGAATCCTATTGCAGTATCAAATGCCCAAATTACCTTTGTTAATATGACAAATGGTATAATAGGACTTACTTATGTGGATGCATATGATGGAAGTGCTGTTCTGGACATCAAACCATATACCCCTAGCACAGATAGAGTAGAGAATCCCATTACACCAGATTGGTGTAGTCATTGGCCAAAATCCGTAGAGGAAAGTGGAGAATTTGATTGGGTAAAAGAATTTAACTTTTAAGGGGGGACTTTTATGGCGCTTACAGATTATATTGAAAATAAACCTATCTTGAGGACAGAACGATTGACACTGCGACAGTTACATTCCTATGATATTCCAGCACTTAAAGAGTGGATGCCTGATAAGATAATGTATACCTACTGGGGCATGCCAGCAGGAAAGACAGATAAAAATCCGGAACTGCTGTTTGAAAAGGTTAATAAAAACACAAAGAGCTTTCATTGGGGTATTGCATTAAATGAAAATGATAAGGTTATCGGCGAAGCATGGATTTATCTAATTGAAAATAACTGTATGGCAAAGACTGCTCTGCGGATGGCTCCCCTTTATCAAAATCAAGGACTTGGGACAGAAGTTATGAAAGTGGTTATAGACTTTTGTTTCACCCATACGGAATTGCAGCGCATCTGGACGGATGTGGATATCCGAAATATCGGCTCCTGGAAGGTTCTTGAAAAGTGCGGGTTTACAAAAGAGGGTATGATAAGACAAGGAAAGATGGTCAATACATGGTGCGATTATTATATTTATGGTTTACTGAAAACAGATATAAAGCTTTGACCTGTTCCTGGGTGATGACAACAACCCCGTCCCCCTGTCACTACCCATGTCACTACAAAACTGTTGCATGGCATAACTTAGTGTGTTAAAATAATAACATACTAAGTTATGAGAGGGTTCTTGTAGCAAAGTGATTATATATATTCTGACACGAAGAAATTCTGAAGTGAAAGGTGACAATGATCTATGGCTTATTTTTTGCACCTTTTTGGTGCTTTTTTTATTGATATAAGTGAATGATTAGTGAAGGAGGCTTGTATGGAAACAAGAATTGCTGTTATAGGAATTATAGTTGAAAATGTTGAATCTGTTGAAAAGTTAAATAACTTGCTGCATGTATACGGGCAATACATTATTGGCAGAATGGGAATCCCCTACCGTGAACGCAAGATCAATATTGTAAGCATCGCAATTGATGCACCCCAAGATATAATAAGCAGTCTGACAGGAAAAATAGGAAAGCTGGATGGTATCAGTGTAAAGACTGCTTACTCAAGCGTGGTGACAAGGCATGAAGAATAAGCTGGCTAGGCTAATTGATAAGTTGGAAATAAATCGAAGCCTATCTAAGGCTGAGCTTTTAGAATTACTGTCTAATAGAAATGATGACGTTTTGGCCTATTTGCAAGAAAGAGCCGAAAAGGTCAGACAATCGATTTACGGCACTGATGTTTATACCCGTGGGCTTATAGAATTTACAAACCACTGTAAAAATGATTGTTTTTATTGTGGCATCAGAAGAAGCAATAAAAATGCTGAGAGATATCGTCTATCAAAGGAACATATACTTGATTGCTGTAAGACTGGTTATGGACTTGGCTTTCGTACCTTTGTCTTACAGGGTGGGGAAGACCCTTATTATACGGATGAATTAATATGCGATATCATAAAAACCATAAAAACAGTCTACCCTGATTGCGCTGTTACCCTTTCCATTGGTGAAAAAAGTAGAGAAAGCTATCAAGCATTTTATGATGCTGGGGCTGATAGGTATTTGCTTCGACATGAAACAGCCAGTGATGAGCATTACAACAAGCTTCATCCATCGAATATGTCACTGCAAACCCGTAAGCAATGTCTGTTTGCATTAAAAGAAATTGGTTATCAGGTGGGCTGTGGCTTTATGGTAGGTTCTCCATATCAAACAGATGAAAGCATTGTAGCAGACTTGTTATTTATTCAAGAACTTAATCCTCATATGGTGGGCATAGGGCCATTTATCCCACATAAGGATACTCCATTTGCTCATGAAAGAGCAGGAAGCTTAGAATTAACCTTGTATTTACTATCTATTATAAGGCTTATGCTACCTGAAGTATTGCTGCCCTCTACCACAGCCCTTGGCACTATTAGTCCTAAGGGGCGGGAAAGAGGAATATTGGCTGGTGCCAATGTTGTCATGCCCAACCTATCTCCTATCAATGTAAGAGAAAAATATACCTTGTATGATAATAAGATTTGTACTGGTGATGAGGCAGCAGAATGTCGTATGTGTATGCAAAACCGTATGGAGGGTATTGGCTATAGCCTTACTGTCTCTCGCGGTGATTATAAAAATATTAACTGATGAGAAAGATTTATCTGACTCAGAAGAAAGGATGTTAACTATGTATAACCCTAAATCTCTTAAAGCTGAAGAATTTATTAATCATGAGGAGGTCCTTGACACACTTGCTTTTGCTAAGAAGAACAAGGATAACACTAGGCTGATTGACACTATTTTAGAAAAAGCAAAGCTAGGAAAAGGACTTACCCACCGTGAAGCATCGGTCCTACTGGCCTGTGATATTCCTGAAAAAATTGAGGAAATGTATTCCCTAGCAGAACAGATTAAAAAAGATTTATATGGTAACCGTATTGTATTATTTGCACCTCTCTATTTATCAAACTATTGCGTAAATGGCTGTGTTTATTGCCCTTATCATCAAAAAAATAAGCATATTTCAAGAAAGAAATTGACACAGGAGGATATTGTTCGTGAGGTTACTGCCCTTCAGGATATGGGTCATAAACGACTAGCCATAGAAGCTGGTGAAGACCCCGTAAACAACCCTATAGAATATATATTAGAATCAATTAAAACCATATATAGCATTAAACATAAAAATGGGGCAATCCGTAGGGTAAATGTAAATATCGCTGCTACATCGGTTGAGAATTATCGTAAATTAAAAGAGGCGGAAATCGGAACCTATATATTATTCCAAGAAACCTACCACAAGGAAAGCTATGAAAGGCTACATCCAACAGGGCCAAAGCATGATTATGCCTATCATACGGAAGCCATGGACAGGGCAATGGAGGGTGGCATTGATGATGTGGGTCTTGGTGTATTGTTTGGACTGGAGCTCTACCCCTATGAATTTGCAGCACTTCTAATGCATGCAGAGCATTTAGAAGCGGTTTATGGGGTTGGTCCCCACACTATAAGTGTCCCTAGAATAAAGGGTGCTGATGATATTGATCCAGATGCATTTGATAATGGTATAAGTGATGAAATCTTTGCAAAGATATGCGCTCTTATTCGTATATCTGTTCCCTATACTGGAATGATTATTTCAACTAGAGAAAGTCAATCTGTTCGTGAAAGGGTATTGCATCTAGGTGTATCCCAGGTTAGTGGTGGCTCTCGGACCAGTGTTGGTGGTTACTATTCTCCAGAGCAAGAGGATGATAAGTCAGAGCAATTTGATGTAAGCGATACAAGAACCCTTGATGAGGTGGTTAAATGGCTTATAGAAAAGGGGTATATTCCAAGCTTTTGCACAGCCTGCTACCGAGAAGGGCGTACCGGAGATAGATTTATGAGCCTTTGCAAAAGCGGTCAGATTCAAAACTGTTGCCACCCTAATGCATTGATGACATTAAAAGAATATTTAGAAGATTATGCTTCTCCTGAAACTAAGGAGATTGGAAGTGTGCTGATCGATAAAGAAATTACGAAAGTACCAAATGAAAAGGTTAAAAAAATTGCAATGCAGAACTTAATAGATATTAGCAATGGTAAACGTGATTTTCGTTTTTAGGAGGAAGGTATGAGCTTAAATAATACTCCGAATGCCAATCGCGTACACATTGGCTTTTATGGTAAAAGAAATAGTGGCAAGTCTTCTCTTATTAATTCTTTTGTCGGGCAGGAGGTTGCAATCGTTTCTGCTATTCCAGGCACAACAACAGATCCTGTATATAAGCCTATGGAAATACAGGGTATTGGTGCCTGTGTTCTAATTGACACTGCCGGCTTTGATGATGCTGGCAGTCTCGGTGAAATGAGAGTTGAGAAAACAACTAAGGCTGCTGAGAAAACGGATATAGCTGTTCTTCTTTTTTCTGAGGAGGATATTGAAAAGGAGCTTGAATGGTTTAAGCTTTTTAAGGAGAGGAATACACCGGTCCTATGTGTAATTAGCAAAGGGGATATCATTACAGATATTGTATCTTTGCAAAGGTCAATAAAAGAAAAGACAGGGGTTAATCCTATCATTTTTAACAGGCAAGATAGTGCTAACATAGAAGTATTTAAGGAAGCCCTTATAAGACTGGTGCCTGAGGATTATGAAATGCCAAGCATTACCTCCAATCTCGTTAATGAAGATGATATTGTTATGCTTGTTATGCCTCAGGATATTCAAGCCCCAAAAGGCAGGTTGATCTTACCTCAGGTGCAGACAATACGAGATTTGCTGGATAATAAATGTATAGTTATCTCTACAACAACTGATAAGCTTGATCAGGCACTGGCCGCATTGTCAAAGCCTCCAAGAGTTATTATTACTGACTCACAGGTGTTTAAGACTGTTTATGATAAGAAGCCAGCTGAAAGCTTGCTTACTTCATTTTCAGTATTATTTGCAGCATACAAGGGTGATTTGTCCTACTATATAAAGGGGGCAGCAGTAATTGATAAATTAACTGAGAGGTCAAGGGTTTTAATTGCGGAATGCTGTAGCCATGCCCCCCTAACCGAGGACATTGGCAGAGTTAAACTACCCAATGCCCTTAGAAAAC
>DUNS01000298.1 GCA_012839235.1 Clostridiales bacterium
ATAGCATACCTCCTGATAAATGTGGTGTTCGCGGGGATTTCCCTCCCACTGTAACTGCGTGAATTGCTGCATACTTACTGCACTAACAAAATTATTTACTGATTCTGACTTCATTGAAACTGATTTCTACTGGTGTCTCCCGTCCAAACATATCTACGCTAATTGTAACGATCTGTTTATGAGCATTAATCTGTTTAATAGGTCCTGATGTCCCTTCCCATACTCCTGATATAACGGTAACAGTATCACCTACTTCAAAATCAACCTCTACAGTATCATCCTTAATTCCCATACTCTTCATCTCTGAATCAGATAATGGTACCGGCTGCTTAGAATCTGGTCCAACAAAGCCTGTAACTCCTCGCGTATTGCGCACTACATACCATACATCATCATTCATGACCATGTTTAGTAATACATAACCGGGAAACATCTTCTTCTGTACTCTTTTTCTAACACCATTCTTAACTTCGATGACTTCCTGCATAGGAACAGACACCTCAATAATTTGATCCTGAAGACCTCTGTTTTCGATCATCTTTTCAATATTAGCTTTTACCTTATTCTCATACCCAGAATAGGTGTGAACAACGTACCAATTAGCTTCTGACATATTTTATCACCCTTATCCTAAAATGACGCCAATTCCAAGCTCGATTAAAGCATCTAGTGCAAATATAACTGCACCTAAAATAACGGTTGCGATAACGACAGCCACTGACTGCTTCATAAGATCCTCTTTATTTGGCCAAACAATCTTATTAAACTCAGTTTTAAGACCACTGAACCAACTTCTCTTAGGAGCTTTTTCAGTTGTAGTATTTGTCACATCTCCCATTTCGTCACTTTCCTTTCAGTTTAATTATTTTGTTTCCTTATGCAATGTATGGCTTCTGCAAAACTTACAGTACTTCTTTGTTTCCATCCTGTCTGGATGTGTCTTTTTGTCCTTTGTTAAGTCATAATTACGTTGCTTACAATCGGTACACGCCAATGTAATTTTTACGCGCACTATTTCCACCTCCGATTTCTTTTAATAAAGCAATTTAGGGATTAAGAAGATTTCTTTATCCTGTTTTTTAGACATAAAAAAAAAGCCCTCTTTCTTTGCCCTCATACTATAACATACACAGATTATTTCGTCAACTTATTTTTTTTGCCAGAAAGACTTCTGAATTATAGCTATCAAATTAATTCAAAAGCCTTTCTTAGCTGCCTGAAGCTATATCAGGTTTAACCACCTTGACTCTACAAATTTTTTCGAGTCCACTGGACGTTCGTACTATAATATTGACACTGCCCTCGGAGATCCCTTTTATTTTCCCTTGGTTTGATACAGTTGCAACTTTATTGTCTTTACTAATGAATGTAACCTTATCCGTATAGCCCGATGGCTTTAAAAACGCACGGATTACATAAGTTTCTCCCACATTTATGGTCTTACTAGTCTGAACCAGCTTGAGATCTGTAGATATAACAGTTTTAACATCAATTTTTTTAACCGACTGATTTCCTCTATTGTCAATCGCATAAACTGTGTAGACCCCATCCTTTTTAACCTTAAAGGAGCCTTTTCCATCTTTTATATCAAGCTCTGTTCCTGCTCCCGCAGGTAGAAACTCTTCAGGCTTTCTAACACCTTCCATATACTTAACTCTTCTAATTCCACTTTGCTCATCTATTACACGAACCCTAACTGTTCTGTTTTTATACGAATCCGCAACAGTATAAGTAAGATTTAAGATCGGTGCTTCTTTATCCTCTTTAACATCATAGACCTTTACTGTCTCATTACCAGCATAATCTGATGAATAAAATGAATAGGTTCCTGCCTTAGCTACTGAAACTACACCATTCTCAACCAAGGTCCCTTCTGTTCCCCTACGAAATTCTTCAACAGTCCGTTTGCCATACATCCATTTTACTACTCTTATATCGGATCCACCATTATCTGTAACTTCTACAGGCACCGTCATTAATCCCTTATTATAATTTGTTTTAAGTGATATCTTAGGGGACTCATTATCAACCACTAGCTTATCTTTAGAATTCACAAGGGCTTTATATGCACTAGGTATTCCTGGATTCCTAATCTGCTTACTGATAGATGGTAAGGTTTTTATGTTCTTAAGAAGTATTTCCTTTACATCGGCTGGATATGGGTTATCATTGGTAGCATATACCATGGCGGCTACAGCAGTCAGATGAGGTGCTGCCATAGATGACCCACTCATTAATCCATAACTTCCTACAACAGTACTGATTATATCCTCCCCTGGAGCCGCAAGATCAACCATTGACAAACCATAATTAGATAGCTTAGTCAAACCTCCATTGGAATCTATAAAAGTAACTGAAATCAAATTGTCCAACTCATAATTGGCAGGATAGATAGGTACGACATCATTATCTTCCCCCGAATTTCCAGCTGCAACAACGAAAAGCATATCCGATTCTTTAATCGCCTGTTTTAAGGCAGGAATATCTTCTGAAGTTCCCCAGCTGATATTACATATATCAGCCCCCATCATTGTTGCATATTTTATCGCATCTATAGCACTAGATATCTTACCGGTTCCCTTTTCTCCCCCATTAATTTTCAAAGGCATTATTTTAATATTAATCGTGGAAGCTATTCCGGCAACTCCTATATTATTATTGGGTATCGCACCAATAATACCAGCAATATGGGTTCCATGATCATCATTATCCTTGGGATCAGCCACATTAATTCCTAGCTTTTCATCATATTTGTAGTGAGAAACCGTCCCATCTCCATTATAAAAATCCCATCCATTAACATCATCTATATAGCCATTGCCGTCATTATCAATACCATCCCCTGGGATTTCCCCTTTGTTTATCCATATATTATCAGCTAGGTCAGGGTGATTAATATCTATTCCAGTATCTATGATAGCTACAACTACTTCTCTTGTCTCTATTTTATCAAGCTCATTCCAAGCTTCCCATACATCCATATCCACGTCAACCACCGATGACTTAGCCATCTGACCAAATCCCGGCATAGTTAAATAAAAATATCCAGGATTATCTATAGCCCACTGGGCTTGTACATAGGTATCATTACTAAAGCTTAAGGATACTGTCTCTCCGGAAGCTCTGGCAGTCTTCGTATTAGATGATAGGAATAAGATAACTGTTCCTAAGGCCAATACCCATATTAAATTAAGTCTTCTCCAGCACTTCATAGCCTCTCCCTCTATAAATCCGTAGTCCATTCTAACTCTATCCTATTGAATGATATTGGCATTTATGTGGCAAATGTTTTACGATAGTTTTAAATCCCTTCTTACTTATTTAATATGTTATCGGATATAGGGGACAATTACTTAATGCCAAAAAATACCTACAACAATTAACAAATTCATGATATAATATCCATGAATAAGCAGATTAGTCCATACTAGCTAGAGACTTTATCAAGCTTGCTTGAATAAAGGCTATAGATAGGATGGATAAGTGCAACGTGAACGAGAATGGGTAGCATTCGAGTTCCTAATCTGCTTAACAAGCAAGTGTAATATTAATATACGAAGGAGAAAGCATTATGATGGATACAACTAGTAATATAGAAAATCAAGTTAGTGATGCAGAGTTTTGGTACAGCTTACAGGCAGAAATGCTTAACTCCAAACATAATCTAAAAGTCGAGAATATGGCTTCACTGGTTGAGCAAAGCTTCATGTTCTCTTTATTTTTTAGAAATTTCTCTGATTCTGACCTCTTAGGTTATCAACAAGTTTTACAGCTAAAGAACTATGGATATGCAGTTTTAATTGATATATCGGAAGCTCAAGCTTCTAAGACATCTAAAAGTAAAACTGACAACCTAGCTTTATATAAGCTACTAAAAAACAACTTAAAAGATATTAATAATGCAATAGGCCCTTTAATAGGTAATCGTATCTGCATTCTTTTTACTCAAGATTTTATGGAGGACAAGGATAGTAGAATTATCAGTAAATCACTTATAAAATTGTTTAATGATAATAACCTTACCGCAACTATAGGTATCGGGAGTATAACCTCATTACAGGCTATATATTCTTCTTTCTTGGAAGCAATAAGAGCCCTTTCTTTTTGCAATTCAAATGAGCATATGCATGTAAATGATGCAAGATGCCTTAGAAAAGATTTGAATTATGATTATGAGGATACAGAAAAGCATCTTTTGGATGCAATAAGACAAAGGAAAGTAGAAGCTTTTGATTATTTCGGTATTTTAATGAACTGGATTGCTCCATTTAATGACCTAGCTAAACGAAATTATATAGTAGAAATCCTAATTTTAGCAGCCCACGCTATGAGAATTGAATATCCGGAAAGCATGAAAAAATTTAATCCCCTTGGTAAAGCTAAGGAGCTGATGGAATGCCAAGGCTCTGAGCTTCATGAATGGGCATTTAGACAATTCACATATATTACTGGTATTGTAAGACCTAGAAACTCCATAGACTTATCTAATAAAATTGTTCGTCTAACAAAAGAATACCTTGAAGCACACTATACTGAAGATATATCCTTAGAGGATGTTGCTGCTCAAGTCAATGTAAGCCCTCAATATTTTAGTAAGCTTATCAAAAAGAATACTGGATTTAACTTTATTGACTGGCTTTCTATGATGCGAGTAAGAAGAGCAAAAGAGCTTTTTAACACCACCAACCTATCTATAAAAGAAGTTTGCTTTATGATTGGATATAAGGATCCTAATTATTTTAGCAGGATATTTAAAAAACGTGTTGGAATTACCCCTAGTGAATATATAAAGACCGGTTCCTTTAGAAAAAAGAAGAATAAATAAGATAAAAAATGCATATGTAAAAGGAGTATACACTTCCTCTACATATGCATTTATTTTTTGAAAGCTAGATCTGGTTATCTTTATGCTGGTTGTTCCATTATAACTTGCACAGGACATACCTTAGCACACGCTCCACAGTTTGTACACTTACTGTAATCTATCTTAGCAAGATTATCCTCTACATGTATTGCATCATACTGGCAAGCCTTAACACATAGCTTACATCCTATACAACCAATGGTGCAATAATGCTTAACATCCTTGCCTTTATCCTTTGAACTACAAGCAACTATTGTTCTTGACGGAAGCGGAACAAGTTCAATTAGATTGTTTGGACATTCTGCTACACACATGCTACAGCCTGTGCATTTCTCTTTATCTACAAAAGCGATACCATCTATAAGGTGAATTGCATCGAATGCACATACCCTTACACAAGAGCCAAGTCCCATACAACCATATCCACATTTCATGGAACCATTACCAGGGATACTAGCCGCTGCTTTACAGTCCTGAACACCATAGTATTTATAATTAACTTGAGTTCTATCACAGGTTCCAGAACAATTAACAAAAGCTGCCTTCTTCTCTGCTTCAGAAGCTTCTAACCCCATAACTTCTGCTATTGCCTTATGGGCTTTGGAATTGGCTACTGGACATACTGTTGCCCCAGCCTTACCCTCTGCGATTGCTTTTGCACAGGCATCACATCCTGCATAACCACAACCACCACAATTAGCACCTGGAAGTAGGTCTCTTACTAGGGTTTCTCTTTCATCAACCTCAACCTCAAGTTGCTTAGATGCAACTCCTAGAAACAAGCCTATAAGGAGACCTGTTGCACTAACTACTGCTGTTGCAATTCCCATACCCTGGAGGCTGAATGTACCAACAACTCCAGTTAGATCCGGAAGTAAATTGCTCATTGCCATTAAATCCTGAATTAACATTTGCCATGCCCCCTTCTATACTAATCCTGCAAATCCGTAAAAAGCCATCGCCATCAATGTAGCTGTAATTAAAACGATTGGTGATCCCTTGAAGGATTTTGAAATCTCATTGTACTCCATTCTTTCACGAATTCCTGCCATTAGTACAATTGCAATTGTAAATCCAACTGCTGTACCAAATCCATTAACAATACTAGTTACTACATCAAAGTTTTCATTAACATTGATTAAGGCCACACCAAGTACTGCACAGTTAGTTGTAATAAGTGGTAGGTAAACTCCCAATGCATCGTAAAGTCCTGGACTAAATTTCTTAATAACCATTTCGATAAATTGTACTAATGCTGCGATTACCATTATAAATACAATAGTTTTAAGATAATCCAGTTCAAAAGGTAGTAAAATACCTTTATAAATCAAGCTTGCTATAGCTGATGATAAAGTTATTACGAAAATCACTGCGAATCCCATTCCTGCTGCAGTTTTAATTTTATTAGAAATACCTATAAATGGGCATATACCAAGGAATTGACTTAGTATAACATTATTAACGAATGCTGCACTTATTAAAACAATAAGTAGTTTAACAAAATATTCTGAATTCATCTAAATCAATCCTCCTTTTTTGATTTCTTAGAGCTCTTTTGAACAGTTTCAGCAATTGCCTTAGCCTTATCTAGTTCTGTATGATTAATATCATAGTTCTCTCCACTACAATTTAAACAATCACCACTACATGCAAGGGTGGATTTTTTAGCTGTACCATTAGTTGCTGATGGCAACATTAATTTATTCTGTAAGGCAGTTAACATAGCAAGAACGAGGAAAGCACCTGGAGCCTGTACAAATATTGATATTGGTGTAAATGACTCTGGCATTATACCAAATCCCAATAAGGTTCCAGCACCTAGAATTTCACGGAATGATCCTATTAAAAATAAAGCCATTGTAAATCCAAGTCCCATACCTATACCATCAAACAAGGATAATCCCACTGTGTTTTTAGCTGCATAAGACTCAACACGACCAAATATAATACAGTTAACAACGATAAGTGGTATATATATGCCTAATGCTTCATTCACCTCGGGCAGATACGCTTTTAAAAGATGCTCAACAATTGTTACTAATGATGCCACTACAACTATATATGATGGCATTCTTACTTTATCGGGTATAAACTTACGTAATGCTGATATTAGTAGATTTGCTAACGCCAGAACCACTGTGGTTGAAAGTCCCATGCCTATACCATTAGCGGCTGACGTTGTAACTGCAAGAGTGGGGCACATTCCCAGCATCATGATAAACGTAGGGTTTTCTTTTATAACACCATTATAAATACGTTCAACATACTTATTCATTTGCTCCACCTCCTATATTCCCAGAATACTCATTTAAGAAAGCAATCGCTGCATTTACACCATTAACAACACCATCTGTTGAAATTGTTGCTCCTGTTATTGCATTAATTTCATTATCCGCTGTAGCTCCTGTTTTTGATGTTATAAATTTATCTACAGTCTTATTAACAAACTGATTTCTAAAATCTGCTTCAGTTACTCTATCACCAAGTCCTGCTGTATCATTAATCGCAATAATCTCTAGCCCTTGTACTTCTCCTTCAACCGAATATCCAAGAACCATAGTTATCACACCGCTATATCCCCTATTACTTACCTTTACAATATAACCAATAAGATTATCCTCATCATCATATGCCTGGTTAACTTCATCTATTTTTGCAGTTCCAAAAGAAGCATCAAAGCTTGACATACTAACTGTAGCTGCCTGCTCATTTAATTCTGTATCTTCTTTTAAATTAACAGCATCCTGGTATACAACCTGGTATGCTTCCAGTTTCTTATTCATTTCCTGCTGAAGTATAGGGGCCTTAGTAATCTCATATACAAAGCTAAGAGCCAATATACTACCTAAAGAAATTACAAAAAGCGCTATAGCATCACGTATTATGGTAGATTTATTCTTTTTCAACTTTTACACGCTCCTTTCCAAATGAAACTGGGAAAGTCACTCTATCAATAATAGGAACTATCATATTCCCAATAACAATTGCATAGGATACTCCTTCTACACCAGATCCAATAACACGAAATAGTCCGGTTAATAGGCCCAAGAAAATACCGAATACTATCTTACCTTTACCAGTTGTCGGACTGGTAACATAGTCTGTTGCCATATAGAATGCACCAAGGATTAATCCACCACCAAGTACTTGTCCAAGTAGATAGTTTACATTAAAGCCTTGACCGCCAAATATAGCAGTAAACACAACAAGGGTTAAGATATAGCTTAGAGGAATCTTTAAGGAAATAACTCTTCTATATAGAAGATATCCGGCACCAAGTAAAAGTGCAAGTGCACTGGTCTCACCAATGGTACCACCATGATACCCTACAAATAGCTGAAGTAAATCTACCGTAGCTCCGGCTTTAACATCTGCTAAAGGAGTTGCTCCTGTTACACCATCTAAAACAATAGCTCCATGATTAATGAAATCAAATACTCCTGGTGAGCTTATCTTTTCTACAGCAAAAGCTGACATCTGTGCCGGAAAGCTTATAACCAAGAACACACGAGCTGCAAGAGCAGGATTCATGAAGTTCTGGCCCAAGCCACCGTATAGCATTTTTACAATCAATATGGCAAATACTCCGCCTATAACAGCCATCCATAAAGGGATGCTGGCAGGTAGATTAAGGGCTAATAATAGACCTGTTACCACGTCACTGTAATCTCCAGGATTTACCTTCTTTTTCATGAGTCTACAATAAACATATTCGGTTACAACGGATGCCAATATGGTAGTTAAGATAACTAATAAGGCTCTTAAACCAAAGTTAAAGATACCAAATAAACTGGCAGGGATAAGTGCAATGACAACATCCTGCATTATATTCCTGGTAGTAATCGGACTTCTAGCATGGGGTGCCGCCGACACATTATACAAATCGTTCAATCTTTACACCTCTTTCTACTTCTTTTTCTCAGCCAGGATTGAATTCTTGGTCTGTAGAATTTTCTGCGCAAGTCCAATCTTGGCAGGACATATAAAGGAGCAACAACCACATCCACAGCATTCCATACCATCCATAGCAAGGAACTTGTCCTCATCATTATGGGCACCTGCTTTGGCTAGTCCAACTGGTACTAACAGCATAGGACAAACCTCAGTACATCTTCCACAACGGATACAAGGGGATTCCTCTACCGCAGCTTCATCATGAAGCACCGCAAGAAGGGATGAGGCAACCTTAGTAACTGGTAAATCATAAGTATACATCGCTAACCCCATCATGGGGCCACCAAATATAATTTTTTCTGGCTTGTTCTTAAAGCCTCCAGCGGCTTCAACTATGTCTGAGAAGTTTGTTCCGATAAGCACCCTAAAGTTCTGAGGCTCATTAATTGCATCACCGGTTACTGTTACGATACGTTCAATTAATGGTGTGTTCTTTGCCACTGCCATGTAAATCGCTGCAACTGATGCCACATTATTAACAATACAGCCTACATCAGCAGGTAGCTTCTTAGAGTTCAACTTTCTTCCTGTGGTAACATACACTAGCTGACGCTCTCCACCTTGAGGATACTTAGTTTTAAGGGCCTGTACCTCAATATTGGCTTCACCCTCTGTAAGTTCTTTAAACTTCTTAATTGCTTCTGGTTTATTATCTTCAATTGCAATAATACCTTTAGCATTGGTAAACAATTTGAATAAAATCTTCAAACCACCAACGATTTTCTCTGGTTCTTCCATCATCAAACGGTAGTCAGAGGTCAGATAAGGTTCACATTCAGCACCATTAATTACAATATAGTCAATGGCATCCTCATTCTTTGGAGTAAGCTTCACATCGGTTGGAAATCCTGCTCCACCAAGGCCAACTATACCTGCTTCTCTAACCGCTTCCCTAATTTCTTCTTTTGAAAGTTTGTTATAGTCACGTTCTTCCCCAAAACCTTCTACTTTTGTATACTCATTATCGTTTTCTATTACAACTGATTCTACTAACTTACCACTTACAGTGAGTCTCTTTTCAATAGCTTTAACTGTACCCGATACAGAGCTAATAATATTAGCTGAAATAAAGCCATTAGCTTCACCAATCTTTTGACCAACAAGGACATTATCGCCTTTTGCCACAACTGGCTTAGCAGGCCCGCCTATATGTTGTGACATAGGGAATATCAAATCACCTTTTGGCAGTAGAACAGTTGTGGGTTTGTCCATCGTTAGATCTTTACCTTCAAATGGATGGATCCCGCCCATAAATGTTGACTTACCCATAAACCATTTCCCTCTTTCTAATTTTATAATGTTTGTTAAATATAAAACAATGTTACGCATCCAAAATGCACAGAAATAATTATATCATACTATGAAGATTTTTGACATAAAAAATTTGGTATTTTTGTTGCTAACATCAAATTTCCTTTGTTTTCGTTAAAATATTGCTATCCCCTAAATTCACATATCTTTTGAGGGATATAAGCAAAGGAAAAAGGCACCTTCGTGGTTTACCCACAAGATACCTTCTTAGAAATTTGCTAATAAGTTAGAGTTTTATAGGACGAACTTTCCTATTAAATGCTAAAAGTTTTGGTGATACCTCGACTTATGAAGATATTTCTCCTTAGTTGCCAAACCACCTCTTATATGGCGCTCTGACTTGTTGAGGTCGAGGACTACCCTCGCCTTTTCTGCAAGGGAGGGATTAATTTGTGCAAGACGTTCTGTTACGTCTTTATGTACGGTTGATTTGGATATACCGAACTGCTTAGCGGACTGTCTAACCGTAGCATTGTTCTCAATAATATAATTAGCAATTTCTACCGCCCGTTCCTCTATATAGCCTTTCATAGTGTCTGCGTTCTACATATATCTAGAACGCATTCCCCCTTATTATCGTTGTTGTTACATTGTATGCAAGGTAAATTGGCAGTAGTACTTCTAATATCTTTGAAATATAGGTTTCTTAATCTTTATTGATAGTACAATTAATATTGGATATAATTTTAGTTAGAGAAATAGCTATATTATATGATAAGAAGGGATAGTTAAAGAATATGAAGAAAAAAGGAATTTGGTTATTGATTGATACTACTCCAGAACAATTAGATATGATTAAAAAGGTGGCTCCAGACTATGAACTCTATAGAGCTAAAACTAAGGAGGATATTAATTTTTCTTTAGAGGATGTGGAGATTGTATATGGATGGAATAAGGTGTTATGTAAACCACTATTAACTTCCTCAGGTCAAAGCTTAAAGTGGATACAAGCTATGTCAGCCGGGGTGGATTATATGGACTTTGAGTATTTAAAGGCTAATAATATTCTACTTACTAATGGTAGTGGAATTCATCCTATTCCAGTGGCCGAATCAGTATTTGGTATGATCCTTGCTTTTACCCGAGGAATCTTTAGCTCTATAAAAAATCAAAAAAATAAACTATGGGAAAGAACCGCTCCAATGACAGAATTACCAGAATGCACAATTATGATAGTGGGCACTGGACAGATTGGAACACAAGTTGGCAAGCTGGCTAAGGCTTTCGGAATGAGAACCATAGGCGTCAATAGAAGCGGCCGCCCTGCAGAGTACATGGATGAGGTTGTTCTACAAAGGGATATGGTTAATCACTTTTATAAGGCTGATATCATTGTGGACATCCTACCATTAACAGAATTAACACATCATTTATTTAACAAAGAAACATTTTCAAAGATGAAGGAAAACACCATGTTTATTAATGTTGGTCGAGGTCCTACAGTTAATACTAGGGATCTTATAGATGCTCTAAATAATGGTAAGTTAGCGTATGCAGGTCTAGATGTTTTTGAAGAAGAGCCACTAGCTACTGATAGTCCTTTATGGGATATGGATAATGTTATGATCACTCCTCATATAGCGGGCTTTGCTAGACATTTTAAAAAGCGAGTTTTTGAAATATTCTATGAAAATCTTCAAGCATATGTTAATGGGCAGGACCTGCCTAGGAGCAAGGTGGATTATGATAGAAATTATTAGAAGCAATACTATAAGATACCACTCATAAGCTCCTTAAAAATTGTTAATTATTAAACTAAAACCTTGATTTATTCATCCTGTATACAATAATTGTTGATTTATAAAAAATTTATGGTTAATATTATATACTTTTTATACTTGATATATTTATTATACCTGCTATAATAAGTATATCGCTACAACAGATTAGTTCATACTATCTATGGAGTTCCTAAACTAAAATTTATGATATAACATAAAGGTAGTGAAGAATTGCAAGCTTGCTTGCATATTTTGATCGGAGTACCAAGAACATGAACATGTTTTTGTTCATGATATAACAAGTATCAAAGGAAATGGGGAATAAAAATGAAGATATGTCCTTACCTGGAATATTCATTCAATATATTAGGTAGGAAGTGGAATGGAATGATAATTCACTATTTATCCAAATGCGATAATGGAGTTAGTCATTTCTCAGAGATAAAAGAAGAACTTAAGCAGATAACACCAAAGGCTTTATCCATTAAGCTTACTGAACTTATTGAATTTGAATTGATCGAGAAAAATATCGTTGAGTTGTCTCCATTGTCCATTGAATACAAACTAACTGAAAAAGGAATTGAATTAGCTAAAGCTATGACACCACTTTCAGAATGGGCACATAAATATGGTGACTGTGAGGAGTAACTATATTAATAGTGCAGATAATAATAACAGATTTAAAATCTCAATCTAATGCAACCATAAATTAATTAATTAAATTGTAAGCCGGCAAACGGCAGAATGGAGGATTTTATGAGTCAATTAAAATTAGCAGTTATATATTATAGTTCTACTGGTATTAATTATCAGATGTCACAATGGGCTGAGGAAGCAGCCAAAGAATTAGGTGCTGAAGTTAGAGTTAGAAAAGTACATGAATTAGCTCCCGAGGCAGCAATCAATAGTAATCCAGCATGGAAGGCTCATTATGAAGCAACAAAAGATGTTCCTGAGGCAAGTTCCGATGATCTTGAGTGGGCAGATGCTATCATCTTTAGTACACCAACCCGTTTTGGTAATGTAGCATCACAGATGAAGCAATTCCTAGATATCCAAGGTGGCTTATGGGCTGCAGGAAAGCTGGCTAACAAGGTTGTAAGCGCAATGACTTCTGCACAAAATCCACACGGAGGACAGGAGGCTACTATTCTTAGCCTATACACCACTATGCTTCATTGGAGTGCAATTATCGCAGCTCCTGGATATACTAACCAAGAAGTATTTAAGGCAGGAGGTAATCCTTACGGAACAAGTGTTACTCAAGGTCCAGATGGTAAGATGGTTGAGGATGTTAAAGGTGCCATTGCCTTCCAGACAAAAAGAACTCTTGAGGTTGCTGCAATGGTCAAAAAGGGAAATGCATAATCTTAATTAAAGATATTCTATAGATAAATGGTTCGTTTGAAAAAACGGACCATTTTTTTATTTTTATAATAGGTATTGACAAAGTGATAACATAAGTGTAGTATACTAGTTAGTTACTCAAGTAATTAACTAGCAAACCAAAGGAGGGATTGTATGCAAATGAATTTCAATGAAGAACGGCCTATCTATATACAAATCTCAGAAGGTATAGAAGATGCCATTCTCTCCGGAGCTTTCCAAGAAGAAAGCCAGATACCTTCCATTACAGAACTCTCTGTAAATTACCGTATTAATCCCGCTACGGCCCTGAAGGGGATTAATATTTTGGTAGATGAAGGAAACATTTATAAGAAACGAGGTGTTGGAATGTTTGTTGCAGAAGGAGCTGTAGAAAGGCTTACATTTAAAAGGAGAGAGAAATTTTACGGTAATTATATAAGAAATCTTGTTGACGAGGCAAAACGACTGGAAATAACTAAGGATGAAATAAAGACTATGATAGAAAGAGGGTTTGAAGATGAGCATAGAGATTAAAGACGTAAGCAAAAATTTTGGTACTACCCAGGCTCTTAGTAGGGTTAACCTTACATTTGACAACAACAAAATATATGGTCTATTAGGTAGAAATGGTGCCGGCAAGACCACACTGCTTAATATTATAACAAACCGAATATTTGCAGATGAGGGAGAGGTTATTGTAGATGGTATTCCATCTAAGGAGAATGATCAGGCCTTGCAGAAGATATACATGATGAGTGAAAAGAATTATTATCCAACAAATATGAAGATTAAGGAAATATTTGCTTGGACTAAGAATTTTTATCAAGATTTCGATATGGATTATGCTAAAAAGCTTGCAGACTTATTCGACCTTAATATCAACAAGAATGTAAAATCTCTTTCCACAGGTTACACTTCCATATTCAAGGTAATAATTGCTCTTTCCGTCAATACACCATATGTATTACTTGATGAACCTGTACTGGGCCTTGATGCTAACCATAGAGATATTTTTTATAAGTTACTTATTGAAAAGTATAGCAATTTTCCTTGTACTATAGTGATATCCACTCATCTCATTGAGGAGGTCTCTACAGTAATTGAGGATGTTATCATTATTAGAAATGGTACTATTATTAAAAACCAATCTAGGGAAGAGCTTCTATCTCAAGGCTACACTATCTCAGGAAAAGCCAGCTCTGTTGATAGCTTTATAGTTGATAAGAATGTTATTGGTACGGAAACAATAGGGGGATTAAAATCTGCATTTATCCTAGGTAGCATTAATAAGGAAACTATACCAACCGACCTAGAAGTAACTAAACTAGATCTTCAGAAACTGTTTGTACAGCTTACAAATGCATAAGGGAGGGATCATTGTGAATATAAAAGCTGCTACCAAATATCAATTAAATGATTATAATAAATCTCTAAGAGTTTATTATTTAGTAATATTGCTTGTTATAATTTTCCTTACTTTACTAGATACAATCTGGGGTGGAAATGGAGACGGAACATATAACGGCTTTGAATCTTCATCAATTATATTTTTATTTATCTGTGGGTTAAACTCCTTTAAGACTACATTTTTAATGATGTTACAGAATGGAACTTCAAGAAAATCCATGTTTATAGGTAATATTACATCAATCCTAACTGTTAGTTTTGCTATGTCAGTTCTTGATAGAATTTTATCATTATTAGCAAACATTATCGGTAATGCTATAGGGGGCCTGTCTTACAGTGGCTTGTTCGATTTACTTTATAGTCATAGGCTGGAGAATCTTAATAGCTTTGTGTTTCAATTGGAGATAATACTCCTTACTTGGATGGTTTATACAGCCGTAACAATAGGTGGTTATTTCATCACAATATTATATTACAGAATGAACACGGCTCTTAAAGTAATCGTCTCAGTTGGAGTTCCTGCTTCTATCCTATTTATCATACCACTACTAGATTACATGGTACTTGATGGGAAGATAAGCGCTCTTCGAAATAAGTTTATCTACTTTATCTTTGGAGAACCAGGTGCCAATGCTAATCCTTATAGTCTGCTACTTGCCTGTCTCTTAGGAATTATTATTGTTCAGGGATTAAGCTGGTTATTGATTAAGAGGGCCGTGGATAAGAACTAGAAGGTTTCATAATAAGCAAATGCGACTAATGTGTATTAGTCGCATTTTATGCGTTATATAAAAATAAACTATACCAAGAATGACACAATAATTACTACAAGTGTACTTATCAATGTACCTAGCAGGTAATATTCCGCAAAGGCTCTTTCTTTAGATATACGATCATACCTTGCTATAGATTTTGCAGTTAATACTAATCCTATTGCTGAATACTGCCCAATTGATAGGAAGATTAACATTATGCTTCTTTCTATGGTCCCAATGAACCTTCCAGCCTTATTATCCATTTTTACATTGCCATCTTTATCTTTAGGCTTGTATACTATCAATAATTTTTCTATTGCAATATTAGCTGGTTTATGTATTATTAAGAATGCAAGAATCCATGATAGTATTTGTACTTTTGAGACTTCAAAAATATTGATGAATTCTTGTACAACATTACATTCTCTTATTACAATATCTTTTTTTATTACTATATACATA
>DUNS01000299.1 GCA_012839235.1 Clostridiales bacterium
AGCTTTGATGTTATTGGCAGGGAATTAATTATAGGGCAAAGCACCAATGCATATCTGGTATTTATCGATGGTTTTGCCAAGGATGATATTATGCTCTGGATTCTGGAGGTATTACAGCCTATATCTGAGAATGATTTAAATCATAACGTTATAGATACTCTTATGAAAAAGAAAATAGGCTATATTGAAGTTGAACGCTTTAGTGATATTGAACAGATAAGAACCATGGTGTTAGCTGGTGCAGTAGGGCTTCTTGTAGACGGACAAGATGAAGCTATAATAATTGATTCAAGGGAATACCCTGTTCGTAGTCCTGAGGAGCCGGAGCTTGAGAAGGTGAGCAGAGGCTCTAGAGACGGCTTGGTCGAAACTATAATATTTAATACCGCCCTTATCAGAAGAAGACTTCGGGATCCTAACCTTATATTTGAAATTACAACAGTAGGGAAACGTTCAAAAACGGATGTGGTAATAGCCTATCTAGAAGATATTGCTGATAAAAACCTACTTAAGGAGATCCAGGATAAGTTAGGCAATATCGATGTGGGTGCTCTTGTCATGGCAGAAAAGACCCTAGAGGAGCTATTGATTAAAAAACATTGGTATAATCCTTTACCTCAAGCAAAGTTTACGGAAAGACCTGATGTAGTTGCCGCCCATCTTATGGAAGGGCATATCGCTATTATAGTAGATACCTCCCCCAGTATTATGCTTCTACCTGTCACCATGTTTCATTTTACCCAGCATGCTGAGGATTATTATCAGAATATACTTGTAGGCAGCTATTATAGATGGGTACGCTTTCTCGGGATGCTTTCTGCTCTTTTGCTTCCTCCTCTGTGGCTTTTATTGGTCCAAAACATAGAGATGCTACCAGACTGGCTACAGTTTCTTGGTCCTAAGGAAGAATACACCATACCTCTATTTATTCAACTAATCCTATTAGAATTTGGCCTAGATATTCTTCGTTTATCCTCAATCCATACACCTAGTGCTCTTAATACCTCTTTAGGTATTATAGGGGGTTTAATTCTTAGTGACTTGGCGGTTAAGGTTGGTATGTTTGTTCCCGAAACAGTTCTTTATATGGCCTTAGCAGGTATAGGTACCTTTGCTACCCCTAGCTTAGAGTTTGCTCTTGCATTACGAATATTCAGGTTTATACTGCTTATATTGACAGGTCTTTTGGGATTTTGGGGTTTTGTAGGAGGTCTTATTGTTGTATTTATTCTTTTATTAACCTCCAAATCCTTTAAAAATGGCAAGCCCTATACTTGGCCCCTGATTCCGCTGAAGTTGAAGCCTCTGGCTCATATTCTATTTCGAATGCCCATACCTAAGATAGGTGAGGGAAATGATGATAAAAGTTGATGTGTTGTATAGAGACCTGCACCGTAACCTCAAGACCTTCGGTCTCTTCGGTCACGTAGGCTTCGCCTATACAAAAGAGAGGTAAGAAATGTCCTTGTGAGCAAGCTCACGGGTATTTCTTACCTCTCTTTTTGTGCAGGTCTCAGTTCAATAACGTGAAAAAAGTCCCAACCCACAGCTACTATGTCTGCAAATTAGAACCTTTTATATAGTGCGCCTCCAGGGGTTCGAACCCTGGACACCCTGATTAAGAGTCAGGTGCTCTGCCAACTGAGCTAGAGGCACTAAGTTTTTTTCAACGCAAGGAACATTATAAGCCATACCAGATTAAAATGCAAGTGTTTTTCAAAATATTTTTTTATTTTTCTTATTTATATATTTCATGGCCTGATTTGCCCTATTATTAGGGGATTTTTCTAATAATCAATCCTTCTTTGTCGGTATATGGAATATGCTGCCACAATTACTTCTGTAACTACAAAGGCTAACCATATTCCTGTCATATCCCATATCTTGCTTAGTAAGAGTACCATAGGTATGATAATAAGACAGCCTCTTCCTAGGGCAATTAGGAATGCATCTTTTACACTTTCTGTAGCACTTAAATACATGGCAATAATTATATTGATTCCAGCAAAGAAAAATCCTATAAAATATATTCTTAAGCCTATCTTTGACATTCTTGCAATCTCAACACTTCCCTCACTATTAAATATGTGAATAATTCCATCGGAATAGGTAAATGTAATGAAATATATAATTGTTGCAATTACTAGTGATGTTATTAATGCAGCCTTAAGGACTTTCTTTAATAAGTATACATTTCTTTGGCCGTATCCTTTACTTACAAGTGGTTGAATTCCTTGAGCTACACCGTTGAATATAGCAACTCCTATAAGAGATAAGTTGGCGATAATTCCATATGACGCCACTCCTAAGTTGCCCTCCAAGCTTAGTATAACCAAATTAAAAATAATTAGTGTAATTGCAGATGAAATTTCATTAATAAATGCGGATAATCCTAAGACAACTATATCAGCCATTCTAGTTAATTGCATTTTGCATCGGGTATATGACAGGCTGTTTTTTCCCTTAATAAAGTGAATGGAAGATACACCAATACCTATGACCGGAGCTAAGCTAGTGGCAAAGGCAGCTCCAAACATTCCCATATCTAGAGGAAACATGAATATGTAGTCTAAGAATATGTTGGCAATACTTCCTGATAGCATGGCAATCATTGCAAGCTTAGGATTATGATCATTTCGTACAAAAGCTACTATAATATTGTTTAATATAAAAAATGGAGCAAAGCAAAGGATTGTCATTAAATAGGTTTTTGTAAGTGGAAAGGTAGTATAATTTGCACCTAGAAGTATTGCTAAATCGTCAGAGCCAAATAAGCCTATTAGAAGGAATATAATTCCTAGGATTAATCCCATTTTAATGCTTGTTGTAAAGACATAGTTGGCTCTTTTAATTTCCTGCTGTGATTGTAATATGCTATACCTAGTAGCTCCACCTATTCCTAGCATTAGACCAATACCATTGATAATAGAAAATATTGATATAGATAGATTAAGGGCAGCAATCCCCGTTGCACCAAGGGCCTTAGATATAAAAAAGGTGTCTGCTAAAATGTAACATGAGAGTCCTATCATTCCAAGAATATTTAAGCTTACATATTTCGAAAAATCTTTTAATATTGTATCTTTCATTATAATATTCTTACCTTTCAAGTAACCTACATACTTTGAGATGCAGGAACAATATTCACAGTAAAAAGGTGTTCATAATCATCCCTTCTAAGACCTATTGGAATGCTTAAGAACACCTTGAATTAACTTTACCCGGTAGCAAAGTTATGGTTTTACATATAGAAAATAATATCAAATTATTTATGTGCGTCTAGTTTCTCCACTATCGAGCTCTTTGACACTGCACCAACTATTGTTTCAACTGGTTGACCATTTTTAATAACTAACATTGTAGGTATTGACATTACACGGTATTTTTGTGCTGTACTTGGTTGTTCATCCACGTTTAACTTACCTACTTTGACTGTTCCTTCATATTCGCCAGCTAATTCTTCTATTACAGGGGACATCATTTTACATGGTCCACACCAATCTGCATAAAAATCAACAAGTACTGGTATATCAGATTCTAATACTTCACTTTGAAAGTTCTCATCAGTAAATTTTAATGCCATCTTTATTCCTCCGTTCTTAACAAGATACTAATAGTATCTCTATATATCTTCTGTTTATGTGCCGTTTGATTAAGTCTAAAAGTCAATGATACTGACTTCGTATAGTTATATTACACTAGGCCTATTTTTTTTTCAAGCATTACTTACATTTCTTCTTTTTAATAGCCCCATTTAATATTGCCTCTACCTCATCCCAAGAACATTTTAATCTAACAATTTTCTTATTAAGTTTATAATTACATGCGGTTGCCCTAGCTATCTTCTTCTTTAATGATATTGACATAGATATTACACCTACTTACTCCTTTTTACTATCATATGAAAAAGAGAGCACAATAGCACATGTCAATTCCTATATATTCTTGTTCTGTGTATTGGTTTACCTTCAGCGACAAACTTTTCTTCGTATTCTGTCATTATATTCCCTTGGATATAGCTACTTTTATGAAGGTCATATGTTATCTCATCAGTAATCCAGCCTACTTCTTTAGCCTGTTCCAAGGTGAAATCAAATAATGCTCGGTTGTCCGTCTTAACAATAACATGACCGTCTTTCCTTAAGCATTTGTCATACCTGCTTAAGAACTCTTTAGAGGTAAGTCTTCGCTTGGCATGGCGATCCTTTGGCCATGGATCAGAGAAGTTAAGATATATTTTCTCAATCTCTCCTTTACCAAATATCTCATTAATACCTTCCGCATTATAGTTTATAAAGTACAGATTCTTCAATTCAATCTCTTCTCGTTTTTCCACTGCACGCAATATCACACTGGTGTATTTTTCAATTCCTATATAGTTAATATCAGGATTAAGGGCTGCTAGCCTCATTATAAAGTTACCTCTGCCCATTCCAATTTCCAGATTTATTGGATTACTATTTTCAAATAAAGTATTCCACTTACCTTTGTAAAGTTCTGGCTCAAGAATAACATATTCACTTGAATCTACTTTTTCCTTGGCGCCTCTAATATTTCTAAGTCTCATTCTTATCCCATGCCTTTCATCTGTGTGAATTCTGTTCACACTAACCTGCAAACTTTGGGCCAAAGGCACAAATTTGCGATTGAAAAATTTTTATTTTTCAATCTAACATCTCCTGTTTTTTCTGAGTATGATTATATCTACTTCAACTTTTTTCGTCAACACTTCTCTTGAACCAATTATATTATGACATAATGGAGATGAGAATCACTTCTTGTCACACTTTTTCATAGGTTTGATTATTTACATAAGATATTAATTATAGTAGAATAAGATAAGCTATGATTTCTTATCATAGGTAATTTCAGCAAGATGGAGGTAATTATGAAGCGACGAAGATTTGCTTACTTGTGTTTATTATTGATGATAGTTTCATCGCTCCTATCCCCCATTAAAGTGGGCGCTACAACCATAGATAATCAAATAGGTAATTGGCCAACTGGTCCCAGTGTTAACGCAGAAGGGGCCATCCTTATGGAGGCATCTACTGGGTTAATCTTATATGAGAAAAACATTAATAACACCTATTATCCTGCAAGTATTACCAAGATCTTGACAGCTCTTGTTGCTCTCGAGAATTCTACAATGGGTGAAGTTGTTACTTTTTCACATGATGCCATTTTTAAAGTTGATTTAGATAGTAGTAGAATTGGAATTGATGTTGGTGAACAACTAACTATGCAGCAAAGTTTATATGCTATACTTTTAGAATCTGCAAATGAGGTTTCCTATGCAGTTGCAGAGCATGTTGGTGGAACTGTTGAAAACTTTTCTAAGATGATGAATGATAAGGCTAAAAGCTTAGGGGCTAATAATTCAAATTTTGTAAATCCCCATGGCCTTCCTGAGGAAGATCATTATACAACTCCATATGATATGGCCCTTATTACAAGAGAAGCTATGAAAAATGAGAGTTTTCGAAAGATTTTTTCAACTAGAACCTATGTGATTCCCCCTACCAACATTCAGGAGGAAACTAGATATTTGAGGAATCATCATCGTTTTGTATTAAGACAAGGTTATTTATATGATGATTGTATTGGAGGAAAAACCGGCTATACCAATGCAGCAAGATTTACTTTGGTTTCTGTTGCCAAAAAGGGTGATCTTGAGCTTATTGCTGTTGTAATGAAGGATGATACTAGTGGACATCAATATACAGATACTCAGAAGTTATTTGATTATGGCTTTGATAATTTTTCTATATATCCTATTAATGAATTAGATACTGCTTCAACTGAAGAATCTCCCCTATTTACCAAATTTAATCCTCTTCTAAGTGAAGTAGCTTCTCCTATTGTTACTGACCATAATGGTTATCTAGTATTACCTAATGACGCTTCTTTTACAGATGCTAATAAGGAGATTTCATTTACATCCAAATCAGACAGTGATGAAAACAATAAAGTAATTGGAACAATCTCCTATTCATATATGGGCAAGTATGTTGGTGGGGCAGATATTTTATATAATAAATTAAATACCCCTACTTTATCAACTAAGGAGCTAGAGGTTAAAAACCCAGCTACAAATCCTAATGATACTTCTGTTTCAAATCCTACTGGGAAACTATATCCTATAATTCTTGGAGTTATTGCAGGTATCATCTTAATATTAAGTGGATTATATTATATTTTTATTGAAAGACCACGATTAAAAAGAAGAAAGGCCTACTATAAAAAACGGGCTAATCGCAGATCACTTCATGGAGATGACTTCCTTAATTTATAGATTATTTTCCGTATGTCTCAAATAGTGAAGATATTTCATCTGTTGTTAAGGATTTATTAGAATCATCATATAGAGGTTCAATAACCTGTTCATTACCTTCCTCTGTTAACTGTTGATTGTTATTGGCAAATTCAGCAGTATCAGAGGGGTTTTTTTCTTCTAGTCTAGCTAATATCTTTTTTAATTCTTCTTGCTGTTTTTTCAATTTACTGTTTTCATCTTTAAGAACCTCTATTAGTTGTTTAGTATTCTCTTTATTATAATTAAGCTCCATGTTCAGAGCATTTTTCTGACCTTCCATAGTTTTCTTTTGTAACTTCTCAATTGAGTTTAAAGAATACCCATTTTTCTTCGTAGCAGTATAGCTAGCCTTTTGTATATCTAGTAATTGTTTAAGCTCTTTCTTAATAAGCTCTAATTCCTCTTTTTGAGACTTTTCTATATCCTGCCTATTATTAATAATTGCTTCTTGAACTTGACTTCGAACAGTATCCATAAATATATAACCGGTAATTAGGACCACAACTCCAATTCCTATAACTGTTAATAGATCACCATCATACTTATATATTACATATATTTCTAAGATCAAGGCTGTCAAAAAAATCAAACCAAAAAATATAGAATTAATTCTCTTTAGCATTCTTCATTCTCCCTTTTCCTTGGTAATTGTCCTCATTAATATATATCGTCATTTGCTTAAGTAAAGTTAATCGGCTCCTTTTTAGATTTTGGAAAACGAACTGTAAACTTAGATCCAACATTAAGCTTACTTTCTAACTGGATATTTCCATTGTAATAATTTACCACATGCTTAACAATAGATAAGCCTAGACCTGTACCACCCATCTTCTTACTACGTCCTTTGTCTACGCGATAAAACCGTTCAAATATTCTCTGTTTAGATTCCTCAGGTATACCAACCCCAGTATCTTCAAAAATAAATACTATCTCATCAGGCTCAGTGGTTACAATAACATTTACTTTGCCACCAGGCTTATTATATTTTATTGCATTAGTCATTAGGTTTGTAAAGAGCTCTTTTATCTGCTGAGTATTAGCTGTCATTGATATGGGCTTACAGCTAGTCACTATCGTAACATCACATTGCTTTGCAAGAGGCTCTAAGGACATACAGACCTCCTTAAGCAAAGGACATATTCTTACTTCACTAAGAGTCACCTCTATCTCCTTTGTCTCTAATCTAGATATTAAGAGAATATCATTGATGAGGTTAGTCATATTGGTTGTTTCTTTCTTGATTCTTTTAAGAAAATCTTTCTTCTGAGCTTCATCAGTCACCAGATCATTTTCTATTAGTTCTATATAACCATTAACAGACGTAATGGGAGTTTTCAGCTCATGGGAAGCATTGGAGAAAAACTCCTGCCTTACTATTTTTTCAAATTCTATCTGCTTCATAGAATCCTTTACAGCCCTAGACATTTCTAAAATAGTATCAGCTATGATGTTCATCTCCTCATAATTATATTCCTTAAAATGAAACTCTGGATTTTCATCTTGGATCTTCCTAAGCTCACCAGCAATTTCAACAAGAGGTTTTGTAACCGATCGTAAAAATTGCTTGCTTAGTAATAATGAAATTCCTAATGATACTACAATATTAAAAATTATAACTGGGATTATGGTCTCTGAATAATGAAATAAACCATTATAAGAAACTGCAATTCGTAAAATGCAATCACTATTCTGAGCCATGCTGGCAACATAAATCATAGGGATACCTAATGTATCTGATTTCCTTCTCGCCGAACCACTGCCATCCCTTATGGCTTCAACAATTTCTTCTCTTTCCATATGGTTTTCCATTATCTCGTGATCTTCTACATTACTATCAGCTATAACCTTACCATTAATATCAAGTATTGTTAATCGTGTAGACTCATCATCATCTAGACTTTTTATCCTGTCTACCTGCTCCTTAAGATTGCCTGTATAATCTAAGCTGTTATCCGCAACTCTTAGGGTATAAAGAAGCTCATTGCTAGTCTTATCAAATATAATATTACTAATAAGAATAGCAAATATCGTACTATTAATAATTAAAATTATGGATAAAATAAGAATAAACCTTTTAAAAATATCTTGCTTC
This sequence comes from Clostridiales bacterium, assembly GCA_012839235.1. Taxonomy (GTDB): domain Bacteria; phylum Bacillota; class Clostridia; order Lachnospirales; family Lachnospiraceae; genus Mobilitalea. The sequence goes on from DUNS01000299.1 coordinate 8,409, forward strand.
ATATAAACCACTTTACCTTTCATCATAGTTGCATTACATCTCTACCCCTAATGTGTATTGTTATACCTATATTATAAAAAAGCAGAAGAATAGTAAATACTACTCTTCCGCCTTTATAAAGCGATAACCAACACTGCGGATTGTTTTTATATAGGTTGTACCTATATCTCCTAGCTTCTGCCTAAGGGTACGAATGTGTATATCAACGGTTCTAGATTCTCCATCATATTCATATCCCCATATTTGATTAAGTAATTCGTCTCTTGAAACCACTCTTGAATTATTCTCAAATAAATACATAAATAACTCATATTCTTTAAAGGTAAGTTCTACAATATTATTGTCAACCCTTACTTCCCTTGCCTTTGGATTTATTTCTAAGGATTTCATTTTTATTACATCATCCTTATCATCTTTAGTAGATCTTCGAAGCAAGGAACGTATTCTTGCTGCCAATTCTAATACTCCAAAGGGTTTGGTAATATAGTCATCTGCTCCAGCATCCAAACCAATAACAGCATCTAACTCCTTGTCTTTAGCAGTAAGGCATATGATTGGAATTGTCTTTAGAATGGGATCCTCACGAATAATTTTAATAGCAGAGAGGCCGTCCATACCTGGCAACATAATATCAAATACAGCCATATCTGGCTTAATCTCTTTCATATCTTCTAAGGCTGACTCAGCAGACTCATATGCCATGATTTTGTATCCGAAGCCTTCTAGTGCTACCCTTAGTAATTCTCGAATATTTTCGTCATCTTCGATAATATAGATTTTTTCCATGTATCATCCCCCTAGCTTTCTATTTATCTATGGGTTACTATAGTATTCTTATATTATTTACTGATCCAGTTACGTTGAATTCTGTCCATTCGCAGATATTAACAGCATGATCACCTATTCTTTCAAAATATTTAGCAATCATTAGTATATCAACACATTGATCCACTTGTTCTGATGATTTTCTAAGGATTTCTACCACCTCATCCTTAACCTTATCAAACAAATCATCTACTACATCATCTCTTAATTTGATTTCTTGTGCCATGTCTGTATCAGAATGTATAAATGCATCAACAGCATCTCTAACCATCAGTTTAGTTGCTTTAGCCATCTCTGGAATATGTTCTGTTAAATTATATATTTCTTCTCTCTTCTCTCTTAAAATTAATTCAGCTATGTCTGCAGCCTGATCACCAATTCTCTCCATATCTGTAACCACCTTAAGAGCTGTTGTTACAATCCTAAGGTCCCTAGCAACTGGCTGTTGTTTTAATATAAGGGAGAGGCATCTTGCTTCTATTGTCTTTTCAATATCATTAATATTTCTATCCCCAGCTATAATCTCCTTTGCTAATGATTCATCTTGCGTTTTAAATGCATGCATGCATTTATCAATAGCATCTTCAATTAGATGTCCCATTTCCGCCAAATTATCTTTTAATAACTGTAGCTCATAATCAAATCCTAGTCTAGCACTCATAGCAATACCTCCTTATAAATTTATTATAGTTTAGCATTTCATTGTAGTCAACAAGATGGATTACTTAAATTAACCGAACCTACCAGTAATGTAATCTTCTGTTCTTTTATCTTTAGGTCTTGTAAATAATGTATCTGTAGTGGCAAATTCTACAACTTCACCAACTAAGAAGAAGGCAGTATAATCCGAAATACGGGCTGCCTGTTGCATATTATGTGTAACTATGGCCACAGTATACTTATCCTTAAGTTCAGACATTAAATCTTCTATTTTTAATGTTGATATTGGGTCTAGAGCAGAGGTTGGTTCATCCATTAGGATGACCTCTGGTTCAACAGCTAATGCTCTAGCAATACAAAGTCTCTGTTGTTGACCACCTGATAGACCTAAGGCTGACTTCTTAAGACGATCTTTTACCTCATCAAATAAAGCAGCTCCCCTTAGGCTCTCTTCTACTATCTTATCAAGCTGAGATTTTGATTTGATTCCATGGATTCTTGGCCCATAAGCCACATTATCATATATACTCATAGGAAATGGGTTAGGTTGTTGAAACACCATACCAATCTTTTTCCGAAGCAAAGTTGTGTCAACCTTAGGATCATAGATATTTTCCCCGTCTAGGAGCACTGTTCCAGATATAGTTACATTAGGAACTAGGTCATTCATACGATTTAAAGTCTTTAAAAATGTTGACTTACCACAACCAGACGGACCTATAAAAGCAGTAATAGACTTTTCTTTTATATTCATATTAACATCTTTTAAAGCATGGTTGCTTCCATAATGTAAGTTTAACCCTTCAGCTATTATTTTATCTTTTAGCATAATTGTTTGCATTCCTTTCATCCCTTACTTATATTTAGGCCTTTCCTAAACAATGCAATTAGAATATTATATACGATTAATATAATTCTGGAGCGTAAGTTAAGTAAAGCATTGGAGCGTAAGAATTCATATTGATCGTATATAATAGTACGACTTAATAGTTTCGCAATTACCTACTTATTTATATTGAACCTGTTGGACAAATACTTAGTTAATAAATTGATACCAAATACAATTATTAGTAATACGAAAGCTATACCAAAAGCCGCTTCATATTCACCCTTCTCCATACTAAGATAAAGTTGTATTGTTAATGTTCCACCAGGTTGTAATACCTTTTTAAATAGACCCTCTCCATACTGACCCATCTTAGGAAGAAGATAACCACTACCTGCTGTGAACAATAGGGCTGCTGACTCTCCAACTATACGTCCGATAGATAAAATAACACCTGTAATAATTCCCGGCATGGCTGAAGGAAGTAATATAGTTCTAATCATATACCATTTAGTAGCACCTATACCAAGAGCACCACTTCTATAACTCTCAGGAACAGCTTTTAATGCCTCTTGAGTATTCCTTGTTATAAGGGGAAGAACCATGATTGCCAATGTCAATGAACCAGTAAGTATTGAATATCCAAGTTTAAGTACCTGACCAAAAAGTACATATCCAAATAAACCAAATATAATTGATGGTAGGCCAGACAATGTTTCTGTTGTAAATTCAATAAGATTAACAAATTTACCTGCTTTTGCATATTCATTAAGATAAATTGCAGACCCAACACCTAAAGGTACAGATATTATTAATGTAATTATAATAATATACAGTGTGTTAACAATGTTTCCTGCTATTCCAAATGTTCCTTTAATTGCACTTGGAACTGTTGTTAGGAACTTCCAGTTTATTGAGGAAATACCATGGTAGCCAACATATGCTACTATTCCTACTAGAAGAATTATTGAAATAAAAGCGCAAAAATATATTAAACCGTAGATTAAGTTATCTAAGGGTCTGGATTTCTTATCATAAATACTCTTAACTGCTGGCATTTTTTTCTCCTCCCTTCATAACTTTATTTAAAACCAGGTTAATTATAATAATAAATGCAAATAAAACTAATCCAATTGTAAAAAGTACATCCTTATGTGTATCCGCAGCATATGACATCTCAGCTACAACTGCTGTAGTCAAAAATCGTACGGAATTAAATGGTAGTGGAAGATTTGCCCCATTTCCTGCTACAAGACTTATAGCCATTGCTTCACCTATTGCTCTACCTACACCTAAAACTATAGCCGTTACTATACCTGATTTTGCTGCTGGAATTATTACTTTAAATATCGTTTGAATATGAGTTGCTCCCATGGCTAAAGATGCTTGTTTATAATGTACTGGAACCGCTTTTAGAGCAGATTCGCTAATATTAATAACTGTAGGAAGAATCATAATCGCAAGAACTAGAACTGCAGAAATTAAATTTGAACCCCCAGTAAATTGATGGGTTGGATCATCTTTAAAAACTGCTATTTCGATTTTATATATTAATGGATTTAACATTAGTATTCCTAGTAAACCATATACAACCGAAGGAATACCTGCCAGTAGCTCCACCGCTGGTTTTACAATCTTAGCAAGACTTTTTGGAGCAGTTTCAGCTAAAAATACAGCTGTCATTACTCCTATAGGAACTCCTATTATAATTGCAAGTAATGTTCCAACTATAGATGTAAGGATTACATATAGAATACCAAAGCTCGGTTCAGATGCCGTTGGTCTCCATACTGTACCAAATATGATTTCCTTAAGTCCCACCTCAAAAATTGCTGGTGTACCACTAATAATCATATATATGGTAATTGAAAAAACCGAAAGTACGGCAAATAGCGCGCAAATTGTAAATATTACATTTGCCACTTTTTCAACTTTCTTCTTCGATTTATAGCTTCCAATAATTGAAAAACTTTTTTCGCCCATATTTACTCCTCTGTATTAATTTTTCAATATCACAAGAGATAGGAAGAACTTATCCTATATTATATAGGGTAAGCCTTCCTTATTCTTTTGCAAATATTTCTGTTAAAAATATCATAGCTAATAATATTATTCAACAACTATTAAACCTACATTTTTAATTAATGTCTTACCATCATCTGTCTTTAGGTAGTTGAAGAATGCTTGTACAAGATCGCTTTGTTCTGAAATCTCACCTTTTGTGGCCATTACGAATGGACGGCTTAAGAAATAATTTCCTGCAACGATATTCTCTGAAGTAGGTTCTACACCTTCTAAGCTTACAGCTATTACACTATCATCTATTACGTCAAGTGATACATATCCAATTGCTCCAGGGGTAGATGCAACCTTAGCCATAACACCGCCTGTACTGTTGATTTCGTTAGAGTATGCAGCTGCTCCTTCAATGTCAAGAATCTCTTCAAATGCTCCTCTTGTACCAGAACCTGACTCTCTACCAACTACAACTATTGGTTGATCAGGTCCACCAACTTGGCTCCAGTTATTTGTCTCACCTTTATAGATTGCAATTAATTGATCCTTTGTTAGGTTAGTTGCTGTATTAGCTTTATCAACTATTACCCCGATACCATCAATTGCAACAACATTTTCAATAGCGCCAGCTTCTTTTTCACTATCCTTTAAGCCTCTAGAAGCATTACCAATATTTACGGTACCAGCAATAACTGCTTCAACACCACCACTGGATCCGATAAATTCTGCTGTAACAGTTACATCAGGGTTTTCAATCATAAATGCTTCTGCAGCTGCATTAGCAAGTTTCTCCATTGAGGTAGAACCTGACATTGTAATAGTTCCACTTAAATTTTCTGCTACAGGTTCCTCTTTTTTATCATCAGTTTTATCTTCTGCATTATCTGGGGTATCGTTAGTATTTGTGTTAGTATTTGTGTTATTATCCTTTTTTGCATCATCATTAGAACAAGCACTTAGAACCCCCGCTACTAGCATAAGTGTTAAAAATAATGCTATTAAACTTTTCCTCTTCATATTATTAAAATCTCCTTTTAATCTTTTTCTTTATCTTAGCTACGAGTATAATTTAACATTATTATTATTGCCTAGATACCACAGAATAGTATAGAGTTTGTAAAATCTGTGTAAAGTAAGGTACAAAAAAAACGTTTATGATCAACTTTTTAATGAAAGTAGAGCATAAACGTCTTTTTAAATTACGTGCCTAGCGGGATTCGAACCCACGGCCTTCCGCTTAGGAGGCGGACGCTCTATCCTGCTGAGCTACAGGCACAAAAGTAACATATCTATATTACTATTCCAAATTAGATTCGTCAATGACTTATTCTGAAAAAACCTTAAAAACTATTTAGACTATCAGATTATTGTAAAGACCAGGGTCTTGTTCCCTGGTCTTATAACAAAACATTAAGGAGTATCAAATCCTATATAACCTTGCATCCAGATATTCCCTTTAAATCTTCTACCTGCCTTTGGTTCTCCTAATAAATCTTCTTTATTAATACATAATCTGAATAAAATATCATTACAGGATAACTCCATATCATAAATTTCTTCATTTGTAAGAGTATTTCTTATCAGATTACATTCCTTTATTGTTCCTATTACACTGTAATTATCAGATTCAGAACCATATGGTATAAAACAAGTATCTACAATTGAGTACACATCTTCCTTTTTAGCTCTTCTTGATACAGTAGCATATAGGTCGATATCATCTATCGTAAGATTATCAATTGCATCTTGATTTCCCTTTTTTGCTTCTGCGATTAAGTTATTTCTGTATTTGGTCTCTGCGCTGATGTTCCTAACCTGAACTTCATCCATCTCTATAGGTAATATTATTCTACCCTCTAATGATAATGCTGTAAGAATTATCGGAAACGAAGTATTTAATGCCATATTTTTCTTCTTTTTATCTAGATAGTCAACTGTGTTTTGTAAATAAAAAATCAAAGAAACACCTACACGATAATCATCACACATGCCTGTATAGGCCTCTGTATCAACTCTCTTATTAATACCAGCTTCCTCTCGAGTACTAATTGTTTGTCCTTTAATATAGGGGAAATAATGTTCCATATGGAATTTTCCCTTTTCATCTTGATCTCCTCGAAGGGTAATACCTAACCCTTCCGAAAACTCTTTAGATATTTCTACAATAGATTCTCTATGACTTAATTCAACACTATTTTTTTTATCAGCATTTTCTAAAATGTTCTCAATTAGTTTATTTAAATCTTTTCTATGTTTAATATCACTAAAACCAATCGCTCTTAAATAGCTATGCATATTTTCACCTGCCATTCTTAGTAATATCTTCACTTATCTATACAATAATATAACTTATCGGAATTCACCATTAAATTTCGATAAAGGGTGTCGCTTTTTCTCCGTTAAATCTGATAATAGAGCATACTTTTAGCTCCTATAATCTTAATCTATTATTATTATCTATATATGTTTATATTACTTAATTTTTATAATATTTTTTATTAATTGTTCATGTGCTTATTATTTATAACACATTTTTTTCATACTGACAAGTATAGATTCTTTTCCACTATTATTTCAGTTTTTCGAACATTAATCCACCCTTCTAATCCATAATTGTTCCTGTAATAAATATGGTTAATTCTTTAACTAGGTCTTTTTCAATCCATTGCCTAGGCTTATTATTATATTTATCTTGAATTATTCGTATAACAGGTCTTGTAGGACATTTTGAATTCTGTCTAAGAACAATTCCTATCTCTCCTTCATTAGTCGTTACCAATGCACCCGTTGGATATGCTGCAACTGAGGCAACAAAAACATTCACTACATCTAAGTCAAACTTTACACCTGCTTGACTTACAATATAATCAATTGCATCATGAACCTTCATCTTAGGCCGTAGATTACCGTACACAACACTATCAAATTCATCACATACAGCTGCTATCTTACTTCCTATTTTGATTTTTTTCCCTGATAATTTGAAAGGATATCCTGTTCCATCTAATCTCTCATGGTGGCTTATAATAATATCTTTTGATGTTGAAGAAAGCCAATCCATCTTCTCTATAGCCGTATATCCATATATTATATGTTTCTTAATCTCTCTTAATTCTTTTGCTGAACAGTTGTATATGTTAATGTTTTTATAATCAAAAGTAAGATATGTGTATCCTATATCATGAAGTAAGCATCCAATAGCTATTTCACGTATCTTTTTAATAGGAAGCTTTAGCTTAATTGACAATATTACAGAAAGTGCACATACATTAAGAGAGTGAGAATATGTACTTTCATTCTTATTACGTATGCTTGATATGGTATATATTACCTCCGGCTCCTGAAATACATCATATATAATTTCATCAGCTATATATGCTATTTCCTCCAATTCGGAATTATTGTGATAAGTATATTTTTGAAGGAGATTCTGAACTGTCTTTTGACATTGTTCTTTAATTTGGTTTTCTAAGCTTTCCGCCAAATTAATTCCCTTACCAATCTCATCTTCAACGTAAATGTATTCGATCTCTAATTCTTTTAATCTATTAACATATTCTTTTCGAATGACAGTACCTGCAGACACCAAAATTGTATCATTCTCGTTGATTATATCCTTGGCTAATAATTCGTCCCCTTTTATAGAATCTAATGAAATAATTCTCATATCTATGACCCCCTTAAATAATATTTGGACTTTGACAAATATTATTTCTACATTATTACATAGTGTTTTTTATTTTTAGATGTAATTATTACCATATTATCGTATTAATTCTACCATAGTCAAATATTGTTTGTATATAAGATAAATGTCTTAATGTTTTATCAAAACTAAATTATTATTACTTTTTTTATTAATCAGCAACTGTTAAGGTAAATATACTGACAACTTAAAACAAAAGCAACATCCCTTCTATACAAAGTCAGATATTGCTTTTATTTACCATATCTTGTAATATAGTTGGTTTTTCTTCTTTTAAAGTTACTAATATTTATTACTATTAATTGCTTGGTTTAGAGCATTTTTCTCATCTTCAGACAACTCTAAAAAAGATTCTCCATTAATAATCTCTTTCAAATATATATAACAGCCTTCTCTACTGCTATGAACTGAGTTAAGAATAATACCATTGTTCTCTTTATTAAGTAAAGCAAGCACGAAGCTAAGCTTCCCTCCCATTTCCTTAAATGCATCGTATTTTACAATACCTATTTTTTGATAGGTTATCATTAGATTTTCTCTAATTGCATTAATCTCACCGTTTAGTCTTTTTTCTCCCTGTATTAACTGATCAATTTCTTCAAATCGTAGTAGAATCTGATTTTCCAAGGACCCTCCATCGGAACCAGTCATAAACTTCTTATATTTCCTTTTAAGATTTGATTGTTTAACAATTAGTATTATAATTAATATAAATAGAATGATCGAAAATGGAATCAAACATAGTATAATGTATGATAAATTGTTATTGATAAGCTCCATTATATTCATGAAATTTTCCTCCAATAATAGATAAATGTTCTCTAATCATTTAATATTCCTTGGAATAGCTCTAAGATTCTCTCAAGCTCTTCTATGGAATAATAATCTATTTCAATTTTTCCTGTATTATTTTGCTTGTTTCTTATAGATACCTTTGTTCCCATAATACTTCTAATTTTTTCTTCAATATCTCTATACACCAGTTGATTATTATTATTAATTACTGTGTCATTTTTTCCCTCTTTAACTTTTAATAAATCCCTAACAAACTTTTCTGTTTCTCTAACGCTTAATTTACTTTCAATAACTTTACAGGCAGCCTCATGTTGTTTCTCTTTATCCTCTATTCCTAACAATGCTCTGGCATGTCCACTACTTATGGTCTCATCTATAAGCATTTGCTGGATTCTTTGATCTAATTTAAGTAATCTCATTGAGTTTGTTACCGCAGTTCTGCTTTTAGATACTCTGTCAGCTACATCCTCTTGTTTAAGATTAAATTCTTGGATTAATCTTTGATATGCTAGGGCTTCTTCTATAGGGTTTAAATCCTCACGTTGAATATTCTCTATTAAAGCTATTTCAACTATTTCTTGGTCTGTATATTCTTTTATAATGGCAGGCACCTTTTTCAAACCAGCGATTCGTGCCGCTCTCCATCTTCTTTCCCCTGCAATAATCTCATAGCCTTTATTCATCTTTTGAAGTATTAATGGTTGTATTATGCCATATTGCTTAATTGAGTCCGACAGCTCATTTAGAGCATCCTCATCAAAGTTTTTTCTTGGTTGAGTTTTATTAGGTTCTATCTCGTTAATATTTATTAATGTTTCACGTGAAACATTATCTTCGTTATTATCCTTACTGTTTTTTATCTGTTCCGGAATCATACTATCCAGACCTTTACCTAGTCCTTTTCGAACAGCCATATTCATCCTCCCTTACCTATAAAAATTAACTTTTTTCTTACTTTCTCTTTTTGAACAAGTTTTTCTTCTTCTTTTCCTCTGGTTTTGACTTTTTACTCATGATATTAATATCATTACTATCCTTCTCAATAACTTCATCGGCCAATTGCCTGTATCCATCAGCACCTGCTGACTTTGGATCATAGATATTAATAGGTAACCCATGGCTAGGAGCCTCTGCTAACCTAACATTTCTAGGTATAATCGTCTTATATATATTCTGCTTAAGATTCTGTTTAACATTTTCAACTACCTCAAGTGAAAGATTAGTTCTTGCATCAAACATAGTAAATACCACACCTTCAATATCTAATGTTGGATTTAATCTCTTCTTTACAAGGTTAATAGTATGGATTAACTGAGTTAGTCCCTCCAAGGCATAAAATTCACACTGTATCGGAACTAAAACAGTATCAGCAGCTGTCATTGCATTAACTGTTAAAGTACTTAAGGAAGGTGGACAATCAATAATAATAAAATCGTAATCATCTCTAACCATATTTAAGGCCTGTTTTAATATGTACTCTCTATTATTAACACCAATAAGTTCGATTTCAGCACCTGCAAGATTAACATTTGAAGGGATAAGATCAAGATTTTCATAGAGATCTTTAATACGGCATTCATCCAAAGAGCATTGGCCAATAATCATTTGATAAACGGAATTTTCTATATTATTTTTGTCAACGCCCAAACCACTAGAGGTATTTCCCTGAGGGTCTATATCCACTGTTAGAATTTTCATCCCTTTCTCAGCTAAGCATGAAGACAAATTTATAGCAGTAGTGGTTTTTCCTACTCCACCTTTTTGATTCGCTATTGCAATTATTCTCGACATATTGACCACCCCTCATTTTTACTAAATAATTATAGTATTAAAGTTTAATAATGCACTTTTTTCATTATAACATCATTTAGAAGTTATATCTATAATATTTTATTATATAACAATATTCTTAGAAATAATCTTATGATTTTATCAATAAAAGAGATAAGATGAATTGGTAAACCAATTTACATATCATAAAAAATAAGGGAATGTTTCACGTGAAACATTCCCTTACTGCCATTAATAATCTAAGCTAGAATATATCAACTATATTATTTCTTATTGCATAAACAGCCGCTTGAGTACGATCTGATACATCAATTTTTTTGAATATATTTGATACATGATTCTTAACAGTCTTCTCACTAATCTCCAAGGTATAGGCAATTTCCTTGTTATACAAGCCTTCAGCTAAAAGTTTTAACACTTCGATCTCTCTCTTAGTTAGTGAATCGTCATTATTCTTGAGGAAATTTTTCTTTTGCTCCACTCTTTCCTTAAGTTTTGGTGCTAATTCTGGTTGGATGAAAGTCTCTCCATTATATACACAATAAATGGCCTTCTTTAGAAGGGAACTTTCTGAATCCTTTAGAACATATCCATCGATACCAATTTCTACTGCCTTTGCCAAGTACTCTACTTCATTATGTATTGTCAAAATGAGTACTTTGACATTATTTTTCTTCTCCTTGATTTGCTGCAATACTTCTAACCCATTCATTCTAGGCATATTAATATCAAGAAGAAGAACATCTGTTTCCTTTTTACCCAATTGATTAATACACTGTACCCCATCATCCGCTTCTGCGTTAACTTTAATATCGCCGTCTAGCTCTAATAATTGTTTTAATCCTTCTCTTACCATGAGGTGGTCATCTGCAATCATTATGTTAATCGGTTTATTCATTAGTATCCCCCTTGCATATAGTCGCTGGTACAGTAACCATTACCTTTGTACCTTTACCTTTAGTAGATTCTATTTTCAAAGTCCCACTTAAAAGTGCTGCCCTCTCTTGCATAATAGACAGACCAAAGTTTGACATTTGAATTTTGTTATTAGTTTTATATTCTTCAATATTAAATCCAACCCCATTATCACTAATAGATACCAAAATAGAATCTAGGCTATATTCTATATTTATCTCAAGTAGTGATGCCCTTGCATGCTTAATTACGTTAGAACAAGCCTCCTTAATAATACGAAAAAGTGTTGTACTAACAACTGGAACAATATTTTCAATTTCTTTGTTATGAATAAATTTCACCTGAATATCAAAATCTCTTTTAAGTTGATCAACATATTGTTCCATGGTCAAAATCAATCCCAAATCACTTAAAGACATGGGTTTTAAATTAAAAATTACATCTCTCATCTCATCGATAATGAGTTTAATAGTATTTGACATACTGCTTAACTCTAGTTTAGCTCTTACACTATCTATGTCAATAAGTTTAAAACATAATTCAGCTTTATGAAAAAGGCTAGTAAGATTCTGAACTGTAGAATCGTGTAGATCAGCAGCTATCCTTTGTCGCTCTTTTTCTTGAGCCTCCAAAAGGTTAAGTCCTAAAACACCGATCAGAGCTTCATTACACTCTTCTTTAAGTAAGTCAACTAATTCCTTAGAACCCTCATATTCAGCTAAAATATCAATTTTACTGTCCTCCATGATATATGCTTCCTTTCGTTCATATGGTAACCTTACATCATTAGACATCAATGTCATTAACAAGCTATATATATCATATAATAAAATTCCATATTTTGAAAGTATAAATATTAACAAAAATACGAAAATCATTAATTTATTTACATAATTCTATATTATTCCTTAAATTATTACAGCAAAGGCTCTTTACTAGGCTTTCCTGGGGTTCTAGGAAACTTCATTGGGGTTCTAGAATCCTTTTTAATCTTAATTAAGGATCGATCAATATCAGTACCTGGTAAAGGAAAAATCTTAATCTCATCAATTGAGCCACCTAAAAGTCCTGTAGCTTTCTTAGCAAGATTAAGCTCTTCGGTCACATCACCGGATTTATATGATATAAAATTACCTCCAACTTTTACAAAGGGAAGACAATATTCAGCAAGGGTAGCTAGATTTGCAACTGCCCTAGAGGTACAAACATCAAACTTTTCCCGATATTTCGTATCTTTACCAAGGTCTTCAGCTCTTCCGTGAATTGTTTCAATTCCATCTAATCTCAAAGATTTAATTACTTCATCTAAAAAATTGATTCTTTTTCTTAGGGAATCAAGTAAAACTATTTTAGTATTAGGAAATGCAATTTTTAAAGGTATTCCTGGAAATCCAGCACCGGTACCAACATCAATGATTTTTTCATTAGATAAGCTATAAATTTTTATCATTGTTAGGCTATCTAGAAAATGTTTATCTATGACCTCAGTAAAATCTGTAATAGCAGTAAGATTCATGACTTTATTCCACTCTATAAGTAATTCATAATACTTTAAAAACTGTTCCTTCTGGTCTTGGTTTAAAACTATATTTAATTGCCTAAGACCATCCTCAAACTTTTTATAACCTTCATTCATAATTTTTCACTACCTTTCCTTATAGCTAGCAAATATGGACTTTAATAATATATTTGCATCTGAAAGATTGATCCTTCAATTTACTCCCCTATATATTGGTCCTAACTAATTTTGTGACTAGAAAGGTATATCATTAATACTGATATATCAGATGGAGATACTCCAGATATTCTTGATGCTTGTCCTATAGATACAGGCCTAAACATATTAAGTTTTTGTCTCGCCTCAATCCTTAAGCTAGGAACCTGATCATAATCAATATTCTCCGGTATCTTCTTCTCCTCAAGCTTCTTAAACTGTTCAACCTGGCTAAGCTGTCTTTTAATATAACCTTCATACTTAATATTAATATTAACCTGTTCTATAACTTCCTGAGGTAACTCTACTCTTTTTTTATCGATAGGCTTCAGTAACTCATAGTTTAATTCAGGTCTACGAATAAGCTCTGCTAAGCTAGTAGCTGTATTTAATGGTGTACTAGAAAGCTTAGACATAAGCTCCTGAACTTCCTTAGTTGCACCTATCATTGTCCTATTAAGCCTATCTGTTTCCTTTGCAATAGCTTCTTCTTTAAGAATAAGCTTATTATATCTTTCTTCATCAATTAGACCTACTTCATAACCCTTTTTAGTTAAGCGTAAGTCAGCATTATCTTGTCTAAGAAGAAGTCTATATTCTGCTCGAGATGTCATCATACGATAAGGCTCATGGGTAATTTTAGTTACCAAGTCATCAATTAACACCCCAATATAAGCTTCTGATCTATCTATGATAAGTGGTTCTCTTCCAAGTAGCTTCATAGCTACATTAATACCTGCAACAAGACCCTGGGCTGCAGCTTCCTCATATCCTGAACTACCATTAAATTGTCCGCCACTAAATAATCCCTCTATATTATTAAACTCTAAGGTGGGTTTTAGCTGTATCGGGTTTATGCAATCATATTCAATTGCATAAGCATTTTTAACAATATTGGCATTCTCTAAACCTACAACAGAGCGATACATTCGTATCTGTACGTCCTCAGGCAGAGATGAGGACATCCCACTTATATACATTTCATTGGTATAGTTGCCTTCTGGTTCAATAAATACCTGATGTCTATCCTTGTCAGCAAATTTAACCACCTTATCCTCAAGGGAAGGACAATATCTAGGCCCAGTACCCTCTATAGCCCCTGAATATAAGGGTGAACGATCAATATTCTCTCTAATAATCTTATGAGTTTCTTCATTGGTATAAGTTAACCAACAAGAGACCTGGTCAATCTGCACATCCTTAGGATCCGTAGTAAATGAAAATGGAACAACTACTTCATCACCCTTTTGTTCAATCATCTTAGAAAAATCAATTGAACGTCTGTCTATTCTAGCAGGAGTACCTGTTTTAAATCTATACATTTCAAGACCTAATGATTTTAAGGATTCTGTCAAATGATTGGCAGGCATAAGTCCATCGGGTCCAGTATAATTAACGGTTTCACCATAAATACATCTAGCATTAAGGTATGTTCCAGTACAAAGAATAACAGCTTTACAAGGATATATACCATTAGAAAATGTTCTTACCCCTGTTACCTTATTATCCTCTGTTAATATCTCAACAACTTCAGCTTGTTTTAATGTCAAATTCTCAGTATTCTCTAGGACCTTACGCATTCTTGATGAATATGCTTGCTTATCTGCCTGAGCCCTTAAAGAGTGGACAGCAGGACCCTTAGATAAATTCAACATTTTTGATTGAATAAAGGTCTTATCAATATTTTTTCCCATTTCACCACCAAGGGCATCTATTTCCCTTACAAGGTGTCCCTTAGAAGTTCCTCCAATATTAGGATTACATGGCATCAATGCTATACTATCCATACTTAATGTAAATAACATAGTCTTAATAGAAAGCCTAGCACAAGCCAGTGCTGCCTCACATCCTGCGTGACCTGCTCCAACAACTATAACATCATAACTATCGTATATATATGACATATAAATAACCGCGCCTTTCCTCATAACCTGTACACTTTGGGCATAAATCCTGAAGAATAACAGCTTTTGCTATTCTTAAAATAACTCCCATTATTTCTTCGAAACTATTTACCCATACAAAATTCCTTAAAAATCATGTTGACCAAATCTTCTTCTACATTCTCCCCTAAAATTCTACCTAAAGCCTCATATGCATTCATTAAATCTATGGTATAAAAATCCTCAGGCATTCCGTCTATAACACTTTGTTTAACAAGCTTGAGACTCTGTAGGGCTTTTTCTAATTCTTCCTTATGTCTTTCACTGGTAATATATATATCCTCATTAAGTGTTATCTCACCATTAAAAAACATATCCTTAATTTGTTGCTCTATCATATCCAATCCTGAATTATCCTTAACAGAAATTTGAATAATAGGCTTATTGGATTTAGCCTTTATTTCATCCAATGATATTTTTTTGGTTAAATCAGATTTATTTAATAATATAATAGTTTTCTTGTCTTCGATCATAGTAAATATTTCTTCGTCGTTCTCATCAAGATCCGTAGAAGAATCTATAACAAATATGATTAAATCAGCATCTGTAACAATTTTAAGTGCTTTATCAACCCCTATTTTCTCAATGATATCATGGGTCTTGCGTATTCCTGCTGTGTCAATAACATTAAGTGTAATGCCATTAAGATTAATGGTCTCTTCTAATGTATCCCTTGTTGTACCTGCAATATCTGTTACTATAGCTCTTTCTTCACCAACTAACCAATTTAATAAGCTTGATTTACCTGCATTTGGTTTTCCTACAATAACAGTCTTAATTCCCTCTTTGATGATCTTACCATTTCTAGATTCTTTTATTAACTTGGATATAATTTCTTCTTCACTATTAATATTATTAATAACTGTTTGATCAAATCCATCTAAACTCATGTGTTCAGGGTCATCTAGTGCTGCTTCTATATATGCAATATCATAAAGTATATTATCACGAAGCTTTTTAATAATTGCTTTTTCACCACCACGAAGCATATTAAGGGAATTTTTCAATGCCAATTCATTCTTAGCCTGAATAAGATCACTTATGGCTTCAGCCTGAGAAAGATCGATTCTTCCATTAAGAAATGCTCTTTTTGTGAATTCACCTGGTTCAGCAATTCTTGCACCATTCTTTATAACCAACTCTAAAACTTTTCTTGTGACAACAATTCCTCCATGACAGTTAATCTCAACCACATTTTCTCTAGTATAGGTTCTAGGGGCTTTCATAACTGCAACCATAACTTCATCAATAATCTCATCACCATCTACAATATATCCATAATGAATCGTATGGCTGTCTTCCTTTGAAAGTACTTTATCACCTTTTTTAGAACGATACAACTTATCAATCAATGAAAGGGAATCATCCCCACTTATTCTAATTATACTAATTCCTGCATTACTCATTCCTGTTGCAATAGCAGCTATGGTATCACTTGTCATAACCTTTCCTTCCTTTATTCAGAAAAGGGTGTCTAAAAGTATGCTCTACTTTTAAGACACCCTTACCATAAACATACAAATGCTTATTTAAGCCTTTTTTTCTTTTGCAGCTTTTTCTTTTTCTTTACTTTCTTTATATTCTTTATAATCTTTACGGTAATCTCTACTATAATTCTTATTGTTTTTGCTATAATTATTCTTACCGTTATATCTGTTATCTCTATTAGATTTTTTATTACTGATAACTACTTTACGGTAAGGTTCATCTCCCTCTGAATATGTCTCAACAAACTTATCATTCTGTAGTGCCGAATGTATAATTCTTCTTTCATAAGGATTCATAGGCTCTAGGGAAACGGGTTTTCTTGTTTTCTTAACCTTAAAAGCAATGTTTTTAGCTAGATTCTCAAGGGTTTCCTTCCTTCTTGCTCTATAATTTTCTGTGTCTAGCTTAACTTTTATATATTTTTCAGAGTTTTTATTAATAATCAAACTAACTAAATATTGTAAAGCATCTAGGGTTTGTCCTCTTTTACCAATTAAAACACCCATATCTTCACCGTTTAAGTTAATGTCTAGTGTTTCATTATCCTCATCATAGAGAACTTCTACTTCAGCCACTATACCCATAGTAGTAAATATATCAGATAAAAACTTCTTTGCTTTATTCTCTAGGGTTAGCTTTATTCTAACACGGATCTTAGCAGGCTTTCCAAACATACCTAAAAATCCGCTAGTTTCCTTCTCAATAACCTCGTACTCTAAGTTCTCAGCTGTTGTTTCCAGCTCAAGCATAGCATTAGTCAATGCTTCATCTACAGTTTTTGCAACAAACTCTTTCCATTCCATTCTATTTATCCCCCTTTTCACTACCTCTGTTCTTTAGAAGATTAGCTATTTCGGAAATACTACTTGGATTATTTGTTTCAGAATCACTCTCATTATCAGCATTATGATCAACAACTTCATTATCAACAGCAGGAGCATCAATTGATTTAGTTTGCTTTTTAGCAAGCTCTTGTAAGGACATAGTAGATGGATTACCATTATGTTTCTTAATCTTCTTACTATTCTTTTCAAGATTCTTCTGAATTAGATCGTCTACATCCACCTTATCTAAATACTTGTTGGTAAAAAACTGTTGAATTATAGTAAACACACTTGTCGCAATCCAATATATACCTACACCAATTGGCAATGTTATACAGAAAACACCTGACATAATAGGCATCACAGTAGTCATTGAATTCATTGCTGATGCAGAAGGATTATCCTTGTTAGCATCAGTATTCTTCATATTCATCTGCTTACCTTGAACAAATTGCAAAGCCATAGCAAGTATTGGAATAATCACAGCAGGAGGCTTCCATCCTGGAGCATTAGTAATATTTAGACCTAGGAAGCTATTTACTTTTAATATTGAAGGCACATTTGCCTCTAATACAGGGGAAATCTGTGGAATTTTATCTGCCAGCTGATGCCACTCATCACTACCAAACTTAGCTAATACATCAATAATTGTATTGTTATTAGTTAATTCTTCTGCTGTTACTCTTACCCCTTTAGCCATTTCTAATATAATACTCTCAAAGCCAGTAACACCTGAAAGTTCAACTGCAATTGCTTCATATAATACCTTAACCTCATTAACATATGCAGGTATATTATTAATTACCCTGTATAATGCAAACATAATAGGAAGGGTTATTAACAATGGTAAGCAGCCTGCAGTTGGGCTAGCTCCATATTTTTCATAAACAGCCTGAGTTTCAGCCTGTTGTTTACGCATAGAAGCTTCGTCCTTCTTGCCTTTATATTTAGCTTGAATCGCTTGTAATTCTGGATTCATCTTGGATGACAATTTAGTAAATTTCTGTTGCTTCAGTGTTAACGGAATCATCAATGATTTCGTTATAAAAGTAAAAACAATAATAGATAATGCTATATTCTGTATACCGAATAAGTGGAAAAATTCATATATACCATTCATTATCAAACCAAGCAAGTTGGCTATAGGACCTAACATCCCACCGCTTTTCGTCAAAATTGTAAACACCACGTATTTTTCCTCCTTAGAGCCGTCTAATATTATGGAACCGGATCATATCCCCCTTTATGAAATGGATGACATCTTAAAATTCTTCTAACGGCTAAATAGGTTCCTTTCAATGCACCGTGTTTTTCAAGAGCCTCAATGGCATATAAAGAGCAGGTAGGTGTATAGATACAACTAGAAGTTCTCTTCAAAGGTGAAATGAACTTCCTGTAGATTTTCACTATTCCAATTAATACTATTTTCATTTAATACTATACCTCTACCATTAACTCTTAATTTGCTCCGGTACATCATTCTTCTTATCGATTTTATGAAGACATATTAAATGCATCAATGCACTCTTGATTTCGTGATAAGATTTATCTTTTGCTCCTACCCTGGCGACAACGACAATATCCAGACCCTGTAAAATTTTTTCTTCTGATAAACGATAACTTTCTCGAATAAGTCTAGTTATCCTGTGTCTAACGACACTATTTCCGATTTTTTTACTAACCGATATTCCCAGTCTATTAGTATTCAAATTATTGTCCATTGCATACATTACAAGATACTTATTTGCAAAGGATCTCCCCGTACGGTAAACTCTTTTAAAATCACTATTGTTTTTTAATGATTGCATTAATAATAACCATGCCTTTCATCTGTGTGAATTCTGTTCACACTAACCTGCAAAATTTATGCCATAGGAACAAATTTTACAAGATAGAAGAAAAGGTCACAAAATTGCGACCTAAGCAGATAAAACTTTTCTTCCTTTTGCTCTTCTTGCAGCCAAAACTTTTCTACCATTAGCTGTACTCATTCTTTTTCTAAATCCATGTACCCTAGATCTTGATCTTTTCTTAGGTTGGAATGTCATCTTCATAACTATACACCTCCTTTAATCAGCACTATCTTATTCATTAGCGGATTTTTCCTATTATATATCACCTTGGAATATCATGTCTATTATATTCGCATTCCTTATTTACGTCAAGTTAATATTTTATTCCATATTACATATACTATTCCTCATTTATACTTTAAATTTAATGATTTATAAAAAACTCTATATCTTATTATATCCATGTGTTAATCTATTCTATAAATGTACTTGTTCACAATATCCTGTGGAAAAAAGTTTCTTCTATATTAAATGGTGTAAAATATAGTTTGTGGATAATAATGATTCTTATGTGGATATTTTGTTTGATTCTTTCTTCGGATTATGTTCTTTTAGTGGATTTATAAACATTTTTCATCTTGTTCATAGTGTTTATTATAGAATCCACCATTCCACATTGGAAATTTAGGGATGTTGATATATAATGAATGAGATATTATCATTGAAAATTTACTGGATTTGTTATAATATATATCTATGTGAGTAATTGTGGAGGCAAGAATGAAAAGTTTAGTAGAAACAAGATGGAATGATATATTAGAATACTTAGTTAGGGAGTATGGCATCACTGAGGTGTCATATAATACATGGTTACGTCCCCTTAAGGTTTATGAGGTTAATGATCATGTTATTACAGTTTTAATTAATGATGAACGGATTGGGCCTCCAAGTCTTAATGTTATAAAAAATAAATATGAAATATTATTAAAAGTATCTATTGAAGAAATAATGAATGAAGCCTATGAGGTTAATTTTGTTCTTCAAAGTCAGTTAAATACATTAGAAAAAAAAGATGTGCCTTTTGTGAGCAAAAAACCAAGTAATACTCCTACTTTTCTTAATCCTCGCTACACCTTTGATTCCTTTGTTGTTGGAGGTAATAATGAATTTGCAAGAGCTGCTTCCTTAGCAGTTGCTGAAAATCCAGGGGAAATATATAATCCATTATTTATATATGGTGGGGTTGGTTTGGGCAAAACACATTTGATGCATTCTATAGCCCATTTTGTTCTTAATCAGAATCCAGATGCTAATGTATTATATGTTACCAGTGAGAAATTCACCAATGAACTAATCGAGGCAATTCAGAGAAAAACTACAATCGCATTTCGTGAAAAATATCGGAGCATTGATATATTATTAATAGATGATATTCAATTTATAATAGGAAAGGAAAGTACTCAGGAAGAGTTTTTCCATACCTTTAACACCTTACATGAATCCAAAAAACAAATAATTATATCAAGTGATCGCCCTCCTAAAGAAATGACTACTTTAGAGGACAGGCTTCGTTCTCGTTTTGAGCATGGTCTTATGGCAGATATTCAACCACCTGACTATGAAACTAGAATGGCAATCTTAAAGAAAAAAGAAGAACTTGATGGCTATACAATTGACGAAGATGTCCTTCGTTATATAGCTACTAATATAAAATCTAATATAAGAGAGCTTGAAGGTGCTCTAACTAAGATAGTAGCATTTTCTAGACTTAAAAAAAGGGAACTTAATGTTTTGTTAGCTGAAGAAGCTCTTCAAGATATTATTTCCCCTAATGAAAAAAAAGTTATTACACCTGAATTAATAGTTGACGTTGTTGCTGAACATTACAATATTTCTTCAGCTGATATATATTCAAAAGATAGAAGTAGAAGTATTTCCTTCCCAAGACAGGTTGTTATGTACTTGTGTCGTAAACTGACTGACCTTTCTGTTACTGACATTGGTAAAGTTCTTGGAGGTAGAGATCATTCTACTGTTCTTCATGGATTTGACAAGATTTCTTCTAGTATAGATGAGGATTCTACATTACATAATACTATTGATGTATTAATAAAGAAGATAAATCCTGAGTAGAATAGATGCATATATATATATTAATATCTTTTGTTAAGTTATTGTTTATAAAAAGTGGATAAGCTGTTTATTATGAGTATATAGAATCATAACCAAATTTTGTATGTTAATTATATCCTTTATTTCCACATGTATAATTTTGATTATTAACAGCCTTATCAAAGTGGCAAAACCCTACGTTTAAAGAGCTTTATGCCGATTTCAACAAATCCACGACCCTTATTATTACTACTTCTAAGAATCTTTTATATATTTATATATTTACACCGAAGGGAGAATTGTACACATATGAAAATCCAATGTCAAAAATCTGATTTATTAAATAGTGTTAATATTGTTCTTAAGGCAATCCCTGTTAAAACTACTATGCCTATATTAGAATGTTTAGTAATAGAGGCAAAGAATAATAATATTAAACTTATAGCCAATGATATGGAATTAGGTATAGAAACTTTAGTTAAAGGAACTATTATAGAAGATGGTAACGTAGCTATTAATGCTAAAATTTTTTCTGAGATAGTTAGAAGGTTACCTGAGAATGAGGTTAGTATATCAACTGACTCTAACTATATGACAGAGATAATTTGTGAAAAAGCTAAGTTTAATGTTTCAGGTATTTCTAGTGAAGAGTTTCCTTACTTACCGAATATTGAAAAAGAAAAACCCTTGGTATTATCCCAATTCGCCTTAAAGGAAGTTATTAGACAAACAGTATTCTCTATATCTGATAATGAGAATAATAAAATTATGACTGGTGAATTATTTGAAATAAAGGATAGTGTCCTTAGGGTTGTATCTCTAGATGGACATAGAATTTCTATTAGAAAGATTGAATTAAAGGATTCCTATGAAGATTGTAAGATTATAATTCCTGGTAAGACCTTGAATGAAATTAGTAAGATACTTTCCGGAGAGGTATCCTCTTTAGTAAATATATATTTTACTGATAAACATGCATTATTTGAATTTGATGATACCCTTGTTTTAACAAGGTTAATTGAGGGTGAATATTATAGAATCGACCAGATGCTATCTAGTGACTATGAGACAAAGATATCAATTAATAAAAAAGAACTTCAAAATTGTATAGAAAGAGCTTCTTTACTAATAAGGGAAGTAGACAAGAAGCCTGTAATCATCAATATTGATAAGAGTAATTTTGAATTAAGAATCAACACAGCTATAGGTTCTATGAATGAAGAAATAGATATAGTTATGGAGGGTAAAGATATTGTTATTGGATTCAATCCTAAGTTCTTACTTGATGCTCTCCGAGTAATTGATGAGGAAACAGTAGATATTTATTTGATAAATGCTAAGGCTCCTTGCTTTATTAGAGATAAGGATCAATCATACATTTATCTAATATTGCCTGTTAATATTAATGTTGCAGATTAAATAATAAAAGTTTTATGACTGGAGGTTTCCATTTGGAAATAATTAAATTAAGAGAAGAGTATATTAAGTTAGGTCAAGCCTTAAAAGCAGCAGGGCTAGTGGATTCTGGTGTTGATGCTAAATTTGAAATAACTGATGGTAATGTTAAGGTTAACGGTGTCGTAGAATATCAAAGAGGAAAGAAGCTTCATGATGGAGATATTGTTGAGTTTAATGGTAATGTGATTAAAATAAAAAGTTAAGTATTGTATTTAAAGGAGAAAGAATTGTTGGTGTATGTATGATTGTAAAATCATTAGAACTTAAAGACTTCCGTAATTACTCAGATCTTAATATGAAATTTTATGATGGTACTAATATTTTGTATGGTGAAAATGCTCAGGGAAAAACCAATATACTAGAGGCTATATATCTTTGTGGAACAACAAAGTCACATAAGGGAAGTAAAGATAGAGAGATAATAAAATTCGATAAGGATGAAGCTCATATTCGAATTAATCTTGAGAAAAATGATATTCCTCATAGAATAGATATTCATTTAAAAAAAAGTAAAGCTAAAGGGGTTGCCATTGATGGAATTCCAATAAAAAAGCAAGGTGAATTGTTTGGATTGCTTAACCTTGTGTTTTTTTCGCCAGAAGATCTTTATATTATTAAAAATGGCCCTTCTGAAAGAAGAAGATTTCTTGACTTGGAGTTATGTCAATTAGATAAAATATACTTGCATTATTTAACCAATTATAACAAGACTCTTTTGCAGAGGAATAATTTACTAAAACAAATTAGTTTTAATAGTAAATTATTGGATACACTAAATATATGGGATTCTAAGTTGGTTGAATATGGTAAGCGAGTTATTAACACGCGAAAAAGTTTTATACTTAGACTAAATGAATTGGTTTATGAAGTACATAAAAGTTTAACTGGTGGAAGAGAAGAACTATTTATCAAGTATGAACCAAATGTTGAAGATCATAATTTTGATGATAAATTAAAAAGAGCCCATGAACGAGACTTGAATCTTAAGATGACAACAGTTGGTCCCCATAGAGATGATATGTGTTTTTTACTAAAGGATATTGATATTAGAAAGTATGGGTCCCAAGGACAACAAAGGACAGCTGCACTTTCTCTTAAGTTAGCAGAGATTGATTTAGTAAAGTCAATAATAAACGATAATCCCATACTATTGTTGGATGATGTTTTATCAGAATTAGATAGAAATAGGCAAACCCATTTACTTAATGGAATAGGGGATATTCAAACAATAATAACCTGTACTGGATTAGAGGAATTTGTTAATAGAAGAAGTGAGAATAACAAAATTTTCAAAGTTGTAAATGGTTCAATAATAGAGGAAAATTAAACTTTATGATTAGAGTTTATTTGATATACACATGGAGGAGGATTCCTCCAAAAAGAACTGGAGGAATATAATGAGTAACGAATATGGTGCTGATCAAATCCAGATATTAGAAGGATTAGAAGCAGTAAGAAAAAGACCTGGTATGTATATTGGAAGTACTTCTTCTAAGGGGTTACACCATCTGGTATACGAGATTGTAGATAATGCCATTGATGAGGCATTGGCTGGTTATTGTGATACCATCGTGGTGGAGATAAATAAAGATAATTCTATAACTGTAATGGATAATGGTCGTGGCATACCGGTTGGAATAAATCATAAATCAGGAAAGCCTGCAGTAGAAGTAGTATTTACAGTGCTTCATGCTGGAGGTAAATTTGGTGGTGGCGGATATAAGGTATCAGGAGGCCTACATGGTGTAGGTGCTTCTGTTGTTAATGCCCTTTCAGAATGGCTAGAGGTAGAAGTATGTACTGATGGAAGAAAGTATAATCAGAGATATGAAAGAGGTAAAGTGATAACCGAGCTTCAAGAAACCGGAGATACAGATATTAATGGTACCAAGGTTAGTTTTTTACCAGACAAGGAAATATTTGAAGAAACAATTTATGATTTTAATATATTAAAACAAAGGCTTAGAGAAATGGCCTTTCTTACCAAGAACTTAAAAATAATACTAAGAGATAATCGAGAAGAAGAGATTAATGAAAAAATATTTCACTATGAAGGTGGAATTAAGGAATATGTAGAATATCTAAATCATAATAAAGATCCTCTTTATCGTGACATTATTTATTGTGAGGGAGATAAGGATGGTGTTTATGTTGAGGTAGCTATGCAGCATAATAATAGTTTTGTTGAGGGCTGCTATAGCTTTGTTAATAATATAACCACACCTGAAGGGGGTACCCATCTATCAGGTTTTAAGAATGCTTTGACAAAGACCTTTAATGATTACGCTAGAAAGCAAAAGCTTTTAAAAGAAAATGATACAAACTTATCTGGTGAAGATATAAGAGAAGGATTAACAGCTATTATAAGTATAAAGCTTACAGATCCTCAATTTGAAGGTCAAACCAAGCAAAAGCTTGGAAACAGCGAAGCTCGCGGTGCAGTTGATAATGTGGTAAGCGAACAGTTAACCTATTTTCTAGAGCAAAATCCTACCATTGCTAAGATGATTTGTGAAAAATCTATTATGGCACAAAGGGCAAGGGATGCTGCTCGAAAAGCTAGGGATTTAACAAGAAGAAAGACAGCTTTAGAGAATACAAGCTTACCTGGTAAGCTTGCAGATTGCTCTGACAAGAATCCAGAAAATTGCGAAATATATATTGTGGAGGGTGATTCTGCGGGAGGTTCTGCTAAAACTGCCCGTTCTAGAGCAACCCAGGCTATACTTCCTCTTAGAGGTAAGATATTAAATGTTGAAAAAGCTAGATTAGATAGAATATTAGGCAATGCGGAAATAAGAGCTATGATTACAGCATTTGGAGCAGGCATTTCAGAAGATTTTGATGTTTCAAAATTAAGATATCATAAGATTATAATTATGACAGACGCAGATGTTGATGGAGCTCATATAAGTACCTTACTATTAACCTTCTTTTACAGATTTATGCCTGAGCTTATCAAGCAAGGATATGTATATCTAGCTCAACCTCCTCTTTATAAGGTGGAGAAAAACAAAGTTATTAGATATGCATACAGTGATGAAGAGCTAGAAGAAATTCTATCAGAAATAGGAAGAGATCAAAACAATAGGATTCAGAGATATAAAGGTCTTGGAGAGATGAATCCAGAACAGCTATGGGAAACAACCATGAATCCAGATACTAGAGTACTACTTCGTGTTACAATGGATGAAGATGAATCTTCTGAAATAGACTTAACCTTCACTACATTAATGGGTGATAATGTTGAGCCGAGACGTGAATTTATTGAGGCAAATGCAAGGTTTGTCAAGAATCTGGATATTTAGATTGAGCCTTATACTTTCATGATTTCCAAGAAGGTAAGAAAATGGAGGAAAAGTAATGGATGAACATATCTTTGACAAGGTGCAAGATATCGACTTAAAGAAAACCATGGAGACATCTTATATAGATTATGCCATGTCTGTAATTGCAGCCCGTGCATTACCGGATGTAAGGGATGGTCTAAAACCTGTTCAACGAAGAATTTTATATGCAATGATTGAGCTTAACAACGGTCCGGACAAACCCCATCGTAAGTGTGCCCGTATCGTTGGTGATACTATGGGTAAGTACCATCCTCATGGAGATAGCTCAATTTATGATGCTTTGGTTAAATTAGCTCAGGATTTCTCAACAAGATATCCCTTAGTAGATGGCCATGGGAATTTTGGATCTGTTGATGGAGATGGTGCTGCAGCCATGCGTTACACAGAGGCTAGATTAAGCAAAATCTCTATGGAAATGTTGTCTGATATTAATAAAGACACTGTAGATTTTAATCCGAACTTTGATGAGAGTGAAAGAGAACCAGATGTTTTACCAGCAAGATACCCAAATCTTTTAGTTAACGGAACATCAGGTATAGCTGTTGGTATGGCAACTAATATTCCACCTCACAATTTAACTGAGATTATTAATGGTGTTCTAAAGATAATAGATAATAAGATAGAGGAAAATAGAGAAACTGAAATTGATGAACTTTTAGAGATAATAAAGGGACCTGACTTTCCAACTGGTGCAGAGATATTAGGTACAGCAGGAATAGAAGAAGCATATAGAACTGGACGAGGCAAGATTAGAATCCGTGCAGTAACAGATATTGAACCAATGGGTAATGGAAAGCACAGAATTGTAGTAACAGAGCTTCCTTACATGGTTAATAAGGCAAGATTAATTGAGAAAATAGCAGATTTGGTAAGGGATAAAAAGATTGATGGCATTACTGATCTACGAGATGAATCTGATAGAACAGGTATGAGAATTGCCATTGAGCTTAGAAGAGATGTTAATGCCAATGTTATATTAAATCAATTATATAAGCATACTCAGCTTCAGGATACTTTTGGAGTTATTATGCTAGCCTTAGTTAATAAGGAGCCTAAGGTTCTTAACCTATTACAGATGCTTGATTATTATATTGAGCATCAAA
>DUNS01000300.1 GCA_012839235.1 Clostridiales bacterium
GTGTGGCCATTTATAACCACAAGACTTTACATTATGCAAAGTGGTGACCTGGAGGTATTACTAAAGGATAACTATTACTTTAAAGATCCTCAGGCAGTAAGAGGTGAGGACAAGGATACTCTCTGGAAACAAGAAGATGGTAACCGCCTAAGAACCTCCACTGGAGAGGAATATAAGGGAACTATTATAGAGCATATCCTAATAGAGAATCTATGTGCCTTCTATGATGTTGGTGAGCATAATCATATCAAGATCCGTGGTGCAGATTGGAATGATGCCCTAGATATGGCTAAAGACCGGGGTGAGAGTGTAGCATTTACCAATATGTATGGAAGTAACCTGGAGCAAATAGCTGACCTGATCCTTGAGCTTAAGAACAAGGGTATAGAAAAGCTTACTTTCTTTGCTGAAATGGCCCAGCTCCTTTCCGATAATGAGGAACTATATGAAAGTGTTGCTGATAAGCAGTTCCTTCTTAAGGATTACTGTGAAAGAGTTAAGCATACTTTATCTGGTGAAAAAATTGAGATAGCCTGTGATGTATTGGCGGATAACCTAAAGCGTAAGGCTGATTGGATTAAGAATCATATTAGGAAAACTGAATGGATAACTAATAGTGAGGATTACTCCTGGTACAATGGATATTATGATAACCATGGTAGGAGAGTAGAGGGGGACAATGATAAGGGAACCCGAATGATGCTAACTAGCCAGGTATTTGCCATTATGTCAGGTAATGCAACTGAGAAGCAGGTTGATGAGATTACTAAGGCAGCAGATAATTATCTATATGATGAAAAGGTAGGAGGCTATAAACTAAACACGAATTTCCATGAGGTTAAAGAGGATCTAGGAAGAATGTTTGGCTTTGCATATGGCACTAAGGAGAATGGAGCAGTATTCTCCCATATGACCGTAATGTATGGTAATGCCCTCTATCAGAGGGGCTATGCTAGAGAGGGATATAAGGCAATTAATAGTCTATACAAGCAATGTAGGGATTTTAGTAAGAGCCGAATCTACCCAGGAATACCAGAATATATCGGCCCTGAGGGACGAGGATACTATCACTACCTTACCGGTTCTGCTAGCTGGTTATTGCTGACAGTTCTTACGGAAATGTTCGGAGTTAAGGGTGTGCTTGGTGACTTGAAGCTAGAACCAAAGCTAATGTTAGAGCAGTTCGATGGAAAGAAGAAGGCATCAGTTAATTTAATATTTGCAGATAGAAGTATAAGGGTTGAATATCATAATCCAGACTTATTGGAATATGAGAATTATGAAGTGGGAAGTATTGCTATAGATGGGAAGGATTATGTTAATGGACGGAATAATGGGTCTGGTCATGATATAATTCTTCGCAAGGATATTGAAAGCCTTGATAAGTCCATGGAGCATGTAATCACTGTTAATTTGGTTGATAATATTTAGCCTATCAAGGTATTGATATTGACAAGACAAGAGAAAAATGTTCCCCTGGTGAGACGCTCTCGCTTAGTTCCATTACGTAGCGGTACCTAAGGTTCTAAAAGACAGAACCAAAGTACCGACGAATGCAAATACTCACCATTGGAATCATTTTTCTCTCGTCTTGATATCTAGGCTTTAATAGGCTAAATAATTAGTTTTAGTAGAAAGAAGGTAGGATAATTGAAGAAGGAATATATTGATGTTAGCTCTTATGGGGGAGAAGGATACAAGCCAGTAGTAGATTATCAAACATGGAGAGTGGCTATCCTTCGCTATATTGATGAATTGGAGGTCCAGAACCTTAAGACAATGCAAAAACACGATGAAACCGATGAGGTATTCGTATTATTAGATGGGAACTGTACCTTATTTGCTGGAGGTAATGGAGATAGCATAGGAGAGATAAGCGCCATTGCCATGGAGCCTCTAAAGCTTTATAACGTTAAACGGGGGATATGGCATACTCACACCCTTGATTATAAGGGAACTGTATTAATTGTGGAGAATCAAGATACATCAGATCATAATTCTCCAACCATACAGCTTAGTCCAGAAGAGATAGACGAGCTTAGAAATGTATATAGCTTAGTATCACCAAACCTTAATTATTCTGGTTGAGAGTAGTGATTTCACTAAGTGAATTATTAAACTCTGTGTCCATAAAGAATTTACTAAAATGGTTATAATGGGTACCTAGATCCTATAACATGTGGACCATTCCCATCACGTAAGCAGTTCTGGCTACTGATGTAATATATAATCTTACACTTTCAGGATCTTTATTATTAAGGGTTGCACCGTATTTTCCAAGAATTACTGGAACGCCCTTATTAATAAAGGTCTTTTTCATTAATTCTAATTAGTATTCTATCTGCCCCATATCGTTTATTGTATATAACATTTTGGATATACTATACTTGCTATATTAATGACATTGTTTAATCAAAAAACAATAAAACATATTAGGAAATCATAAGCTATTATAGTATGTAAATTGGCAATTGAGATAGTTGTGTGGCTTTTGGTTTATAATATATTTCTAGGTATTTATATAAATATTGTGTTGTTGAGTCTGAGTTCCCTTTGAGTTATAATAATTGGTAGATATATGCATTATGAGCGGTATAAAGAGGAGTGTTATTATAGTGAATGAGCAAGAGATAGTTAATGCTGTTATAGAGAAGATTAATGTTGATATAAATGAGCAATGCGGTGAGATTAAAGGGAATAGTGATATGATTTTTCGCCTAGTTTTGAAGGCGGGAGAGGTTCTTCTTCACAATGGCGGTGAGATATTTCGTGTTGAGCAAACCATGGAGATAATTGCTAAGCATTATGGAGTTGTTAGTATTGATGTATATGCAGTATCTAATGGGATATTTGTCACTATGAGCATAGATGGTAATTACTTCGCGACCCAGATAAAAGAGGTTCCTATTGATTCACTTCATCTGGGAAGGGTTGCAGAGGTTAATAATCTTTCAAGAAATATTGTAGCAGGTAAATATTCTGTAGAGGAGGCCATGGAGGAGCTTAAGAGAATTGAGAAGATACCTAAGGCCTCAGATTGGGCTAGGGTTCTATTTTCCGGAATTGGTAGTGCGGCTTTTTGCTATATGCTTGGAGGAAGTATATACGATAGCCTGGTTTCATTTATTGCTGGACTATTTCTTTACTTATTTATAAACTTCACAGAAGGAAGACATTTCCCTAAAGCTCTTAAAATTACAATAGGTGCTTCACTGGTTACATTTATCTCCATACTACTTCATTTTCTTGGTATGGGAGACAGCTTGGATCAGATTATTATCGGTTCCATCATATGTCTTGTTCCAGGAGTTGCCCTGACTACTTCTGTTCGAAACTTCTTTAATGGAGATTATCTTGCAGGAACAATATCCCTAGTAGATACCTTACTTGTGGCAACAAGTATATCTGTCGGAGTAAGTATAATGATTAGATTATGGAATTATATTCTATAAAAGAGGCGATTGAGTAATTTGCACATGTTGTATATTGACAAGTAATCCAAATATATTTCATTCGCAACACGTTCTCACTTGATTGAAGTACGTAGTGGTACCTAAGGTCATAGACTACATGACCTAAGTACCAACGACTTCAAACAGTTGCTCATTAAAATATGATTTGTATTTCTTGATATTAACACTGGGAGTGCAAATTACTTGTAATATTTATATGTAGACTTCTACCACATAATCAAGTTCTAATAGATGGAGGTTATTCTATGTTAATACAATTAGTAGTTGCATTTATAGCAACCATATCAATAGCATTGCTATTCGATGTACCTAAAATAGAATTTTTCTACTGTGGCTTAACGGGGGGCATAGGCTGGGTGGTATATCTGTTAGTGTTTGAGGGTATAGACTCCAAAGTGCTTGCAACTCTTGCAGCTGCCTTAACGGTGTCATTCATAGCCAGAATCTTCGCAGTTAGACGAAGACTGCCTGTAACTATATTTCTTATATCTGGTATATTCTCATTAGTACCTGGAGCTGGAATATATTATACAACCTATTTTCTTCTTGATAATAAATTTGCAGAAGCATTTAATAAAGGTGTAGAAACCATAAGCATCGCCATTTCCATATCCTTCGGAATAATGATAGTATTCTTCATTCCTCAAAAGATTTTTCTCTTGCTAAATAATATGAGGAAGAAGGATGAGAGGAAGAAGTGGTATTAAAGGTTAAAAAGCTAGAAATATGAAACTGTATAATGTATATGTGTTTAAAAAGATGGGGGAATTTACATGGCAAGGGTCGAACAGATGAATGATATCCGAAAATATATAATAGATTTTTGTATGTCACTTCCAGATACCTATGAAGATTATCCTTTCAAGGACAAAACCTGGACTCTTATGCGCCATAAGAAGAATAATAAGGTGTTCGCTTGGATATTCGAACGTCAAGAAAATATCTGGATCAATGTGAAATGTGATCCTGAATGGAGGGACTTCTGGCGAAGTGCTTACAAATCTGTGGTTCCAGGGTTTCATCTGAATAAGGAGCACTGGAATTCCATTATAATGGATGGAAATGTGCCTGATAAGGATGTGAAGAGGATGATTGGGGAGAGTTATGATCTGACTAGGGGAAATAAAGGGTGAGTTATAAGAAAGGGTGATAACATGCCTATATTCGACTGGAACCGTAATGGTAGAGAAGATGAGATGGATAAGTTTATGAATTATCATCTTCATAAGGAAAGTAAAGAAATAAATGAAGTTAAAAAGGTTAGTAAAAAAGATGATAATGAACTAGACTCTGAAACTGGTGAAAAGATAGATGAAACTTAATTTGGGAATAGGCAGGATATAATATGAGGTCAGAAGAAGAAATGTTCGAATTAATATTGAATGTAGCAGAGAAAGATTCTCGTGTACGGGCGGTTTATATGAATGGCTCCCGTACGAATCCAAACGCTCCAAAGGATGTTTATCAGGATTATGATATTGTATATGTAGTAGAAGAATTTGAGACGTTTATTGCCGATAAAAGTTGGATAGATGTTTTTGGTGATAGGCTTATGTTACAAATGCCTGAAGCAATGCGTTATCCCAGTGGTAAAGGGCATTTTAATTGGATGATGTTATTTAAAGATGGTAATCGTCTTGATTTGACTCTTATTCCAATTCAAAAACTGGAACTTATTGGAAGTGATAGCTTGAGCATAGCGTTGATGGATAAGGATGGGATTTTGCCTCTATTTCCTAAAGCAAGTGACGACGACTATATCACTAAGCTACCATCTGAACTATTTTATCTATCTTGCTGCAATAATTTTTGGTGGTGTTTACAAAATGTTGCTAAAGGAATAGCTCGTAATGAATTGCCTTATTCCATGATGATGTTTCACAATGTTGTCCGTGAGGAATTACATGATATGATGGCTTGGTATATTGGTACAACCACTGATTTTACTGTATCGGTTGGTAAAATGGGTAAATATTTTAAGCGATATCTGCCTACAGAGATTTATCAACAATATTTACTTACTTATTCTGATAGTGATTACAATAACATGTGGGATGCTATATTTATTACATGTGATATTTTCAGCCTTCTAGCCATACAAGTTGCAGATTATTGTGGCTATTACTATAATAAGCAAGATGAAGAGAATATGAGGCTTTATTTAAATATTGTTAAGAATAAAGCTTTGGAAGAATAAGCATTAACACCATGAACCATGTGATTATTATCATAAATCTTATGAGGTGACATACATATGAAGAGTAAAAAAACTATATTTATTGCATTAGGATCAATCGCCTTAGTTTTCACATTGCTAGTTATCAGTTATGTAATACGGCAAAAACAATTTCAAGCATTATTGGATGAAACGACCATAATGAATAACGAAGATACTGGCTTAGCTTCTGCCGAATATGGAACAGTAACAGAAAACGAAACAGCTGATGATAAATTGGCAGATTACATAACAGTAGATGACGATATAGCAGATGATAAAGTAACATATAACAAAACTGACGAAGGGGGAGATGGAATTGGAAACGTCTCTGAATTAATTGTTGAACCATCAGCAAAGCTAGAAGATATATATGAAGAGGCTATGGCAAATTCAAACTTAGAGGAATATGAAATAGAGTTGATACGGGCAATAGTTGGAAATGAGAATAAAACTTTTGAAGAGGCACTTCAAACTGTTAGACCTGGATCAAGGGTAGTATATGAGCAAACGGAAACTAAAACAGTAAGCAACAATCAAAATTCACAAGAGCCGACAACGCCAAAACAATCAACCGATAATAGCAAAACTCAAAGTCCACAAGAGCCAACAACTCCAAAACAATCAACCGACAATAATAGCAACACTCAAAAGACTACAAAGCCCAGTGTAAATAATAAAAAATCATTCGAAAAGAAAAAGGCCGCACTGCTTGAAGGAATTGAAGAGCTTAAAGTTAAGTATCCTGGTTATGATGAGGAATGGGATATTGTTGCCAAGGAATTTTACACCGATGAAGAGATACTGACTCAAAACCCTTTGGACCAACTATGTGTGTTGGATATGTACGCTGAACAAAGAGATGGCATACCACCCATGAAATTCATGCGAGAACATGAAATGTGTGAATGGAAACACATGCCTACCTTCACTGCCGATATGGAGGAGCATGATCCAGAAGGATGTTGCATATGCAGACCAGAATTAGCTGGCGAGGGAGAGCATGAAATACAATATAATGAACAATGGTCTGTATACTAAAGGTGAGAAAGTATTTTATAATTAACCATACTGCTGGATTATCAAACAACTAAATAATGTAAGTAAATGAAGTGGGCATAAATCATCAAGATGAATAGGCCCATTTTATTTACCATAAATTTCTGAAAGAATAGAGA
>DUNS01000034.1 GCA_012839235.1 Clostridiales bacterium
AATATCAATATTTTCCTCATCTACTATTAATTTGACATCCTCAGGTCTGGTACAGAATAATACTTTAGATACACTGGGGAATTGTTCAAGGTAATCCTTAACAATAGAAAGGTTTATCTGATTATCATCAACAACAAGTATCTTCATAGAAATAACCACGCCTTTCCTCGGTGTGAACGACCTTCACACTAGCATCAACCTTTCAAGAGCTATTAAAAAATATTATAACATTTATCCAATTAATAGGCAAGAAGTGTTAAAAACTTCAGCATAATTTTAGCTACAGTTCAGCCCTTTTTGTTAATTGACATGACTAGGGGAAGCATTTTTCCCTAGTCATATTCACCTGATTTGATATGGCTGAATAGTAGCAAAAATTGAATATTTGTTATATAAGTGCTTCTTCTCTATATTAAGGATTTGTGGTACAATAAAACAGAATAATTATACAGATGTTTTATAAGGGGGGGATTTGATTGAAGAAGCAAAAATTAGTTGCTATTGGGACCTTGATTATTATGCTCATGACCCCTATGATTTCGAATGCTCCACTTGTTACAGGTGATGTAAAGCCTATAGAGGAGGCTAAAGACAGTCTGGAGGGTATAACCAATGAGGAGAAGGCTGTATTAGAAGAGCTTTTTTTCATTACTCAAAAAATTGAAGCAATGGAATTAGAGGAAATGAAACTCTCTGAAGAAATCGCTAATTTGCAAATTGAAATTAATAATATCCAGAATAGAATTGTAGATATGCAGAAGGACTATGATGAGCAACTAGGTATCCTTGAAGAGTTTTTAGTACTTTATCAAAAAGGCGGTTCCACTTCATATCTAGAGATTCTTCTTAATTCAAAAAGCTTAAAGGATCTTCTAAAAACTATTAATATATTTAGAGACATATCCCGTAACCTTGGAGAATTACTAGCTTCAATCGAGGATAGAAAGAATGCACTTGAGGAAGTAGAAATCCAATTGGTTGAAGGAATAAAATCCCTTGAGCAAAAAAAGATAGAGCTTCAAGAGCCAATTAGAAAGCAGAGGGAATTAAAGAAGGAGCAGGAGGATTATCTTGCAGCTCTTAAGGTAGATAGAGAATATTATGAGGAGCAACTAAGAGGTTTAGAAAGTCTGTGGGAAGCTAATAAAGAGCTGTTCACTCAGATTGTAAGCGAACTGAATCGAATAGCAGCTGAGGGAATATTTACCGATGAAGATTTGAATATTAGGCTGTCATTCTTGACAATTAAGGGATCTTTAACTGATGATCGTTTTAATGAAATTCTTAATGAGAATTCTAACTTGACTGATATTCTTTATACCTTTGGACCTGATAAGATACGCATGGAGGTTCCAGATAATAGGTTGATATTAATAGGTGATTTTATTCTTGTAGATGATAAGGTTCTTGAATTTGTTCCTTTAGAGGGAAGCTTTTACGATATGGAGCTTGAAAAGTCATCCCTTGAGGAGCTGTTTCACAATGAGAAACTAATTATTGATTTTGAAGAATTGGCTGGAGACTCAGTAATTATAGACTTTAAACTTAAAAAGGTCCAGATAGGAGATGGTACACTTGACTTTGACATTACTCCGATCTTCTGATAATGGATACCAACCCTTTGCTTAACTTACGCTCAAAGAACAATTATTAATTAGGTTATCATGGTACATATATGTATCTAAAAGAAATTATACAAGGAGAGAGATGATGATTACAGCTAATAAATTGTCATTAAGGTATCCAGATGGAACTTTAGCCTTAAGGGATATTGATTTACATATAGACAAAGGGGAGATGGTCTTTATTACAGGTCCTAGTGGCTCAGGTAAGACTAGTTTATTAAAGCTTCTTCTTGGTATGGAATTTCCCACGGAAGGAAGCTTAACTATTATGGGCAAGCCTATGGTTAAGGGTCATAATAAGGACATGAGAAATCTAAGGCGTAATATTGGTCCGGTTTTTCAAGAGTTTAAGCTTATTGAAGGAAGAAGCTCCCTTGAAAATGTTATGACAGGTATGAGATTTCTTGGTTCCAATCCCAAAAAGATAAAAGAAGAAGCTTATAAGGCTTTAGTTAAAGTTGGCCTAGAAGACAAAATTAAATCTAAAGTAGAAAACTTATCCTGGGGACAACAGCAAAGAGTAGCTATAGCCCGTGCAGTTGCCCGTAAGCCATCCATAATCCTGGCAGATGAACCAACTGGTAATCTTGATAAGGATAATGCGTTACATATATTAAGTTTGCTTAAGGAGTTTAAGAATAATAATACGACAGTTATTATAACTACCCATGCCACACATTTAATTGAGGATGTTCAAGGGGTAACACATCTCCATATGGACAATGGTTCTATCACAGTAGAGCGAAAGGAGATTGTGGGATGAAGACTTTCATTTATAACATAGGTTATTTTTTTAAGGAAGCTATTAGAACAATAAAATCCAATGTTTTATCTAACTTTATCTCAGTTATTGGAACTAGCCTGATTCTATTTCTACTTGGAATGGTGGTGACAGTAACTTATATTGGTAATGAATTTGTTAGTAAGCTAGAGCAAGAGGCCGAGATTAATGCCTATTATAAAGAGAACTTAAATAATGAGGATATTATTGAACTTACAGAAGTTATAAGTAATATAGAAGGTGTTACAGATGCCAGACTTGTAGATGAAGAAGAGGCTAAATCCTATATGGAAGGAATGCTTGGAGAAGAAGCTAAGATACTTGAGCTTTTTGATGAGAATCCATTTACAGCATACATTGAGGTAAGAATCAATCTTTCTACAATGGATAATGTAATACCTGAGATTAGTAGATTAGATGATATTGATTATGTAAGAGACAATAAGGGGGTTTTATCACAGCTTAATGGGATAATAAGAGGGATTGAAATATTTGGAGCTCTTATAATTATTGCTGTAGGAATAACAACTCTAATAATTATTTCTCATCTTATTCGCCAAGGAATTTATAATAATAAGGAGCAGATTAATACATTAAGACTACTTGGTGCATCTGAAGGGTTTATTGGTTTTCCTTATATATTAGTTGGATTGCTCCTCACCTTACTTGGTGGTTTGATAGGAACCATTCTCTTATTGCTGCTTATTAATGGCAGCTATGATCTATTAGGCAATGGATTTCTATTCCTGCCATTACCAGACAGAGGGTTAATGGTTAGATATATCATAATGTTTATAATGGGAATTAGCTTTATACTTGGACTTTTGGGAAGCCTCTTTGGTCTTTCCTCAATAGGCAAAAATAATTAATCTGGAGGTAGTCATCATGTTTAGCTTTAACAACGATTATAGTGAAGGAGCACATCCTAGAATACTTGAAGCCATGTGTAAATATAACTTGGAGCAGAACAACGGATATGGAGAGGATGCTCATAGTCTAAAAGCTAAGGAATATATAAAGAGACACATAGGTAGAGAAGATGTAGATATTCATTTTATACCAGGGGGAACACAGACTAATATGCTTGTAATATCCTCCTTCCTTCGTCCCCATCACTGTGTTATTTCAGCAGACACAGGACATATTAATGTACATGAAACTGGAGCAGTAGAGGCAACTGGACATAAGGTAGTAACTATTCCCCATGTTGATGGTAAAATTACCGTTGAAGGAATTGCAGAAGTGCAAAACTATCATTGTGATGAACATATGGTTTTACCCAGGATGGTTTATATATCTAATACAACTGAACTAGGTACGGTTTATACTAAGGATGAATTAAAGGGGATAAGTGAGTATTGCAGGAATAATAATCTCCTTCTGTTTTTAGATGGGGCACGTATCGCCTCAGCATTAACATGTAAGCTTAATGACTTGACATTACATGATATTGCTAATCTTGTGGATGTATTCTACATCGGTGGAACGAAAAATGGAGCTTTATTAGGAGAAGCCCTAGTAATATGTAATGATGAACTCAAAGAAGATTTTCGCTATTTAATTAAGCATCGTGGAGCCATGATGGCTAAGGGCTTTGTGATGGGTATGCAATTTGAAGCTTTATTTGAGGATGACTTATATTTTAAACTGGGAGAGCATGCTAATATATTAGCAGAAAAGATAGGACTTGCTTTCAGGGATAAGGGCTATAGTTTTTATGTCCCAGCCCAGACTAACCAGTTGTTCCCTATTCTATCTAACGAAATGATTGAGAGGCTTTCAAAGAAATTCCTGTTTTCAATTCAGAAAAAAATTGATAATAGCCATAGTGCTGTTAGGTTTGTTACATCATGGGCTACAAGTGAAGAAAGTGTTAATGCGCTTATTAATGAAATCTAAATCCAGACTAATCACTCTTAACTAAGTTGTTAAATAGATACACCTATAATGCCCTACTAAGTAACGGTTTTCGATTAACTGTTATCTAAGTGGGGCCTATATTTATAATCTTTTTGGACAAATGCTGAATTATGTAGTAAAATAAATCAATCCTATCATAGGTGAACAAAAGCAAAATACTATGATAAAAAGTGATAAGAATAAAATGTGAGGTCTTGTTTATGGATAAACCCCTATTAAGTTTGACTGATGTTAATAAATATTTTGATGATTCCCATATACTCAAGGATATTTCCCTTGATATACATGATGGAGAATTTTTAACCCTTCTTGGACCATCTGGTTGTGGTAAAACCACTATGCTTAGATGTATAGCTGGGCTTGAGAGTATTAACTCAGGGGATATTCTTTTAAATGGTTCATCAATAAAGGATCTACCCCCTAATAAGAGAAATGTTAATACGGTTTTTCAAAACTATGCTCTATTTCCCCACCTTAATATTTATGATAATGTAGCATATGGACCAAGAATAAAGAAATCAATGAATGAAGCTGATCTGAAGGTGCGTATTAATGAGATTCTTGAATTAGTACAGATGACTGGATATGAGGAGAGAATGACCCATCAGCTTTCAGGAGGGCAAAGGCAGAGAATTGCCATAGCTAGAGCCTTAATTAATGAGCCAGATATACTTCTACTAGATGAGCCTTTAGGAGCTCTGGATTTGAAATTAAGAAGATATATGCAGACAGAATTAGCTTCCCTGCAAAAGCAGACTAAGACAACCTTTGTCTATGTTACCCATGATCAGGAAGAAGCCCTTAATATGTCCGATAGAATTGTGGTTCTTAACAAGGGAGTAATTCAAC
The DNA here is from genome assembly GCA_012839235.1 of Clostridiales bacterium. GTDB lineage: Bacteria > Bacillota > Clostridia > Lachnospirales > Lachnospiraceae > Mobilitalea. The sequence continues at coordinate 5,176 of DUNS01000034.1, forward strand.
AGGTTGGAAGTCCTAGAGAAGTATATAATAACCCTAGTAACCTTTTTGTCGCTGATTTTATTGGGGACAGAAATATTAAGAAGGTTAAGGTAATCGAAAAAAATGGTGACTATGTTAGGGTAATGCTGAAAGACAATATTATTGATATTAAGTGCTCTACTAATGCTACTACCAAGGATTGTTCAGATGATTATGCAATCCTAGCAATTCATACGGACAAGATGAGCATTTCCTGCAGTGAAAAACCTAATTCATTAATGGGAACAATTATATCAGTCCATTACTCCGGTTCCCAGATTAGGAGCCAAGTAGACCTAGGTGGTGAAAAGGTTGCTGTTATTGAATATCGAAGTAATGATTGTGACTACAAAAAAGGAGATAAGGTCTATATAACCTGGGAGGAATCAGGAGCCATCTTACTACCTATGGAAGAGGGCTTTAAGGAAAGAAGTGGTGGATATGAAGAAGTTTAAGCAAAATGCCCCTGCCATTCCTATCCTTGTATGGTTTGGTATACTTGTGGGTATTCCCCTTATCTTTGTTGTAATTTTAAGCTTTTTATCTAGGGATGAGTTGGGTAATATTGTTGTTAGATTTACTTTGGATAATTATAAGAGGATTTTTGATCCTATTTATATAAAGGTGTTTATAAATTCGTTATTCCTAGCTACTCTAACTTCCTTTATTACTATGATTATTGGATACCCTGTGGCTTACTTTACAGCAAATCTAGAGAAGAAAAAGAAAGCCTTAGCTATTCTTTTGATCATGCTACCTTTTTGGATATCCAGCTTATTAAGAACCTATGGTTGGATAATACTTTTAGGTAATACTGGTCTTGTTAATAATCTTTTAATAGGCTTTAATATAATTGATAAACCCCTTAGTATGATGTATAAGTTTTCAACTATATTAACTGGTACAGCCTACATGCTTATACCTTTTATGATAATAGCTATATATAATTCTGTAGATAAGCTTGATAGGTCATTATTAGAAGCTTCATATGATCTTGGAGCTGGCAAATGGAAAACATTTTTTAAAATAACATTACCTCTTACTATACCTGGAATAGCAGGGGGCTTTACTCTAGTCTTTATTCCTTCATTAGGTCTGTTTTTTATATCAGATTTACTAGGAGGGGGCAAGAATATCTTCCTGGGTAATCTTATTAATTCATTGATTACTAAGGGTAGAAATAAACCTCTTGCAGCAGCCTTTTCTGTTGGAATGATTATTATGGTTTTAATAGTACTGTTTATATACAGTAGATTGGTTAAGAGAAATACAGGAGGTGCAGATGAAAACTCAATCATATAAATTGCGCACTTTCTATTTATCATTATTTTTTGTAATACTATATGTACCAATTCTTAGTGTAGTATTGTATTCCTTTAATAAGAATCCATCTACAGCTCAGTGGACAGGATTTACCTTGGATTGGTATAGGGAACTATTTAGTGACAGAATTATTCTAGAATCATTTAAAGTAAGTATGATAGTGGCGATTTTAACATCAATTTTTTCTGCAATACTTGGAACTGCATCAGCTATTATAGCTATATATGTAACTAAGAAGATGGAAAAAGCAATTAACGGATTGATGCTACTGCCATTATTAGTTCCAGAGGTAGCCTTAGGTGTATCATTGCTATTGTTTTTTAGCTCCATGAGGCTTCCATTTGGATATATGACATTAGTTCTTTCTCATTCATTATTTTGTGTACCTTATGTCTATATTATGGTACAATTACGACTTAAAGAGATAGATAATTCTATTATAGAAGCAGCAAAGGATCTGGGAGCCGCTAGATGGCAGATTATAAAGACTATTATATTGCCTCTGGTATTCCCTTCAATAATAACATCATCCTTATTATCTCTTGCAATGTCCTTGGATGATGTGGTAATATCCACATACATGTCAGGGCCAACATCTACCACATTGCCAGTTCATGTTTTTTCTATGATGCGTGTGGGAGTAACCCCCAAAGTTAATGCTTTATGTACCTTGATATTGTTAGGAACATTCTTTATCATAGGTATAAGCGAGGTGTTTAGTAAGAAGAATAGTAAGAAGGAGGAAGAGGAAGTAGATTGAAAAATCAAGATTGTTCAATCCTAGCCTCGTGCTCTAGGTAACATTAAAATCAGAGATTTTCAATGAGAAGCATCCCTTCTCATTTAGAAAATTGTTTGTTGTATTTTAGAAAGGTATGGGTATGAATATGATTAGTAAAAAAATAAAAGTTGTTTTAGGACTAGCCCTTATGATGGTATTAGTATTTGCCTTAGTAGGGTGCGGTAAAAATGAAGGAAGTAAAGAAATCAACCTGATGTCATGGGGTGGTGATTTTATCCCAAGAGAAGTGATAGATCAATTCACAGAAGAAACAGGTATAAAGGTTAATTATAAGGAAGTTACATCTAATGAGGATACACAGTCCCTTCTAGAAGCTAATCCTGATCAATATGATCTTGCAGTTGTAACTGATTATATGGTTGAGATATTAAGATTAAATGGAATGCTTGAGGTTTTGGATAAGGATAAGTTATCTAACTTCTCTAATATTAATCCTGTATATCAAGGTAATTACTATGATGCTAATAACGAATACGCTATGCCATATGCTGTATCAACAGCATTCTTGCTTGTTAATCCTGAGGGTGTTGAGGCCTTAGGAGCTAATCCTATCACTAGCTATGCTGATTTGTGGCAGGAAGAGCTTAAGGATAATATTGTTGTGATTGACTGGTCAGTTGAAATAATGGGACTTGTGCTTAAGTCCTTAGGTTATAACTATAATGAAACAGATCCTGTAAAAGTTGCCGAGGCCAAGGAAAAATTATTCCAATTAAGTGATAATATCATGAGATTTGAAACCAATACACCTGAGGACTCCTTAGTTAATGGAGAAGCTGTTGTTGGATTTATGTACTCTAACCAAGCTGTTAATGGTAATGCTCAGGATGATAAGCTTGTTCCAGTATTTCCTACGGAAGGAATGCCAATATATATTGATGCCTTTGTAATGTCCAAGGATGCTCCTAATAAGGATAATGCATATAAATTCTTAAACTTCCTTCTACAACCTGAGATAGCAGCACAGATAGCTGATATCACTGACTTTATAACCCCTAACAAGGCGGCAGAGGAGTATCTAACAGAGGACTTTAAAAACAATCCTATGTTAAATGTTTCAGATGATGTTATGGCTAATACAAGTTTTTATATTGATGTAGCAGCAGTATTAGAGGAATACGAGCATATTTATTCTGAATTTAAAATGCAGTAAACCATATTTTATAAGATGACTTAAAAATGTATATAATACTTAAAAACCTTGGAACTATCCAAGGTTTTTAAGTATTAAAAAGTCAAAAAACATTGATTTATATAAAAGATTAGTATATAAATATTTATTATAGGTGAATTGACATATGATTCACTTTATTTATAAGTAAATGAGGTGACAACTTGAATAAGATTAGAGCGCTAAAAGCAGCATTTCCCTATACCATCCCTGTATTTACTGGATTTACATTCCTAGGAATTGCTTATGGAATATTAATGTCTAGTAAAGGATATGGAGTGATTTGGACTTTACTTATGAGCCTTTTTGTATTTGCAGGGTCTTCACAATATGTGGCTATAACATTTCTAACAAGCGCATTTAACCCTCTTAATGCTTTTCTCATGTCTTTAGTTATTAATGCCAGACATATATTTTACGGAATTTCATTGTTAGATAAATATAAGGACATGGGTAAAATTAAACCATATTTAATATTTGGCTTATGTGATGAGACTTTCTCAATTATTTGCTCATCTGAACCACCAGAAGGGGTATCGAAGAAATGGTTTGCTTTTTTTATTACCCTCCTAGATCATATGTATTGGGTTCTAGGATCTGTTCTAGGCTCACTAATTGGATATATGATACCATCCAGTATTGAAGGACTAGACTTTGTATTAACCGCATTATTTGTAATAATATTCGTAGGTCATTGGAAGTCTAAGGGAAATAGAAAGCCTGCAGCAATAGGGGTCATATCTTCGGTTATATCATTGCTTATATTTGGACCAGATAATTTTATTATTCCATCAATGATTGCCATAATAGCAGTATTGACCTTGGGACGTAAAAAACTAGACCCTGAAAGGATAGTCGAGATATGATATTAACACCAATTCAGACTTTAACAATAGTAATTGTAGTAGCATTAAGCTCAGTAATAACAAGATTTTTACCCTTTATTATTTTTAAAACAAGTAATAAATCTAATTCATTTATTACTTATCTAGGCAAGGTACTTCCATATGCTGCTATTGGTATGTTGGTGGTTTATTGCCTAAAAAATGTGAATATTACTGTTCCCTCATATGGAATTCCAGAGGCCATCGCCATATTATGTATAGTGGTGCTTCATTATTGGAAGGAGAATACTCTACTAAGCATTGGGGTGGGGACGGCTATTTATATGATACTATTATAAATCTAAGAACAATATATCTAAGAGGAGATTAATGTGAAAGATAAACCTTTCACATGTGAATGTTTACAATTCAATTTGAGAATATTGAGCTCTACATAACATAAAAATCATAGATTTTTATGTATTAAGTTTGTAGGTTACGAGGAAGGGATGTATATTATTATGGACAAAATAAAAATTGGGATTATCGGGTATGGTAATCTTGGGAAAAGTGTAGAACATGGGCTAAGACAAAATGATGATATGGAGCTAGTTGGGATTTTCACTAGGAGAGAAGCAAAGTCTATAAAAACTCTTACCGGGGCTCAGGTCTTCCATATTGATGATGCAAAAAACATGGTTGATAAGATAGATGTAATGGTTTTATGTGGAGGAAGTATGACCGATATCCCAGAGCAGGGACCTTTCTTTGCGGAAATGTTTAACACAGTGGATGGCTATGATACCCATGCTAAAATACCACAATATTATGAAGCTGTTAATAATAAATCCCTTAAGGGAAAAAAGACTTCTATTATATCAAGCGGCTGGGATCCAGGTATGTTCTCTATCAATCGATTATATGCTGAGGCCATATTACCTCGTGGAAATACTGATACCTTCTGGGGCAAGGGCGTAAGTCAGGGCCATTCTGATGCCATTAGGAGAGTAAGTGGAGTTAAGGATGCTAAACAGTACACTATCCCTATAGAAAGCGCTATAGAGGCAGCTAAAAGGGGAGAAGCACTAGACCTTACCTCAAGAGAGCGACATAGAAGAGTATGCTATGTAGTTGCAGAAGATGGGGCTGATAAAAACAAGATAGAAGATGAAATAAAAAACATGCCTAATTATTTTGCAGATTATGATACTGAGGTTCATTTTATCTCAGAAGCTGAACTAGAGAAAAATCATAGAGGACTACCCCACGGAGGCATGGTAATACGTCATGGGGTTACAGGACTAGATAATGAGAACAACCATACGATAGAGTATAAAATTGATTTGGAATCAAATCCTGATTTCACTGCTAATGTTATTATTGCATTTGCAAGAGCAGCATATCGACTTAACAAGGAAGGCTCTTATGGTGCTAAGACAGTAGTGGATATAGCTCCTGCATACCTTTCCAGGCTATCGGCAGAAGAGATAAGGAAGAATATTATATAGATTATTATTAATTGATTTCTTGGAGGTGTAGGATGTCTGATAATTATGATAAGCTGGTTACTGATCTTCTTATTATAGGTGGGGGACCAGGAGGCTATATTGCAGCCATATATGGTGCCAAACATGGACTGAATGTAACTTTAGTTGAAAAGGATACCTTAGGTGGAACCTGCCTCAATGTTGGCTGTATTCCCACTAAAGCCTTGGTTAAGTCTGCTGAAGTATGCCAAATTATTAGAAATAGTGAAGAATTCGGTGTAATCTGCGAAGGTGATCTTAATGTAGATATGGAAAAAGTAATCAATCGAAAAGATGAGGTTAAGGATAGGCTAGTAGGAGGGGTGGAATTCCTTATGAAGAAGAACAAAATCCAAGTTCTTAAAGGAGAAGCCTCCTTCCTATCTAATAAGTCAGTGATTGTTAATGGTGATAGGAGCACTAATATTGAATTTAAAGATGTGATTATTGCCACAGGATCAAGAATATCCAAAATTAATATTCCGGGAATAGGTCTACCTTTTGTTATGAATAGTACAGAGGCTCTTTCCTCAACAGAGCTGCCTAGCTCTATTACTATTGTTGGCGGTGGAGTCATAGGAATGGAGTTCGCATTTATTTACAGGAATTTAGGTGTAGAGGTTAATGTGATTGAATATATGGACAGGCTCCTTACTATGGTTGACAAGGATGTTTCTAGAGAGATCAAGAAGGCCTGTAGGAAAGCCGGTATTGTAGTTGTTAATAATGCCAAGGTTCTTAGAATTGAGAGTAATGATAAGGGTCTTGCCAATGTAATCTATGAAGATAAAAAGGGTGAACAGACAGTTGAAAGCGAGAAAGTACTTATAGCTATAGGACGAGAGCCTAATATGGAGAATCTGGCTATTGAGAATACTGATGTATTACTGAATGACAATGGGAGAGGTATAGCTGTTAATGAGCAAATGAAGACTAATATAGAACATATCTATGGAATTGGCGATGTGACGAATATTATTCAACTGGCCCACGTGGCTTCCCATCAGGGAATAGTGGCAGTAGACAATATTCTTGGTAAACAAAGAACAATAGATTATAAGGCTATACCCAATGTAATATTTACTTCTCCAGAGATTGCTACAGTAGGTTTGACCGAAGAGCAATGCATAGAGCAAGAACTAGATTATACTGTTTCTAAAGTATCTTATCTGAGTAATGGGAAGGCTTTAACCATGAGACAGACTGAAGGCTTTATAAAACTTATTAAGGATAACACTAATAGTAAAATATTAGGATGCTCCATTATTGGGGCAGATGCATCTAGTTTAATTAGTACACTGACCCTGGCTATATCATCAGGTCTTACAGAAGAGGACCTTCGGGATACAATATTCCCTCACCCTACAACATCTGAAGTTATTCAGGAGGTGGTATTTGGTTTGGGAATAGGAAGCTTATCATCATAGAATATAAAATGGTGTAGGTGACTTTCGTCATCTACACCATTATAATATCATGCTTATTTTGTAAAATACAAACTTTGGGCCACGGGCACAAAATACGGAAACTGAATTGTTTTTACACTATTCTGAGTAATTATCAAAATATCCTTGTACAAGAACAATAGGGGTTCCCTTATCACCACTACCAGAAGTAAGATCAGAGAGAGAACCAAGTAGATCAGTAATGTGACGTGGAGTGGTACCCTGAGAAGCCATATCACCTACAAGGTTACTGTCTTTGTTTCGGATGTAATGGGATATAGCCTTTTCCAGTTCATCACCCTCTAAGTCTGCGAAATTGTTATCTGCTAGGTATTTTAGCTTGACCTCATTAGGTTGCCCTTCAAGACCTTTAGTGTAGGCAGGGGCTACAACTGGATCTGCAAGCTCCC
>DUNS01000301.1 GCA_012839235.1 Clostridiales bacterium
TGTATTCTGTTCGAGATTTAATAATAAAGTTCAATAAAATGGGGGTATAGAAGCAATCGATTTATACCATAAATGGTATTTTTTCAATATTTATTACATTTATACGTAAAAATACCGTACATCAAACCTTTTATATATATTTGCTAGACAGTCTGACGTACGGTGGTGGTGTGCCATGCAAGGCACACGGAAGATGAAGGTCGGTAGATATAATAATTATCTACCTCCTACCCGATTAAATATTTTATAATATTGAAAAATGTGATAAAATGTATATGAAGTAAAAAGGAAGGTTTGGAGAAAAATGTTAGATGTATGTTTGTTAGGTACTAGTGGGATGATGCCCCTACCAGGTAGGTGGTTGACAGCTTTAATGACCAGATATAATGGAAGTGGACTGCTTATCGATTGTGGAGAGGGAACCCAGATAACTCTAAAAGAAAAGGGTTGGAGTGTCCACTCTATTGATACAATATGTTTTACCCATTACCATGGGGACCATATAAGTGGTCTTCCTGGATTACTTTTATCCATGGGTAATTCCGATAGGTTAGAACCGGTAACACTTATTGGCCCAAAGGGCTTGGAAAGAGTTGTTAGTGCTCTGAGGGTTATAGCACCAGAGCTACCCTTTGAATTGAAGTTTATTGAATTAAGGGCGCCGGAGGAAGTTATTGAGATAAAAGGGTACGATATTAGGGCTTTTCAAGTTAAGCATAATGTTTTATGCTATGGTTATAGTATTATAATCCATAGAGGTGGACGATTCTTCCCTGAAAAGGCGGCGGAGAATAATGTACCACAGAAATATTGGAACAGACTGCAAAAAGGAGATACTATTACCGAAGAAGGAAGAACATTTACTCCAGATATGGTAATTGGTCCTGAGAGAAAAGGAATTAAACTAACTTATTGTACTGATAGTAGGCCTGTAAAATCAATCGTAGATAATGCTATGAACTCGGATTTGTTCATCTGTGAAGGTATGTATGGTGAAAAAGATCGAGATGCTAAGGCAAGAGAATATAAACATATGACATTTTTTGAGGCGGCCCAGCTGGCAAAGGAAGCTAAGGTAAAGGAATTGTGGCTTACCCATTATAGTCCATCCCTAGTAAGGCCTGAGGATTATATAAAGGAAACAAGAAAAATATTTCCTAATACTAAGGTAGGGAAGGATCGTAAGAGTATTACATTAGAATTTGACAAAGATGAATAGAATGTAAAGGAGGTAGTAGTATGGGGAGTGCTAAGCAACGGACATTAATAACTATTTTTGTAATGAGTACTATTGCAGTGTTAGTGATATTGTTATATCATTATCTAGTTAATCGAACTGAAGTCTCCATTGAAGAGCCAACTGAAGTAGAGGTCTTAATTAACAAAGATTTAGAGCTTTATTACCCAGCTACTCCTAAGGAAGTTGTCAAATTATATAGCAATATGCTGCAAAATCTATATACGGAATTAGAAGAGGATGAGTATAAGGCTCTTGGTTTGAAAATGAGAGAATTGTATGATGAAGAGTTATTAGAAATCAATTCACTTGATAAACATATAAATCAATTGAGCAATGAGATTCTTGAATGGAAAAATGCTAAGCGAAGAATAGTCAATTTTTCTTTTGATAATGATAAGGATAATCTCTCAAGGGTTGAAGACGGGGTTGAATATCAGATAAATAATGTTTCTTATACATTTGAAGAGAGGTCAAAGTTTATTGAGGATTACAGTTTTATATTAAGAAAAGACGAGAATAATAGGTGGAAGATATTAGGGTGGAGATTAATTCCGCAATCAGAGAGCAATAACGATATAGATTAGTCACGCTAATGTGATATTATTGATTTATAGAGTATTAAACATAAGATTATGATTTTGAAAGGTCGAAAAAGAAAATAATGGAAAAAGATATATTGATTTTAGGCATAGAAACATCATGTGATGAAACAGCAGCATCAGTTGTACGGAATGGAAGGGAAGTATTATCCAATATTATATTTTCCCAGATTGAACTTCATAAGCTATATGGAGGAGTTGTGCCGGAGATTGCATCCAGAAAGCATATTGAGAAAATCAATCAGGTTATCGAGGAAGCCTTAGCTGTTGCTGAGGTTTCTTTACAGGATATAGATGGGATAGGTGTGACCTATGGACCAGGTCTTGTAGGAGCCTTATTGGTAGGTGTATCAGAGGCGAAGGCTATTAGCTTTGCCACTAAGAAGCCTCTAGTCGGAGTACATCATATTGAGGGTCATGTCTCTGCTAATTATATTGAACATAAGGAATTGGAGCCCCCATTTCTATGCTTGATTGTATCTGGTGGACATACCCACCTTGTCCTTGTTAAGGGATATGGAGAATATGAGATTGTTGGCTTTACAAGGGATGACGCTGCCGGGGAAGCCTTTGACAAGGTGGCAAGAGCTATTGGATTGGGATACCCAGGAGGACCTAAGATAGATAAGCTGGCTAAAGAAGGTAATAAAAATGGGATTACATTTCCCCGTGCTCACATAGAAGGTGCTCCCTATGACTTTAGCTTTAGTGGAGTTAAATCAGCTGTTCTTAATTACATTAACTCCTGTGAGATGAAAAATGAAGAGATTAATAAAGCGGATGTAGCGGCATCATTTCAAGAGGCGGTTATTGATGCTTTGGTTTCTAGAACTATTCAAGCTGCTAAAGATTTTGGAATGAAGAAGGTGGCAATTGCTGGTGGTGTTGCTGCAAATTCATCCCTAAGAGAGACCATGGAGAGAGAATGTAAGAATAATGATTTATCCTTATATTATCCATCACCTATTTATTGTACTGATAATGCAGCTATGATTGCTTCTGCAGCATACTATGAATATATTAAAGGTGCTAGAAGTGGGCTTGATCTTAATGCGATACCTAATCTGAAAATTGGACAAAGGTAGGAGGATATATAGGGTGGATAATACAAATAATAAAGTTATAGGAATTGTTCTGGCAGCTGGGCAAGGTAAAAGGATGAATACTACTATATCTAAGCAATTCCTTGTGTTAAGAGATAAACCTCTTCTTTATTATTCTCTAAAGGCTTTTAATGAGAGTAGCGTTGAAGAAATTATTCTGGTTGTTAGAGATGATATGATAGATTATTGCAAAGAATATATAGTAGATGCTTATAATCTTAATAAGGTTATTAAAATAGTAGCTGGAGGTAAAGAGAGGTATGATTCTGTATATCAAGCCCTATCTTCTATAGATAATGCTGATTATGTTCTTATCCATGATGGAGCAAGACCATTAATAACTAAGGAGCAAATTGAGGAGATTATAATACAGGCAAGGCTTCATAAAGCTTGTATATTGGCTACACCTGTAAAGGACTCAATTAAGGTAATCGATAATGATGGCTATATTGCATGTGCTCCAATAAGAAATACCCTTTGGGCAGCACAAACCCCTCAGGCTTTCGAATTTCAAGGAATAAAAAGGGCTTATTCCAAATTTTATGATGATCACAATAGGGACGATCAGAAAATAACGGATGATGCTATGGTATATGAGACATACTTGAATAAGAAGGTGAAAATAATTGAAGGATCTTATGAGAATATAAAGGTAACAACAGTAGAAGACCTCCCTATAGCCGATTTGTTTCTGAATAATCGGGTATGATTAGATTATGTATGTAGCTTCCATGGGGTAATTGTATTAATAAGATATAAAAGAGAAACAATTAGACATAAATGATGAAAAACCTCTTGACACTTTTTATTTGTAATGTTATACTAGCAAAGCGACGTTTGGAGAGGTGTCCGAGTGGTTTAAGGAGCTGGTCTTGAAAACCAGTGATCCCGCAAGGGACCGTGGGTTCGAATCCCACTCTCTCCGCTTTATTTTTTTGTAATATAAAGAATGCTTAGCCTGGAGAAATACCCAAGAGGCTGAAGGGGCTCCCCTGGAAAGGGAGTAGGTCGTTAATAGCGGCGCCAGGGTTCAAATCCCTGTTTCTCCGTTCTACTTTTTTAAAAAAATTATGAATTAATTGGTAATTAAAAAGAATATAAAAAAGTAGTTGACAAGAGCTTTTATGCATGATAAGATAGTCAAGCTGACCCCGTGAGAAGGGCAGTGGACAAAAGCATAACTAAGCTTATGAACCTTGATAATTGAACAGTAAAACAACCCTGAAATTCTAAAAAATTGGAGTAGCACATGATACTTCAAAAAAAGATTTTCAAACAAAGAACAACCTAAAAACAGTAAACGATAACAAATGCTATTTTAGTAAA
>DUNS01000302.1 GCA_012839235.1 Clostridiales bacterium
ATTTCTATCTATTCCAACAATATATGCCATAACAGAAGTCCTCCTAATACTATATTTTGTACCTTTATTATAACATATATCGTAATCGTTAGACAGTCTGACGTACGGTTCTGTGAGAAGTTTGAGGTGAAATTCCTCTTACTTACTCGACTGGGAGGTCGGTAGATATAATAATTATCTACCTCCTACCCGATTATATCATGGAAGCTCAGTATATAGTAAATTTATACAAATAAAGACAAAAAGTTAGTGCAAGATTATTCCAAAAAATGTATTTACAAATAATGTATTATACTGTAATATGTATGTATCGCGTTTCTATACTATTCATCATATCATCTTGTTTTGGCTTTCTGAAAATCTTATTAGAATCTGCAAGTAATCAATTAATTATTTCACTGACAGAGAAATTAAAGGAGGTACAATAAGTGAAGGTAGCATTCTGGAGCAATGCTAGGCAATGTGGGGTTTCGTCAAATCTTGCAGCCATTAGCGTTGCTAGTGTGATTAGATTTCCGTACAAAATACTTGCCTTTGAGAATCATTTATGTCCGAATAATCTTGGTTGCGCTTACTTAGGCAGAGGGAAAGCAGATATGATTGCTGAGGTAGGAACCAACTATTATGAGGGAGGAGGAAGTGAAGGCCTAATACGAAGAATCTATCGTAGTACTAAAAGTAACTACTATCTGGAACCATATCTTAATGAAGTCATAGATAAGCATCTCTACTATATGCCTCAAGGGCACGTTATACATAGTGACCTTTTTGACTATGAATTCAATCTTAGCATCGAACCATTCTTTAATCTCGTAGACAAATTTTCTGATATAACTTTCATTGATACTGCTTCAAGTAATTCATTGAGTACAAAGACTATTATTGAAGAAGCTGATCTAATAGTAGTAAATCTATATCAGGATAAGAGAATCTTAGATGATTTCTTCAGTGGCTACTCCTCCTACATATCTAAAGCAATTATTCTTATAAGTAAATATTCTAGCAATTCTCTATTAAGCATCAAGCGAATTTCTAAAATGTATGATTTCCCTATGGAGCGTATACTACCAATTCCTTATAACGAAATCTATGAATCCTTATTTACTAGAGGCAGAGTAGTAGATTTTATAAGTAGTCATTATAACTGTCCAAGAGAAGACCCTAATCATTTCTTCATCAGATCTGTGAAGAAGGCAGCATATTTGATTGTAAAAGGAGCTGAGCTTATACATAAACAAAATAAAAAGGAACTACAAGAATGTGGTATGTCATAATCCTTCGTCTAATATTGTTAATAATCATAGGAAATGTGCTATTCGCTTGTCTATTATATTTGATTGGAAAGCATGAAAGACTTAAGCTGCACAGAAGAAAAGGGCCCATCCTGCCCTTATCTACAAAATGGAAGGAAAGAATTAAGGGAGTCTATATTCTAACACTTATCTCATTCATTGTCTTATATTTTCTGTTAATCAAACTCAAGGTCAGGGGTGTCATATGATATTTAGGAAAAGAATTAAAAGATCAACAAAGCAATATTTAATAGTTGCACTTATTTGTATAACTGTAATCGGGTCTGCTGCGATTTTTACTTCAATTATAATCGCAAATCAGATAAAGGATGAATATGAAGCTAAGCTTAAGCTGGCTTATGATGAAATGGCAATTAATCAGCGAAATATTTTTGTTGCAACAGTAGATATTGCAGCTGGAGATAGAATCACCAGTGACAATATTGCTGAAAAAAAGGTATATGGAAGCCAACCTGTAGATTCCTACTATAGATTGGAGGAGGATGGTAATAGTATTGCCTTGGTTGATATTCCAAAAGATACCCAGATAACTAAAACAATGACTACTAAAAATCAAGTTTCATCAGAGATAAGAGAAGTACAATATGATGTCATTAATCTCAGTAGCAATGTGTATAACAATGATACAGTTGACATACGAATCTTATATCCCAATGGTGAAAGCTATGTGGTTCTTTCTAAAAAAAATATTAGAGGGATTGAACCGGAAGCACCTAATTGTATCTTTTGGTTAAATGAAGAAGAAATACATAGGATGTCTGCGGCAATAGTAGATGCTGGATTATATCCAGGTTCGAAAATAACAACAACAAAATATATAGAACCAACTATACAAGATGAATCTGTGGTTACATATATACCAAGCATAGGGATATTAACATTACTAGAAAGTGATCCAAACATTTTAGAGACATGTAGTCAGGAGCTAAACAAAGAAGTAAGGAAAGCTTTAGAAAATCGTTTGGCCTTAAGTATGGAACTAGACGTATCAGAGATTAGTTGGGATGTAAATCCCAATATTATGGCTACTAGAACTGATGATACAAGAAAAGATGAACCTAGTAGAATGGATTCGGATAATGATATTGAAGCCGTAGATAGTAATGAGGATAGTGAAAAAGATATTGATCTAGGAACTCATCATGATGATGACTATATGTTTTTCTCAGAGGAGGAAAAGGCAATTGAAGGAGAGGTAGAGCTTGGCGAATAATGTTGTGGCATTTGTAGGAATAGAGAGCTTTGATAATATTCAATACATGGCAAGAATATTATCAATTCTAGGTAAGAAGGTATTAGTAATAGATTATTCTGAAACAGAAGCTTTAACAAGGTCAGTACCTGAACTTGACTTCATAGATATTAAAAAAGACATTATCAACTATAGAAATGTAGACTACACTAAGCTAGATATGACTGAAGCTTTGTTAAAGGTCTATGATGATATTATAGTAGCCTTTGGTTTTAACATAATAGATGAAGAAATTATGTTGTGTAATAAAATTATTTATGTAACGGATCTTTATATTAATAATATCGAAAAGCTAAATAGAATTAGTGATTATAAGGCTGAAAAAAAATATCTTTTAATAAGAAATATAATGGGAATTAAAATAAGTCCCGAAAGTGTTGCTTTGAAGATTGATAAGAATATTTCCCCTGAAAACACATTAATATTACCCTTTAGTGAGAATGACCAAATCAATGGGCTTATTAACCAATACAATCAGACCATAGATTTAACTAATATATCTAGACCCTTTAAAGAACTTTTATATAAGCAGATTCATGAATTATATCCGAATATCACAAAAGATAAGCTTAGGGTCGCCTACAAAAAAGCAAGAAAGAGGGAATAAAGATTGAAAATAACCTTTTGGTCGCCATTACATGGTCAAACAGCTACAACAAGTAATATGTTGGCAATTTCCTTGTTTACTGGAATGTATTTCAAGAAAAAAACCTTAATAACTCATACTCACTTCAATTTTAATAATCTTGAAGCACCGTTAGTAGAGATTAATTCTAAAAGTAAAAATGCTGAAAACTATTTTCAAGGTGTTGGAATAGATGGACTATTAAGAAATTTTAAGGCATCTCTTCCTGACAAGGAAATGTTAGAGAATTGTTGTATATCATTCCCCAATACCAATGTTAATTTGTTGCCTGGTACAGTGAAAAATATAAGGGAAGCTTATGAAAATGAAATGGAGATGATAGCTCCAACCCTATTTGAAAAGATAGAAGAGTTTACAGATATATTATTTATTGATGCCAGCTCTGGAAACAATCCTCTTTCAAAAAAACTAATAGACATATCTGATCTTACAGTAATAAATTTGTGCCAAAGCATGAGTGTTTTAGATAATTATTTTTCACTATTTCCTTCCTTTGTTCAAGGAAAAGTCTTTTATCTATTTGGAAATTATGATAGTAGATCTAAATACAACATAAAAAACATTCAAAGAAAATATAGGCAGATTAATTCAAGTAATTCAGGAGTTATACCTTATAATATAGCCTTTAAGGATTCCCTAACCGATGGAACAGTGATTGATTTTATTAGGGATAATATTAATTGCTCAAAAACTGATGAAAATTATATTTATATAAATAGGGTTAGGAGTGCTGCAGAGAGAATTCTTATAAAAGCAGGAATGAATACTATAGATGATGAAGGAGAATAAATAATGATATTTACGAATAGTAATATTATCTTACTTACCCTTATTACAGTATTCGCCTTGCTAACAGTATATTTCATATTTAAAAAAGATGTAGATATTGAAGAAGAAAATATAGAAGAAGATCTTTATTCACTTTCTTACCTAAGTAAAGGGATCAGGATATTATTTAATGATATCCTTAATCAAAATATTAATGAATTGTATCTTAGTAAGAAAGAAACACAGAAACGAGAAAAGCAGAAGGCAAGGCTTAATCAGGCATTACGTTCATGTGCACAAGGTAATCTAGGAGAAAAGGAGTTTGTAAAAGACTATATTAAAGAATTACTGCAAAACCACTTAAGTATTAATGAGGTTACAATCGATAGAGTAATTCCCTTTAATAATAAAGGAAAGCTAACAGTTCAGGATAAATTTGAAGTTTTATTGTATCAGTATAAAAAGAAATATAATTATGATGCTTTTGAAAGGCTAAGTAGCAAATGTGGTTTTGAAGAAGAAAAGACTAACGAATATGGTGTTCATTATGAGGTAACAAGTCAGGATATTAATAGGTTTTATAATTCTTATGTTGGAACATTATCATTTGTGGACAAGCTTGAAATACTAACCCAGCGTATATATCAAGATACATATGGATTTTCTGTTGCTGATGAAATAAGAGATATGAAAATTGATGGTATATCTGGTGGAGTATCAGGAGTTTCTACTAGACAATACAATTATCTTGAAGAAATATTACAGTCAGATGATATCACACAATCAAAAACATTCGATAGCATGTGGGTGTTTCTTCATGGGAAACCCATACATTTATCCTTTTTAAGCTTTAAAACTATGAGTGAACTCATTCGTGTTTGTAAGAATTTATACAGGTATGATAATGTGGGGCATCTTACATCATCCAACGGATATAAGCTTAATTACCTTCAGGATGGAAGTAGAGTTGTAGTAGTAAGACCTAAGTTAACAAGTGGTTGGGGCTTCTTCGTAAGAAAATTTGATAGTGCAAAGCAAATGCCTATTAGTGATTTGTTAACTGATGAAGGAAATGAAAAGGTTATTGAGTTGGTTAAATGGGGAGTAAATGGCTTATTAAATATTGTTTTATCCGGTGATCAAAACTCAGGAAAAACTACTTTTTTAAAAGCAATGATACAATTTTTCGATCAAAGATTCCCTATACGTACTACAGAACAAGAATTTGAGCTCTGGCTTAATAATATGTATCCACATCTAAATGTAATGAGTTTTCGTGCATCAGATGAGGTTAGTATTATTGACGCAATAAATCTTCAAAAGAAAACAGATGCAATGATAATGATTTTAGGAGAAGTTGCATCTTATGAATTGGCAAGTGCCTATATAACTCTAACTCAGGCAGGGACAAAATCAACCTTATGTACATGTCACTGTGTAACGACAGAGGATGAAATTGAATATTTTAGAAATGCAATTTTATCTTCTGGTACTTTTTCAAATGAAACAATGGCAGAAGAACAAGTTGCAAAATCTATTAATCTAGATATTCACTGGGAAAAGTCAAGTGACGGACATCGCTATATAAGTCATATAACAGAGATAATTCCTTTACCAAAAGATGAAGCTTGGCCAGAGGATTATAATGAGTGTTTGCTTGAAGCTTTAAAAAGAATGGCCAGAAGAAATACATATATAACTAGGGATATTGTGGTTTATGAAAATGGAAGATATGTATTTAAGAACTCACTTAGCAATAGGAGTGTAGAAAAAATATGCAAAAGCCTTAGCCCAGAGGATAAGAAGCAATTTCTTTCATTTAATAACAATATAGTAGGAGGGTGATACTATGGGGCAGATGATTTTAGTAATGGGTATTGCCTTAGCTATTGTACTGCCTATAGTAATCTATATTATCCATGTAATAGATCGAAAGGATAAAGCAAAAAATAATATAGGTGCATCATTAGCAATCAAGGGATCCAAAGATAGCATATTAATAAAACTATATTCATTTGCTAAAGGATTTCCCTTAACTAAAAGCTATATTTATAAAATTAAGATTCGTTATGAAATGCTATATCCTGGTGATCCCAAAGAAATAGGTAAGAAAACAATGGAAACAGCTTTAATAACCTGGTTTACCTGTATTGTATCTATAGTACTTTTAATTGTTAATAAGCTGAATTTTAATAATTTATCCGTGGGAATAATTCTTGTTTATGTTATTAATCAAGAGATAATAGGATTTATGATAAAAAGTACAGAGATAAGACTTCTTGAAGAAATGGTTGTATTTATTTCAAATATCAGACATAACTACTACATAAACCGGATGGTAGATGATGGGATTTTATTATCACTAGATGGACTAAGCTATGAAATGAGAGTACATGCTAATAAAATATATGAAATTGTTACTTCTAATAATTTGAAAGAAGATGTTATCAATTATAATGCAACATCTCATAACAAATACTTGAAGATGCTTTTATCACTTTGTACTGGGGTTTTAGAATTTACTGATAAAAAAGTAAACGGACAATACTTATTCGCTGCCAATTTAGAGAATTTGAAAAAGGAAATAAATATTGAGATTTTAAAACAGAAGAAGCTTAGATATTTATTTTCTGGTGTGACCTTTGTCACCATAGCTGTAATAGTTCCGATTGATGGGATTAAGAAATTCGGTGTGTCTATGATGCCTGAGTTAGATGATTTCTATAGTGGTAGAGCAGGACTAATATATGTTGTAGTAACTCTTATAACAGCATTAGTAGTATATGTACTAAATAATCATCTTAAGGGAAGTAAGCAGACCTATCCAAAAGATTATAGATATTTAAGAAAGCTAGAAAAAAATAAATATATCAGTAGAGCATTAGAAAACTATTGGGAAAAGCATTACCCAAAGATGGAGCATCTAAGAGAAACACTTAAAAAAATTGGTCAAACTATATCACCAAAACAGCTGCTGCTACAAAGAATGATGGTATCTGTATTTACATTTACTATATCTATAGCTTTTATTATGTTCATTCATGAAAATAATAAAAAGAACATAACTGAAAAGGTAACTAATATATCCACTTTAACTACTGTAACAAATCTAAATCAACAAGAGATGATGAAAGAAGCAATTCTAGACCAAGTGAAAATACTTAAAAGAGAAGAGGGGGTTACTACAGAGCAAGTCTTTAATAATTTAGTAAATAGTAATGTGTTTTATAATTCAAAAATTAATGAGTTAATAGCAGAAGAGGTGGTTAATAGAGTAAAAGAATATCAAAATGAATATTTTAAATGGTATGAGCTTATCATATCCTTCTCTATTTCATTTATATCATTTTATATTCCTTATTGGATAATTCTATTTAAGAAAAAAATACTTCTAATGAACATGGAGGATGAGGTAAATCAATTTAATTCAATTATTTATATGATGATGTTTATAGATCATATAACTGTTATAGACATTTTAGAAGAATTAGAATTGTTTTCTCAAGTATTCAAGCAATCTATTCAGGAATGTATCAATGATTATAATAGTGGGGAATTAGAAGCTTTAACAGCTCTTAAGGAAAAAGAAGGATATCTTCCATTCAAAGGTATAATTGATAATCTTATAAGATGCGATGCTATGTCTATAGATAAAGCATTTGATGAAATATCATCTGATAGAGAAAGCTATCACGATCGCAGAAAGCAAGATAATGAAATATCAGTTCAGAAAAGAGCTGATATTGCAAAGCCTTTATCTTGGATTCCAACTGTATTAGTTATGATTTATTTAACACTGCCTCTATTAATGGCAAGTCTTAAGGAGCTTCAGGAATTTAGTAAAGCAATACAAAATATTTAAAATAATTAGGGAGAAAGATCATGAAAACAAATAACATGAATGATGCAACAAAAATTTTGATACTAGTTTCAACGGTAATTATAGTATGCGTACTATGTGCAGTAGGCTTTAAGATGGTGAATGAGGGAAAATCCTCAATTAATGCAAGCACCAATAATCTTAATAATATGACAAGCCAGTATAGCGATATTGATTTGGCAATTTATGATGGTGCTAATGTACAAGGAAGTGAAGTTGTAAATTTAATTAGGACAGCTATTGAAAGTGAAAAGTATCTAGCTATTACTGTAAAGACGAAAGCAGCGTCTGAATATGTAGATTATAATTACGACTTTAGTGATCCGGATGAAACTTCGGTAAAAGAGCCTTCTTTATCGGCTAATCCAAAAACTGGTTCAGCAGATACTCAAATAACTGATAAAAAATCTCAAAAAAACTATATAAACCCCACAGCACAATTTACTGGAAAAGTATATAAGGACGCTAACGGTATTATTATTTGTATTAAGTTTACTCAGATTTAGCAAGGGAGAAAAACCATGAAAACAAATAATATGAATGATGCAACTAAAATATTTATACTTGTGGCAGCAGTAATTATCGTATGTGTATTATGCGGAGTGGGTTTTAAAATTGTAAATGAGGGTAAATCCTCTGTAAATGCAAATACAAATAAAATTAATGAAATGACAAGCCAGTATATGGACATAGATGTATCTTTATATGAAGGTAGTTTAATACCAGGTAGTGAAGTAGTTAGCTTAATTAAAAAGGCTGTTAATGATAAGCAATATTTAGCAATAGAGGTAGAAACACTAAGTGGTGATTATGTTACTTATAATTACGTTTATGTAGACAATGGTGATGATAAGACCTTGAGTGAAAAAGGAAAGGAAGGACAAACTGCAAAAAGTGAAATACCTATAAAAAAGAATGAGTATGGATATATAAATCCTATGGCTATGTTCTTAGGAAGTACGTATAAAGATGGTAATGGAAGTGTTGTATGTATTCGTTTTGAACAGCAGCCTTAAATAATAGAAAGGAAATATTAATGAATACTAATCAGATGTCAGATGCAACAAAAATAATAATACTAGCTGCAGCAACTCTAATTACTTGTATTCTTGCTTCCTTGGGGTTTGTTTCTATGAGATCTGCAAAAGAATTAAATCAAACAGCCATATCACAAATGACAGATCTAAATAATGGATTGAAAGATAGTGATATAAAAATGTTTGATAATATTGAAGTCTATGGAAGTGAAATTGTTAATCTTATAAAAAAAGAACTTGGAGACTATGAGGATGGTGAAACAGGGCCAATATATGTATATGTTAAAACATCAACAAAAGAAAATACATATTATAACGGAGCTCAAATTAGTAATATACAAAACTTCACTCATGAAAACTATATAAAACCAACTGCTATATTCAAAGGTAAAGTTGATAAAAATGTAAATGGCGTAATCCTAGGAGTTCAATTCACGCAAATATAAGGTGATAGAAAGGAACCCCATATATGGAAAATGTGATGAAGTTTATTAAATTAGCTTGTGCAGGGCTATTCTTTTGTGTTGGTGTGTATTTTCTTCTATATGGTATAAATACATATAATAGATCTCTAACTACTGTAAGAGAAAAAATTAAGGATGATGAAATAATATATCAGCAACATTATTCAGAAGAAAAGTTTGTGACATATTCAGAATTAATAGCAACATTATTTCAAGAGCTGGAATACGACATGGAAATAGATGGACTACTTATTAGTAAGTATGAACACCAAGCAGAATATATAATTAATTATGATATTGAAGTGTCAAATTATATGAAAAGTTACTTTTATGATAGTCGAGAAAAGCTTACAAGAGTTATTTATACAAGAATGAATTAAAGGAAAAACCTATGAGGATAATAATTGAAACCCTATATCAAGAAAGTTTTTATTATGTAAATCAATTGCCTTATAGGTTTTTTTAAGAAGGTGCTGTAGTTAGCATTGGATATAAAGGGGTGTAAATAAGATGAGTTCTCTTGGAAGAATAGTTACTATAATTTTAGCCATTATATTAGTTTTATTTTTACCTATACAATATATAGCTCAATCACAAGTAGAAACAATGGATCACATAGTTGAAGCTCATACCCATGAGTTTGCAGATAATATAAGACAAAAAGGAAATATTACTCTTGAGGATTATGAAGAGTATTTATATAAAATAGATCAAACTAAAGAATTATATAAGATAGAAATAGAGCATGCTAGACCAAAAACCCTTAGTGATTTAACTTTAAATATTTGCGATGATACAAGATTAGCTTCTAATGGATTAACTATCGTTTCAGATACTTCAAAAATAAATAGTATGGATGCAGAGATAAAATCATATGCTACACATTCACATACAGATGCTTGCTATGGCCATCCAAATAGTGCTTTGAAATTTACCGGTTCAACCAATGGTAAGGGGTATGTAAACATAGTATGTGAAGAGTGTAATAACATAGTGGGAAAGGTAACTAGAGGTTATGTAACCCGAAGTGATAATGGTAATATTCATACAGAATCTTATCATACATATTTTATTAGACAAAATATATCTACTAAGGTATGGGAGCTTGTTAGTGTTGGAGCCACTAAGGAATATGGTGTTGATGCTTATTCTGGAGATAAAGAATATAAAAATAAAGAGGCTAGAGAGAAGTTAAGAAGGGATAGTACAACTCCAGATAATGTAGTTTATATATATTATAATTATCGTAATCTACAAGGCATAACCTATAATGACCTTATGAATGAATACAGTGGATTTAGTGGAATAGTTGGAAAGGCTCATGATAGAGGTAAATATTATGATACTGTACCAACATCCTGTCCTTTTAAAGAAGAGGGGGGAAACCCTAAATGTGATCAAGTTGTGACAAGTATAGCAGCTACCAATCCCATTCAAACAATTAATAAGGGTGGAGCTATTATTACTACTGCCACAGCAACCTTTCTTGATGGACATACAGAAATAGTAAATTGCGTCAGTAATTATAACCCTAATATAGACGGAACACAGACGGTTACTCTTACATATAGTGGACTTGTTGATAATGCAAGAACATACGGAACTAAGACCTGTACAGTTAAAGTAACAGTAATCGATAAAAAAGTATCTAAAATAGTTGTTACTCCAGCAAGTCAAACAATCGAGCGTTATAAAAATCCTATATTTATAGTTCGAGTTTATTATGATGATGGAAGCAGTAATATAAGAAGTACATATAAAACAACAGGATTTAATAATAAAATTCTAGGTAAACAAACTGTAACCTTTACATATACAGAAAATGATATTTCAAAAACTACAACAAGCGAAGTTACCGTAACTAATTTATCTAAAGTATGTCCCATATGCAGCACAAGATATGAATTAGATGATAATGATACTGACAATGGGTGTCCCAATTGCGTAAGTACCATTACTGGAATAGATGCAAGTCCGGAATTAGTAACTGTAAGTCAAGGGTCAGCATTACCAATAACTGTTTATGCATTTTATAAAAATGGTGGAAGCTCTATTATCAATAATTGGACAAGTAATTACGATCCATTAAAAACAGGCTATCAGCAAGTTACTATTAATTATAAAGGATTTAAAGATTATATTACAGTTGAAGTAAAAGCTTCAAAAAATATATGTTCCATATGTGGAAAAGAATATAGTTTAAATGAAGATGGCAGTGATCCAGGGTGTCCAATCTGCAGTACAACATTAATAGGCATTAAAGCAGAGCCAGATAAGGTGATTATTGATATGCACCAACCTTTAGGTATAAAAGTTACGGCAACCTTTAAAGATGGACATAGGGAGCTGGTTGATGGATGGACAGCAGATATGGTGCCAGATAAACCAGGTACTTATAAGGTTACCATATTTTATAAATCTGCTGCTGACCAAATTACAGTAACAATTAGGGACTATGATTTAACAGAGTGTGCTTACTGTGGAGCAATATTTAGTAGATCAAAAAATTCTAGTGGATGTCCGGTTTGCTCTGCTGAATTAATAGGCA
>DUNS01000303.1 GCA_012839235.1 Clostridiales bacterium
ATAATATTAACTGCTTCCTATTTTATTCAATAGAATAGGATTCGGGTGTCAAAAGTCCTGTTTATGCTGTGATAATGGGGATTTGCATAAAGTCAAAAGACTCATGCTTCGATCTCAAAGCATAAGATGTTCTAATTATCACCTGCATCATATCCAATAGAAAAATTGAAAGGATAATATTAATATGAAAACTGAATGGTCATTGGATGTATTATATAAGGGGTTCGATGGTGAGTATAAAAGGGATAAAGAGGAATTAGAAAGCCTTATAGAAGAACTTAAAAACTATAGTGATAAATTAAGCAATGCTTCCCAGACTGAAGATGAGTTGGTGAAAGCTATTGAGTATATGGAGAAATATCATCTATTATCCACAAAGCTAATGTACTATACTGAGTTAAGACAGAGCACCAACACCTCAGATAGTGAGATAACTAATGAAGTAAATGATATTGAGAAGAAGACAAGTGAGGCATCAAAGCCCTTAACCGCAATTAAGAAATATATAGCTAAGTTTGATAATCTTGAAGAATTGGTATCAAGTAATAAGAAGCTAAAGGATTATGCCTATATTATATCTGAGATAGGTCGTCAGTCTAGCCATCTATTAAGCGATGACGTTGAGGATGTAATCGCTAAGCTGAATATATCCGCTGGTTCAGCATGGGGTTCATTACAAAGCTTTCTTACCTCCACCCTAGAAGTAGAATATGATGGAGAGATAGTAACACTTCCAGAGATACGTAATCTTGCCTATGATAAGGACCCAGAGGTTCGAAAGTCTGCATATGAAGCCGAGCTAAAAGCTATGGATAAGATTAAGGATCCAGTTAGCTTTTCCTTAAATAATATTAAAACACAGGTTAATACCATCTGTGATTTAAGAGGCTATGATTCACCACTTGATATGACCTTAGAACTATCAAGAATGAATAGGGATACTCTTGATGCTCTAATGAAGGCTATTAAGGAGTATCTGCCAGCTTTCCGTAGATATTTAAAACATAAGGCCAAAATCCTTGGTCATAATAATGGTCTTCCATGGTATGATTTATTTGCACCGATTGGTGAAAGTACAAGAAAGTATACTGTAGAAGAAGCAAGAGAATACCTGGTAAAGCATTTTAGGAGCTTTTCAAAAGACGCTGCTGATATGATTGAAGAAGCTTTTGATAAAGAGTGGATTGATTTTTATCCAAGAAAGGGTAAGGTGGGAGGAGCCTTTTGTGAAAACCTACCCTTTGCTAAGGAGAGTCGTATACTTACCAACTTTACTGGTAATTTTGGAGATATTGTTACCTTAGCTCATGAACTAGGTCATGCCTATCATGGAATGATGATTCAGGAACACAGGCCTCTTAATACAGATTATAGTATGCCTGTGGCTGAGACAGCATCAACCTTCAATGAGGCAATAGTTATGGAGTCAGCTATTAAAGAAGCTGAGGGTGATGAGCGTCTGGCTCTTATTGAGGACCAGCTTCTTAATGTTACGCAGATTATAGTTGATATATATTCAAGATATCTTTTTGAAAAGTCAGTGTTTGAGAAGAGTAAGAATGAATTCTTATTCCCGGAGCAGTTAAATGAACTTATGATTGAGGCTCAGAAGGAATCCTATGGGGATGGACTTGATCAAGATTATCTTCATCCATACATGTGGATTGTAAAAAGTCATTATTACAGTGAAAACCTAAGCTTTTATAATTTCCCTTATGCTTTTGGAGGTTTATTCGCAAGAGGATTATATGAAAAATATAAGGATGAAGGTGAAGAATTCATTCCTAAATACAGAGCATTACTAAATTCTACCACTATAATGAGCGTGGAAGATGCAGCGAAACAAGCGGAGATCGATATAGAGGATCCAGAGTTTTGGAGAAGTAGCCTTGCTTCATATGAAAAAATGATTGATGAATTTATTGAAACAGAAGGGAAATAGCTAGAGATTTAAAAGACCAGGGATAAATGTTCCTTGGATGAGTCGTTTTCACTTATTAGCATTACGTACTGACGAATGCAAATACTCACCAAGGGAATCATTTTTCCCTAGTCTTATTTTTTAACTTTGCTAAGGCTGAACAGCCATTTTTATATTCTATATTATAAACTCTATCTATGATCACCCATGAAGAAGAGAGCTACAGTTCCAGGACCGGAATGGGATCCTATAGTAGGACTAACGTAATTTATTAAGCTATTATCTATACCAAAACGTTCTTTTATTAATTCAGCAACATATTTTGCATCCTCAATACAGTCCCCATGGCTTATAAAAACAATATCATTATCATATCCCTTTATACGGGTTTCCATCTGATCAACTAAGGCTATTAAAGCTTTCTTTCTACCTCGAACATTATTAAGTGGAACCAAGTGTCCATCATTATCCACGTGTAAAACCGGTTTAACATTAATAAGAGTACCAATGATAGCTGTGGTTTTAGATACACGACCACCACGATGTAGATGAAATAGATCATTAACAGTAAACATATGGCATAGGTTTAATTTGTTTTTTTCAACCCATTCTGCCACCTCATCAATAGATTTCCCCTTGTTTTTTAACTCAATGGCCTTGTGAACTAGGAGACCTTCTCCAAGGGAGGCACATAAGGAATCGATAACTATAATCTTAGCCTCTGGCCTTTCCTCAAGTAGTTCTCTAGCGGCTGTTGCAGCAGCCGAATAACTGCTACTTAGACCTGAAGAAAAAGCGATATGCAAAATATCGTATCCTTCATCAAGAAGACCAACAAAAAGCTCTCTTGCTGATTCTGGGTTAGCAGCCATAGTAGTAGGCATTGCCCCATCACGCATCATATCATAAAATACTTTACTATCAAGATTATTGTTCCCACCATATACAGTTCCATTGAAGTTATAATAAAGAGATAAAAGCTTAAGATTATTCTCCTTTAAATACTCCTCTGGTAAATCACTGGTGGTATCGGTTGTTATGATAAAATTCCCCATCTATAACACCATTCCTTTCTTAAGTCAATCCTTATATCGTTCATTGCTTGTGGGTCAATACATATTAACAGGTAGTTTTAATTACGATATGATATATTATACCATGCCATACCCAATTGTTTCAATATCAATTATGCAAATAAATTATAAAACTAGGATGAATTAGAAGTCAAAGTCTCTAGACGAGGATTTTACTATTGATCATGAGGGAAAGCAAAAAATAAACTTCTTTTTGCCTGTTGCTTTATTATGTAGCAACTGATATTATAAAAAAAATGAAAGTGATGGTGATTAATATGCAAAAAGTCAATACTACAAAAGCGCCTGCTGCTATTGGACCATATAGTCAAGCTATCATTGTAAATGGAGTTCTATATACATCTGGGCAGATACCCTTAGATCCTGTTAGCGGTAATGTGGTTGAGGGTGGAATTAAGGAACAGACTCTTCAGGTAATGATGAACTTAAAGGAAGTTTTAGAGGAAGGGAATACCTCCTTTGAGAATGTATTTAAAACGACTTGCTTTTTATCCAACATGGCTGATTTTGCGGCATTTAATGAAATATATGGTGAGTATTTTACAGGAAAGCCAGCTCGCTCCTGTGTTGCTGTTAAGGAGCTTCCGAGGGGTGTATTAGTTGAGGTTGAAGCCATAGCTGTAATTAAATAATTTAAGAAATTGTATTAAAACAAAAAATCAGATTTAAAAAATGTGATATAATCTGAAAAAAAGAACCTCAGCAACTTCCTAGTCAGAAAAGACTGAAGTAGAGAGCATTGTTAAAAGGTAGCATGGGATCACACAGCCTAGATAAGATTGAAAAATTATACTTTTCTTATATAAGATATTATGATATAATCAAACGGAATGATGCTTATACCTAAGAAAAGGTAAAGAAAAGCTATGACTAATTAATAGGAGGAGGTATGTAATATGAGACATATTAAAACATTGAACACCCGTAACCTTAAGGAGTCTATGAAAACTGGTGGATGTGGCGAGTGCCAGACATCTTGCCAATCTGCATGCAAGACCTCATGTACTGTTGGAAACCAAAGCTGCGAGAAAAAATAGTAAGAATATAATATAATCATATTGTATGAGCTTAGGGGACTGCTTCAAATATCATTCCTTAATTTGTGGAAGATATTTCAGACAGTCCCATTCGTTATGTGAAAAATAGGAGGAGTACTTAATGGTCCATCAATATAAAAATAATGGCTTCAACATTGTGTTGGATGTTAATAGTGGAATGGTTCATGTTGTGGATGATTTGGCCTATGACATTATTGAAATGTATGAAGAGCATGAAACCGATGAAATCATCGCAGTAATGCTTGAGAAATATTCTAAACCAGAATATCAAAAACTGATTAACACTGAAGATTATCCTGATGCATCCACTAAAGATGATTTGGAAATATTATTGGAACAAATTCATGAGGTTCTTTCTCATGTCACGCAGATGAAAAAGGATGGATCCTTATTTACTAAAGACATCTATGAGAACTATATACAGGATTTTAAGAAAAGATCAACTGTAGTAAAGGCCTTATGCTTACATATTGCCCATGATTGTAATCTGGCTTGTCAGTACTGCTTTGCTGGTAAAGGTGAATATAACGGTGATAAATCACTAATGAGCTATGAGGTTGGTAAGGCAGCCTTGGATTTCTTGATAGCCAATTCTGGAAAGAGACATAATCTTGAGGTGGACTTTTTTGGTGGTGAGCCTCTTATGAACTTCCAGGTAGTTAAGGACCTTGTTAAATATGGTCGTGAGCAAGAAAAGCTTCATAATAAGAAGTTTAGATTTACTCTTACAACTAATGGGATACTACTTGATGATGAAGTCATGGAATTTGCTAATAAGGAAATAAGTAATGTTGTTCTAAGTATTGACGGTCGTAAGGATGTTAACGATCGTATGCGTCCTAGCAGAAATGGTAAAGGAAGCTATGATATTATTATACCGAAGTATCAGAAGCTGGCGGAGCAAAGAGAGCAGAACAATTATTATGTAAGAGGAACATTTACCCATAATAACTTGGACTTTGCTGAGGATGTAAAGCATCTGGCGGACCTTGGATTTAAACAGATATCTGTTGAGCCAGTTGTGGCTCCTGATGAAGAAGAATATGCTATTACTAAGGAAGACATCCCATATATCTTTGAACAATATGATAATCTTGCTAAATTCATGATAGAAAGAAGGAAGGAAGGAAAGGATTTTAACTTCTTCCATTATATGATTGATCTTTCTGGTGGTCCTTGTGTGGCTAAGCGTTTATCTGGTTGCGGCTCAGGCACTGAGTATATGGCAGTTACTCCATGGGGAGACTTATATCCTTGCCATCAATTTGTAGGAAATACAGATTTCTTGTTGGGCAATGTATATGATGGAGTTAAGAATTATGAGCTCCAAGAGGAATTTAAGCAATCCAATGTTTATTCCAAGGATAAGTGTAAGACCTGCTTTGCCAAATTCTATTGTAGTGGAGGTTGTGCAGCAAACTCATATAATACCCATGGAACTATTAATGATGCTTATGATATTGGGTGTGAGCTACAAAGAAAACGTGTAGAATGCGCAATTATGCTTAAGGCAGCAGAAGCAGAAGAGTAAAGATGTTCAAGTAACTTTATCAATTTGCTGTTTAAGGCGAAGCATAAGTAATATAAAAATATATTATTCGCAACACGCTCTCGCTTGATTGAAGTACGTAGTGGTACATAAGAGCACAAAATACGTGTTCTAAGTACCAACGACTTCAAACAGTTGCTCATTAATATATGTTTTATATTACTTATATCTATGTTTATAAACAAATTGACAAAGTTACTTGTATTATAGGATTTGGAGGGAACATGGAGAATTGGGTTATTAAGAATTATGTGGCAGACTTTAATTTCATAATGGAGCAATGTGGCGTCAGTGAAGTTGTGGCCAGATGCTTAGTCAACAAGGGACTTACGGAGCTGGATGAGATTAATGCCTACTTAAATCCTGATATTAATAATCTTTATGATCCCTTTTTGATGAAAGATATTGAGAAGGCTGTAGATATACTTACTGATAAAATAAGCTCTAAGAAGGCTATTAGAATTATTGGTGACTATGATGTTGATGGAGTGGTATCAACCTATGTACTTTACCAAACACTAAGTAAGCTAGGAGCTCTCGTGGATTATAGAATACCTGATAGAATTAAAGACGGCTATGGTATAAATTCCAACATGGTAAGAGAAGCTTTTAATGACAATATAGATACAATAATAACCTGTGACAATGGAATAGTTGCCATGGAACAGGTGCAGTTGGCAAAGGATATGGGAATGACAGTGATTGTCACGGATCATCATAACCTATATGAGGATGATGAGGGAGCAATGCTATTGCCTCCTGCAGATGCCGTTATAAATCCCCATAGACCTGATTGTGAGTATCCATTTGAAAATCTATGTGGGGCGGCTATAGCATATAAGCTAATGGAAGCTCTACTTAGATCATATGCTGTAGCAGATAAGGAAGCTTATCTAGACGAGCTTATATCCTTTGTAGCTATAGCCACAGTATGTGATGTTATGGATCTGGTTGAAGAGAATCGCATTATTGTAAGCCATGGATTAAAGCTATTGCAAAATACTAGCAATAATGGGCTTTTAGCTTTGATGGAGACCAATGGTATTGAAAAGTCTACTCTTAGCTCGTTTCATCTTGGCTTTGTAATCGGCCCTTGCCTTAATGCTTCTGGTAGGCTAGATAGTGCTTTAAAAGGTCTTGAACTGCTCCTGTCCAACTCTAAGGATGAAGCAGTCCTTTTGGCAGAAGAGATTAAGGGACTTAATAACCTCCGTAAGGATATGACACAGGAAAATGTGGATAAAGCAGTCCAGATAATTGAAGAGTGTGGATTAAAGGATGATAAGGTTCTTGTGGTCTATCTTCCTGACTGTCACGAAAGTATAGCTGGAATTATAGCTGGTAGGATTAAGGAACGCTATCATAGACCAACTCTTATTCTTACTGATGCAGAGAATGGTGTAAAAGGCTCTGGAAGATCCATAGAACTGTATAATATGATTGAAGAATTGTCAAAACACAGAGATTTAATGATAAAGCTAGGGGGACACCCCATGGCTGCGGGATTAAGCTTATCCTCTGAAAATGTCGAAATACTAAGAAGAAAGCTTAATGAGGATTGCCCTTTAACAGATGATATGCTAATACCTAAGGTATCAATTGATGTTGAACTTCCTTTGGGATATGTATCTGAGCAAATGATTAATGAACTAAAGCTATTAGAACCATTTGGCAAGGGGAATGGAAAACCACTTTTTGCCGAACGTAACTTAAGGATTAAATCAGCATTTATCCTTGGTAAAAATGGTAGTGGGATAAGGCTTAAGGTTATTAATAAATATAATAAAGAAATGGATGCCTTGTATTTTGGGGATTTAAGCTCTTTTTTTGGATATCTAGAAGATAAGTATGGAGAAGAAGAGGTAGAAAAACTTAAAACCGGTAGGGGTAATAATATGGAAATTACCATAACCTATTATCCTAGGATCAATGAATACAATGGATTTAGAAATATACAGGTAATGATACAAAATTATCGCTAGTAATAGTATATTTTCAATGAAATCAATTGTATAATTAAGAAAAGTGTACTTTTATGAAAATATACGAAGTATTGTGAAATATTCTTTACGAAATATTCTATATGATGATATAATGTTCACGAATAAGCAGATTAGTCCATGCTATCCATCTCATTTTATGTGACATATTTTTATGTCACATAAAATGAGATGGATAGCATGTATAAGTGCAACGTGAGTGAGAAGGTCGAAGACTTTCTCACTCCTAATCTGCAAAACTATGATATAATGGTAGGATATATAATGTCGAAAAAGCGGTATTGATTAATTTAATGAAAACCATGAGAACATGGATTTTGAATATTGAGGTCATCGTAATGAGGTGACATGGAGGTAAAGCAATGAAAAAGTTAGAAGACTATGTGAGAAGTATTCCAGATTTTCCAGAACCGGGAATAATATTTCGGGATGTAACC
>DUNS01000304.1 GCA_012839235.1 Clostridiales bacterium
AAGCACTGAATTATCCCATCTATCCCCCTATATTCTCTTACTTCATTGAGGTTGTGATAATTCACCAGAAAGCTCCTTGCTTCTTCTAATGATATTTCTACTTTTCCTTTATTCATATGCTCCCCCTCGTCTTTCTTACTAATATAGCAAAAGATGTATGACACCTGTATGTCACACTTCTTTGTATTGTTCTAAAAACGAATGCATTTCTTCGAACAAATCTATATCGATGTCTGAATACAACTGTATATCATCCACTTTAATTTCTTCTCCTGAGTATTTTGCTCTGAGCTCAATTGCCTCATCGGATAAAAGATAATCATAGTGACCATTCTTTCCCGGTTTGTCCATTAACATAAATCTACACCTCGGATTTATTATACGGTTTTTTTGCCTATATATAGAACTTACTCCTCCATAAAACTCATCTCTTGTTCCACTTAATACTAGAATCGGAATTATTAGTGTCTTTAACCCAGCATTATGACTGCCATTGGAAATTCTTGCGATATAACATCTACCCTTGTACCTAGTGCTGTTGCCACTTCGGTCGGTTCAACATTTACATCATATACCTTAGCTTTTGGTGTAGAGATATATATGCAGCTGGATTTCCTTTTGAACCATTTCCGGTAAATGCATCAACATTTTTGTAAACATAACCTTTATTCATTTTGTTTATTACCCCTTTCTGATATGTTTCTAATTGGTCTCCCATTCTGCATATCCTTCCTCCACTGAGGAGCTGGTCCATCGTCACCCCAGTATTCGTCTAGGGTTTTTATTTTTTCTTCTTTTATATCAAAAAAAGAAGTCACATGAAATGACATATCCTTTGACCATACACGGGTTACAGTTATTACTGTATTTCCTGTCTGTTCTATCCGTTCAACCTCTCCGCTCCAATTACCTGGATAGTCACAATTGGCTCTCAAGAATTCTGAAACATTAAATTGCTCATTAGTATTATGCCAACGAATGCATGCATCTTCATGAAAATAGTTTTTT
Source organism: Clostridiales bacterium (assembly GCA_012839235.1). Lineage (GTDB taxonomy): Bacteria > Bacillota > Clostridia > Lachnospirales > Lachnospiraceae > Mobilitalea. Next base: position 1,009 of record DUNS01000304.1, read on the forward strand.
AGTTCCAATTCATTCTGTAATGCAACATGTTCCCAATAACCAATAATAAAGTTCTTAATGTCCATTATCATTTCCCCTCTTTATTTATCTTTCTTATGTGTATATTAGTTGATAGGTTTTCTCCATAATTGCTTCTTTAATAATATAAGCATCGTTATTGTCATCTAATTTAACAGCTAGGTAATCTCCTACATTCCCAAGCATGTAATCGTCGTAGTACCATTTGTTAAATAGTTTTGTTGTCACACTTAACTGTTTTGCAAGAATATTATTTTCTTTGATATTAACACAAGGCTTGGCAAAATCACTTAAGAAATAGACCTCCTCCGCTCGAATATTACGAACCCTTGGTCTATATTCTACATTGATTTGGTAAGGTTCTTCAAGCACTTGATAACTTGCTTTAAAGATTTCTTTTTCTATTGGATAAACCTCTCCTTCAACCCCAATCATTATGTAGATATTAGGGTCTGAATTTATTGTGACATTACCTTCTAAGGTACGAACAAGCAATACTGTTCCCTCTGGTGCAAGGTCTATGGTCTTTGCAAAACCTACAGTAATCGGAAGTTTTTTATAGTAGCTCATTCCGCTTCTATCTATAATTTCAGACCTGGTATCAAGAATATGATAGTTGCCAAAATACTGTGTCATACGCTGCTTCAAATAATCCCCGAAATCACGCCCCTGGTAAGCTTCCTTATACTTATTAGCTTTAATGAAGCCTCCTGCTTTCATCTTATGCCCGCCACCATTGCCTAATTCCTCGGTTATATATTGAGCCAAATCATTAGCTGTAACATCCCTTCGACAACTACGAACAGATAATTTAAATCCATAGCCCAAATCACTATAAGCAACACAAGCATCGATGCAATCCACCTGCAAGATCATATCACTGATAAATCCAAGGATATTAGGATCGCATGGATCAGTCTTTGCAATTGCATATCGTTCATTTTCCTCATACTCATAATTCTGCAGAGCAGCTCCTGCAATAATGATTTCTTCCGAAGAGAAATTTGAATTTTTTAATTTGGTAATTAGATTTTCAAAAACATTTAATTCTTCCATTAGGTCTAAATCATATGGATGCTTAATCTCACTAAAGCCGTTCGTATCCATATATAAACCATAGTACAAGGCTGTTACTAGTTCTTTATGCTTACTAACGGGGACTCCCTCATCTAAAAGCATGGAATAGACAACAGTTGAACAGCTTCCATAGTTACTTCGTATCTCGATAAATTCATTCTCTTCTACACAGATTTCATGATGATCAATCATAGCAACCTGTTTTGCATCAAAACAAGTAACATTTCCCTCTCCATACTGGCAATCCGTCAGGAGAAGTAAATCAGGGGCAGTAAGCTCAGTAACATATTCAATAGGTATCTGTAAATCTTCCAGCATCATTACAAGGTTCTTCTTCTGTATCTTGACATTTCCTGAATAAATGAAGCGAGTCTGTTTTCCCATCATCTTAAAATAATGGTAGAGCCCATATCCAGAAGCTATTGCATCTGCATCTGGGTTATCGTGGCATTGAATAACAATATTATTATAGTGCAACAGTTCTCTTAATTTCATAAGCTTCCTCTCTTTTACTAGTTTACAACTATAAATGGATTCTCTTTACTACCATCACCATCTAAAGTAACCTGGTCCATCGATATTGTAATAGCTGGCCGAATTCCGAGCCCACAGGAAGCCGCATTAAAACACCAAATATCAGCAGAATCGCTGATCCCTGCGCCGATTGCTAAGATTTCATGAGCTGAAGTTCCATTTGGTGTACGTAATAACCATGGACAATATTTCGTGTCATAAGCTAAATAAGATTTGTAATAGGAGGATTTATCACTATCCATGGCTGATTGAGTCGGCTCAACAAAGATTAAAAGGTTATTTTCAAATAAATACTTTTGAACCTCATCTAGGGATAACAAAAAAACCTTATCCATTGTTGTTTTCATCCCATAGCTTGAGAAATCATAGCTTTCGGCAATGGAATCCGAACTAATGACAAATGCTTCTTTGCCATCTTTCTCTGCTTGGAATGCATTTAATGTGGTTTTACTTTCCCTCTCACGTAGCATTGCCTTTTCTTCCTTAGTGAAACCGTACAGGAATCCAACTTGAAGTTCATATGAGTTTACTGCTTCATCGGTTGCTCGTTTGGAAGGCTCCTGATCTAAATATGTAACTCTGGCAGCATCTGAGTTAAGCCATGTTCGGATATTGGATGCTTCCCAGTTACTATTTCCACGAAATTCTATCATCTGATTAAATGTATAATTCTCTTTTATGTTACGATCGTATGAGTTACCTGCATTATCCTTATCAAAAGCTCCACTTTCTGCAGCATCAAATGGTTTCATATCCAAAATTTTTTCAGATAATAATACCAGCTGATTGTTATTCTTATCAATGTCTATAATAATCCAAGTAAGGTCACTATCCTCATTCTTTGTGCTATATCCCTGAGGTTCATATGTACCAAACATGATGAGATCTCCAATTGCTACCATATCCTGAACAGCGACACTTTCCTCTAGGTCATCATTTGGTTGCACTGGCTCCTTATCTTCATTGTTAGACTGCTCTTCATCGATTGCTACAGGGTTAGCCTGTCTCTCTTCTGTAGTAAGGCTTGACTGTACCTTTTCATTTTCTTCGATGCTTGTTTGTCCTTCTTTTATTTCAGAATTCTGCTGCCCTTGCTCGTCAGCATCCATATTAGTCTCTTCAGGTTCTTTTTTTTCTTTAAAGTAATCCGTTGATGCTAATAGATCACCGTCTTCTAACTTTTCCTGCTTCCTATTATTGAAATATGCGAATGTAATAATAAGCAAGGCTACTAGGCAGGAAATAGCAGTTACTAGCGGTATAGCTTTTCTATATGATTTTGTCTTTTTTTCTTCGCCAAGTGTCTTTGCATCAACTACCTTCCCTTCCTCTTTTCCAATGATTGCTTTGATACTACTATGTAATTCACCTATGTGATTACCTTTGCCAATGGCATCCAACCATTGATTTGCAAATAAAAAATATTCCATGGACTTACATGGATTAGTATTGCTTATTTTATAAGCGATGATAGGTAGATTTTTCGATACAGCACGTTCCACCTCACGCAATACATGTTGGGAGGCATTGGAACTTTCAGAGAAAATCAGAACCATAATTCTACAACTTTCAATTCCATTCATAATCGCCTCTCCGTATTCTGTTCCTGGCAGAATATTACGTGGAGCGATCCAACATGTGATATCATTTTGTTCAAGATAACTACAAACTTCTTCTGCTATTTTTTTGTCTTTACTAGCGTATGAAATAAAGACTTCTTTTCCCCAATTATCCTTTCTCATGGTATTTATCACCTTCACATTAGAATTTTTTAGGTTCTCAGTAATTGCTAATAACATTTTACAATCGTTTCCATCTTTAGTCAATTTATTATAAAAATCATCAACTAAGGGATATATATCTAAAACCTTCCGTTAAGTGCATCCAACTTTCTTTTTTTCATAAATTCCATTACTTTTTCCTCTCGATAATTTCTTGCAATAATGATTCCCTCATCAAAAGCAGTAAGGGCCTCTTCCTTATTACCGAGCCAATATAAAGCACTGGCTTTTTGATATAGAAGCCAAGGAAGACTATGAAAAGTATGTGTTTCAACGCATATAGTTAAACCTCTTTCACTGGTAGAAAGAGCTGCTTCGTAATTGCCCAGCCAACGATAAGATTTTGCCAGAGATACCAAGAGGTTTGCATGGGGACCTGAAATATCTACCTTATAAATGTATCCAGTTTGTATGATTGCATCAAGCTGGGTGAAAATCCGTAAAGCTTCTTCCTTTTTCCCGGTATAGAGTTTCCACAGTCCATACATCCTTACGAGATCAATCTCAATTATGGTGTAAAGATCAGAAGCAATATGTTCAATATCAAAGTTTTCCAAAGTAAGATGAATTGCTTGATCTAAAAGCGAGATCAACTTTGAATCTGAAGCGTTATTCCAATCCATACCGCCTGCAATAATCCAGGCGCGAGTTTTTAATATGTACTGAAGAATATATTTATTCTTAGAAAAAGATTTTCTCTTTTCCATAGTTTGCAGTAAATCCAAAATTTCGTCTGTTTTCTTTTCTCGAAAAAGCTGTGAGATTTTATTTCTCAATTCATCGAAATATAGCTCCTCCTTACTGGAAATATAACTTGAGAATCGTTTGGAATCGACTCCAAGCCTTTGCATCAGCTGTTCAAAAAGATACTTACTAGGGGATATACTACCATTCTCTATATAAGATATGGTTCTTCTGTCACATATTCCTACTGCTAACTTTTCTTGTGTAATCCCTCTTTTCTTTCTAAGTTCAGATATTAATACACCAGCGCAATAGGTTGCCATAGCACACTCCTTCGGAAGTGAAGTTTCACTTTAATGGTAATTAAGTTTTACTTATAATTGTAAAGTAACACCAAGCAAAAGTAAAGATATTACTAAAGGAGGCTAATGATGGAAGAAATAATTGT
>DUNS01000305.1 GCA_012839235.1 Clostridiales bacterium
ACTTCACCAGTAGGACTCATAGGATATATAGACACTTTAATACCATTAACCTCTATATAGGATTCTTCCGATCTTTGCTTTAATAGTACATTAATCTGCTCTTCTTCTCCATCTCCATTAAGGTCGTAGGAACCATGGATAGTATATATTCGATCATAAAACTCCAGATTTTCATCAAATGTAACATCAAAGGTATAATCCTTAAAATATTCATCTAGTATAGAAAAATCATCGATTTTTGGAATATCTGTAATGTCTGTATTACCTGTATCTCCTGTAATATCTGTGTTTTCTATATCATCAGAATCATCAATATCCTCAGAATCATCAATATCCTCAGAATCACCAGAGTCATCTGAGGGTACAATTGAAACTTCATTCTTATCAGTAGAGTCCTCATCAATTAAGTCTACATCATTCTTAGGACTACCAGTATCTTTCTTACAGCCGGTCAACATTAATATCAAGAATAAAGATACAAATATTAATAAGTAGTTCCCTCCACTTTTGTTCTTAACCACATTATTCATACATATCCCTCCAAATCTATAGATTAGGCATTGCTACAGGGGAACAATACTCCTCGATAATCAAGGCTGCTGATAAAAGTCTTTGCTCATCTGCCCCATATAATATCATTCCTCTTGGTGTGCCGTCCTTAGCCATACCAAGTTTTAAGGCTAAGGATGGTATGCCAATAAAGTGCATAATATTGGTTGGACCTGTCATCAAGCATGCATCATACTGAGACAGCTCCCTAATGATCTCTTTTCTAAGTCTCTTTCTTTCAGACATAGCTTTTATGTATCCAGGATCATCTAGTTTACCTGAAGCTAAATAAAGTGCTTCTTGCAGATACCTGATCCCATATTTCATCCTATCAGGATCAGCTTCATAAAATTCAACAAGCTCCTTAAGAGTCTTACGATTAGCGGATGAACCTGCTAAATACTCCTCTATATCATGGCGAAATTCATATTTCATAATTTCTTCTTCATATTCCGTATAACCATGGACTAGCTCTGTAGTCTTAGCTTTATCATCCTTCAATTTAGAAAGTACATTCTCATACATAGCAAGTTGATTCTCAGATACTTTATCCTTTTCATATATATTGATGGCCAAGTGAATGTTATTAGGTGATTTAGCTTCAATCGGTGCTAAAGTCATATCTCTCATAGAGGAATATACAAGTATAGCATCCTTAAGATCCCGGGTTATTGGGCCAGAACTATCAAGAGTTTTGGCTATAGGGATTATTCCATCAGCACATAGAGAACCATGAGCGGGCTTAATACCTGTAACACCATTATCTGTAGCACATCCTACAATAGAAAATGATGTATCAGTACCAACAGTAGCCGCACATAATCCTGCTGACATAGCTACAGCTGAACCTGAGCTAGATCCGCTAGGGTCTTTTTTAGGATCATAGGCATGAATAACTTGGCCTCCAAGGGAGCTATAGCCTCCAGGCATATCATCTCCTGTATAGTTGGCCAGTTCTGTCATCTTAGTTTTTCCCAATATTAAAGCTCCATTACGTCGGAGATTCTTAACAACATGGGCGTCATCCTTAGGAATATTATCTGATAGGGCAAGGCTACCTGCTGTAGTATGAAGACCCGCCACATCGATATTATCCTTGATAAGAATCGGCAATCCAAACATTGGCCCTCTTTGATCAGCTTTAATAGAATCCATATATTTAGCTTCATCAATGGCATCCTCATTTAATTCTGCTATTGTATTTAAACCATTAGGTCCATCTAATCTCTCTATACGTTCAAGATATGCTTTAGTCAGTTCTTCAATACCAAGTTTCCTATTTCTAATCTCACTTGCAAGCTTTATTGCTGTCATAGTAAACATATACACAAGCCCTCCAGACCAATTAATTTATATCAATCAGTAATCCAATTACTTTTCATACTAATAACCATGCCTTTCATCATAACGTGCAAACTTTGGGCCCCAGGCACAAATTTGCGATTGAAAAATCTTGATTTTTCAATCTATTACCTTATATAGCTCCAACAATTTTATGAGGTAGATATAGCTCATCAAGATAGGCAACATCTTCATCGGTCAGCTTTATTTCTAAAGCTCCTACTGCATCATCAAAATATTTAGCCTTTGTGGCTCCTATTATTGGAGATGTAACTCCCTTAGCATATTGCCATGCAAGCGCTATCTGAGTCATTGTCCCATTATGCTTCTTAGCCATCTCATTAACACGAAGAACAATATTATAATCAGTCTCTACTGTGCTGTCATACTTTGATACGGCTGTTTTATCTGTTTGACTACGTTTAGTATCTGCACTCCACTCTAATCGTGAAAGCCTACCGGCTGCTAGAGGGCTATATGGAGTAAGGGCAACATTGTGCTGCTTACATATAGGAATAAGCTCTCGCTCATCCTCACGATATAGAAGATTGTAGCGATTTTGCATGGAGGTAAATGGTGTCCACCCATTCTCCTTGGCAACCAGCTGCATATTATAAAACTGGTAGCCATACATAGCCGATGCTCCTAGGGCTTTAACTTTTCCTGCTTTAACTAAACTATCTAAAGCCTCCATAGTTTCTTCAATCTGAGTATCATAGTCAAAGCGATGAATTATATATAGATCAACATAATCCGTTCCTAGTCTTTTAAGTGATCCATCAATTTCGCGGTGTATTGCTTCCTTAGTTAGCTTGCCTTCATTGAAATAAACCTTTGTTGCCAAAACCACCTTATCTCTAGCAACATTATTCTTGATCGCTCTACCAAGGTATTCTTCACTAGTACCTGACGAATAGACATTAGCAGTATCAAAGAAATTAATGCCTAAGTCCAGAGCCCGTTTAACAAGCTCTTCGCTTTCATCAGCATTCAATGTCCATGAGTGAAAATTACTATCAGGGTCACCAAAGCTCATGCAACCAACACATAGACGGGAAACTTGTAGATCAGATTTTCCTAACTTTGAATATTTCATACTTGCCCTCCTTTTAACCAGGTTAACTCACCTGTTTCCACAGCAACTTCATATCTTTCGATTTTTTTATCCAGACGTTCCAGAGTTTCATCAATTTGATGTCTTTGTTCCTTAAGAATATTCTTTTGATTTATTAATAGTTGATGTCTTTCAGAAATAGTTGTGTTCCCTTCTTGATATAATTTTACATACCGAGCAATTCCTTCTACAGGAAGACCAGCGCTTCGCATACATATAGCAAGACTTACCCAATTCAGATCATCATCCTGGTAGTCTCGATTCCCGTTAGTACTCCTAGTAACAGGTGGAATCATACCAACCCTTTCATAATAACGAAGTGTATCCATTGTAATACCAAACTTTTTACTTACCTCTTTAATAGTCATTTATTAACCTCCTCAATTGTCAAAAGCTCACTTTAACCATATTGTATTACCTAGAGTATACTCTATGTCAAGGTTTAATTACAATATCCCCGTAAAATGCATGGTTAAATGGTTAAAGTAAATAAAAAGTCACAGATAAGGACCTTATTACCACCATTACCTGTGACTATATTCCTCCTAGAAAATCAAATCTGTTTGGAAAATAAAATGTCTATATGCCCAATAGCCATGTAGCTGCTGTAAAATACATTAAAAGGGCTACAGTATCAACTATCGTTGTTATTAAGGGACCTGCCATAATGGCTGGATCAAGCTTAATCTTTTTTGCTATGATAGGTAACACGCCTCCCACAACCTTTGCTAGCACAACTATAGCAAACAGTGTGGAACATACTGTAACAGACACTAAAATATCAACTTTTTCAATAAAATATATCCTTAAAAAGTTAACTGTAGATAAGATTATTCCAACAATAGCGCTTACACGCAATTCTTTCCAAAAAACCTTTAAAATGTCATGAGGTTTCATGTCTCCTAAAGCTAATCCTCTTATTATCAACGCTGAGGATTGAGAACCAGCATTTCCACCTGTATCCATCAGCATAGGAATAAATGAGGCGAGCACCATAGCTGATTGCAAAGCGCTCTCATATTTCTTTATTATAAAACCTGTAAAGGTGGCAGAAATCATTAATATTAGAAGCCAAGGTATTCTATGTTTTGCTAATACTAATACACTTGTCTTTAAGTATTCTTTTTCAGATGGTTGCATGGCTGCCATCTTTTGAAGGTCTTCGGTAGCTTCTTGGTCTATAACATCTAATACGTCATCTATTGTTACTATGCCGACTAACCTGTGTTCATTATCAACTACAGGCATAACAAGATAATCATATTTTTTAAATAAGCTGGCAACATCCTCCTGGTCATCATGGGTCTTTATAGATATAACTCCTGTATCCATAATATCTTTTAAGACTGTTGTACTATCACTTAATATAAGCTTTCTAAGGGATATGATACCTTCCAATATTCTATTGCTGTCTATAACATAACAGGTATTAATTATCTCCTTATCAACCCCTGTTTCCCTGATGCGCTCTAATGCCTCTTTTACAGTCATTTCCTTTCTCAAGTCAACATATTCGATGGTCATTAGGCTACCAGCTGAATCATCGGGATAATTCAAAAATTGATTAATAAGTTTTCTCGTTGTTTCGTTAGTATTCTTTAGAACCTTCTTTACAATATTCGCAGGCATTTCTTCCAAAAAATCAATTGTGTCGTCGAGGAATAATTCATCTAAGATGTTTTGAATTTCCTTGTCAGTAATCGATTCAACAACATATCTTTGAAGCTCATTGGACATATGGGAAAACACACCTGAAGCAATATCTTTAGGCAGTATCCTAAATAGTATTAATATCTTCTGCTTATCCATCTCTTCAAATAATTGTGCTGTATCAACTACATTTATGCTAACAATTTCTTTTCTTGCCTCCGCATATTTACCTTGTTCAATAAGGTCTAGTATGATTTTATTCATTAATGGCCCTCCTTAAAAAGAGCCATATCATTAAATTTTAGTTATGGCTCTTCATTTATTATTCACATTATGACAGTAATTACTAGGTTCAGGATGAGGTTCCATAACTACCACCAACTTTCATATTAAATATTTTAGGTTGATAAATATTAGTTTTATCTTATTATATCATAAATTTATAGATTAGGAACTCGATATCTAACGATATCTCGTTCACGTTACACTTATTCTTGCTATTCATAACTTTTTAGGTTGATTTTCTTTAACCCTAATGCAAGTAATAAACCAATAACTGAGACCAGAGTGATAATTCTATATAGAGAAAATATGCTTATACTCTCAAGAAGGACTCCTCCAACAGCATTACCAATAAAAATTCCTATGCCCCCTGAAGCTGAATACAAGGTCATAGCTGATGTCTTCATATTAGGAGGAGCTGTTCTATTCAAATAATTAAGCACCCCAATTAAAAACAAAGGAAATGTTACTGATTGTAAGAGTTGTACACCTATTACAGCTATATATGAGCTACATAGTGAGCTAAAAAAATATCTCAGTATGAATAAACCAACACCTATTAATATTACATTCATATCTCCTAACTTTTTCATCAATCGATTAGCAAAATACAAGACAGGAAGTTCACTAATGGCTAACACAAACCATAGCACCCCAAGATTAGCAACATTACCACCAGTTTCTTGTACTAATATAGTTACATAATTACTATTGATTCCGAAGGAAACATTCACAATAGTAGTCATGGCTAAAAATAATATAAACTCTCTATTCTTCAGTAGCTTGATTATACCTCTACTCTCACTTCTTTTTCTTACTGTCTTACTTTCAACATTGACACTTGCAATTGTAACCGCCCCTAAAACCATAAGAAAGGAAAAGATAATAAATGCACTCTGAATTCCCACTTTATTGGCAACATTTCCTATCAAAAAAGCTGTTACCGCATATCCAATGGAACCCATAAGCCTTATTTTCCCATATTGCATTTCACTATGTTGCTCTATTATCTCATAGGTATAGGCATCGCCAAGGGGCATAACCGGACTTTGAAAGCATAATAGAAGTATTAAAAACAATGCGATAACATAAAACTCATCTGCCAACATAAAAGGAACCATAGCTAAGGCCGCAATCAACATTGAAACCATAAGTGAAACCCGATTATTGAGATATTTATCAGTAATACTTCCCCATGCTGGTTGGGCGAATACACCTACCAATGAACTAATTGCAAGTAAAATACCTATCTGAGTATAGCTCAATCCTTTTTGTTGAAAGTAATAGGTCAAGTATGGGGTAAAACTAGCCAATGCAGCGTATTGAAAGATATAAAACAAACTTAATTTGACAGGCAATGCCTTCCCCTTATTCACCATGTATGTCCTCCTCTATCTGTCAAAAACAAACTTAGCAACCTTATGAATATTTTCTATTGGATACTATTTGAAGCACGGTGATCAACACATATGAAATCATTGTAATGTATACAATGCTTCTCATTCCACTTATGGGAATAGCTATTGCAGCTAAGCTTGAACCAATAGCGCTACCTAGCTGAAAAGCTGAGCTGTTAATACTAATCATAAAGCTTGATTTATTCTCTGTCACTTGTGCAATACCGGTATTAGTTTGTACACCTGTAAACCAAGAACTCATTATCAAAAGAATAATAGATATTAGGCTTAGCCATTTATAGGGTTGAAATACAATTAACATAATAGATATGGTTAACTGGGCAACAGCCCCTATAGTCAAGGATTTGGAGTAACCCATACGATCACAAGCACGGCCTCCTAGCCAGTTTCCTACGAAGCTTGCAACTCCTAGGGCAACTAGTACCAGGCTCATGGATGATTCAAATGATGGAAACAGCTCTAATATATAAGGTGTAACATATGTATAAAAAGCTATATATCCAAAAAACATTATAAATGTATATATTATGACTACTCGGGTATTCCCATCCCTAAAATACTTCATTTCATTTCTTAGATTTAGCTCAGTGGCTTCATCCTTACCATTAGGCAGAAATATCATAAAATATACAAGGGATATAATCATTATAATATTAAGTATCCAGAAGACCACACGCCAATCAAAATAGGATGTTAAAGCCCGGGTTAATGGTACACCTATAACAAGTGATAATGAGGCTCCCATAATAAGAAATGCCATGGTTCGACCCTGCTTATCTTTATCCGAAAGGGACATCACTGTGGATATGGCCAGCACCCAATAGCTATTGACCGTTACACCCATGACAAGACGAGCAATCAGCAATTGTCCAAAGCCTTGAGAATATATAAGTGCCACAGTACTAAGAATTGTAATAAATAGGGTGGATTTTAGCATCTTAGTCCGCTCTATCTTTCTAAAAACAATTAGAATTATTGGAACACCTAATGCTGCTCCATATGAATACATGGTATTGAGTAAACCGGTATTAGCCACTGTAATATTAAGGGACATAGCCACCTTGTCAAGAATTCCATTAAAAACCAAACTCGTCATACTAACTACAAAATTCATTAGAGTAAAAACTATAAGCGTTAGTCCCGTTTTCTTCATATTCATCTCCTCTTAAGGTAAAAAATCAAGTGTATTAATTACAGCCATTTTCACATCAAGTATAGTATATACTTGAAAACCGTTTCATTCAACATCTCTTTAAATATATACATAAAAATAGAGTTTAGAGGTCGCTTATTTCAACCAATAAACTCCACCTGTTTTTATACCATAAGTCTCTTGCCTTGCCTCTTTAGTAAGATTACATACCATGCAACTAATACAATCCCTTTAAATACACTGGAAATGCTTATAGCCCACCAGATTCCATTAAGCCCAAGACTAGTTGAAGATAGAATAATTGCAGCAGGAATTCTCAGAAGGTTAAAGCCTACACCTACTATGGATGGGGGAACTGTCTTTCCTAATCCATTAAATGCTCCTGCAGTAGTTATTTCAAGACACATGAAAAACTGTGCTAGGGATAATATCTTAAGATATTGAATTCCATATTGTATGGCCTCTTCCTCTTGTATAAAGATGGCAAATAAATCCCTTCCGCCAAAGAATAACAGCGCAGTTGCAAGCACTCCTATGACAGATACTATTGCCATACCTATATAATATCCCTTATTAACTCTTTCCCATTTCCCTGCACCATAATTTTGTCCAATAAATGTGCTCATAGCAGATTGAAATCCACCTGCTGTCATCCAAGATACAGCCTCAATCTGGGATCCAACTTTTTGCACTGCTATAGGAGTTGGTCCCCAATCAGCAATAATTCTTGCTATTACCATCGCAATAATAGAAAAAAGCCCACTCTGTATAGCTGTTGGTAAACCAAGCTTAGTAATCTTACTAATATGTTCTGTGTCTGGTTTTTGGAATAAATGAATATCCGAAAATATGTCTAAAGATTTTCTAGCCTTAATAATAAATACAAAAGTCGCAACAGCTTGGGCTATGACCGTAGCTATGGCTGCTCCCTCTACTCCTAATCTTGGAAAAGGTCCAATTCCAAATATCAATAAGGGATCTAATATCAAATTAGTTATAAGTCCAATGGAATTAATAATGAAGGGAGTTTTACTATCTCCATATCCATTAAATATTGCCGTAAAGACAGGATTTATAAAATAGAACACAAAACCTATAGATACAATAACCAAGTAGCTTATAGCACCTTGAACAATCTCTTCATCACCTAAATTAAAAAAGCCTATAAGACCTTTTCGAAAAACAATCATTATTAATCCATATACAAAAGCAAGGCATATGACCATCTGGATACTATGCTTTATATATTTCTTTACTTCATTCATATCCCCTTGACCAGTAGATTGAGCCACTCCAACCTCTGCTCCAATCTTTGGTACAAGGATAAATGCGCCGGCAAGCCAGGTAAAAAATCCTGCTGTTCCAACTGCCGCTACAGCTTCTGTTCCTAACTTCCCAACCCAGATCATATCTACTAGGTTATAAGCCATTTGAACAAAGCTTGTCCCCATAATTGGAATGGCTAGCCTAAACAATGCCTTTAATATACTTCCTTGGGTTATACTAGTCCTTTGTTTCATCTACCCATCTCCATCATAAGTTATTTTATTATCATTTTAGACTCTTGACCTGTACATAAGGTCGTATTATATATATTATCCGACTATATAGATAGTGTCAAACCAGAATTAATTAATAATCCAGAAACTTCACAAGGCTCTAGTGCCATTAAACTCCTCCACAGCTATATCTTACTCCCAGATATAGCTTGTCATTGTTAAAGAACCCAGTTCGCAGGATTTATTATAAACACTAACCTTATCCTCATCATGTGAAGCTCCAAGAGTATATAACAATGGGTAAAAATGATCTGTCGTTGGTACTGCATACCTTGCAGCATCGCTTAATTCCTTATACTTCAGGATATTATCATGTTTCTTATTCATAATATTGTCATGTACAAAGTCATCAAATTCATATGCCCAATCAAAGCCCTTATTACCCATATCCCAATTAATCATTCTTAAATTGTGAACTATATTACCTGTTCCGAATATAAGGACCCCTTCGTCCCTTAAAGAACTTACTTCCCTTCCTATTTTATAATGGACTTCTGGAGGGGCATAAGCATCTATACTAATCTGAAATAAAGGTATATCTTTGTCTGGATACATATGAACTAATACTGACCATGTTCCATGATCAATTCCCCAAGAATTATCATATTCCGAATCCTTTGATATCAATTCCTTAGATATCTTAGCCAGACTTGGTGAACCAGGAGAATTATATACAATTTCATATAGTTCTTCTGGAAATCCATACATATCATAAATAGTTTTAGGATTTTCCTCATTCATAATCTTGGTACCTTTTGTAAACCAATGAGCGGAAAATGATATAATAGCTTCTGGTTTTGGTATCCTTTCAGCCATGCTTCTCCAAGTTCTTGAATAAACATTATCTTCAATAGCATTCATCGGTGAACCATGTCCTACAAAAACAACTGGCATCCTTGACATAATATCTCACATTCCTTTCAGTAAATCAGTTCATCTTAATAAGTCTCCTAATATATTAAATCATTTATTTCTTATGCAGTTTTATCTTTTTAACATATGAATTATATTATGCTATCGGATGTCTTATTATAGTCTTTTGTTTTTTTGCATCAATCTTTCGAGGATCACTTATATATATTTCATGATGGTATCGTTTATCTGAAATATCAAGCCTATATCCATTCTCAAGAGCATAGTCTTCCATTGACTTAACTGTTTTAGGTTCTTCATCATAAGGTCCTATATGCATACATTGAACAACAAGCCCTTCCTCATATTCAAAGTATTTAACCTTTGAATAATCAATCTTTTTTTTCTTAGATGCAGCTTCTTTAGCCCAGGCAACATCCTCTGCTGATATGAAATCAGGAAGTCTAGTTAGTGAAATCCACTGGAAGCTATCCTTCTTAGAATAATCTACTCCATGTAAATTCTCCTGCCACCAGAATCCTTCAAGAGGTGGAACAACATACTCAAAGTATCCTTCTATTTTTCTGTCCCCTTTATGACTCATTCTTAATGTATAAGCAACCCCATATAATAAGGTTATTGATTGTTGGTACTCTCCACCTTCTTCATTAGGATCACCACTCCCCCTTACAGCAAGGAACTTCATATTAGGTATTTGTAATATTCCAGGCTTTGCTGGTGGATTATAGAAGTCTTTATATTCTTTTTTAAAATCGAATGCCATATCCTTCACCCCTTTTTTCATATTTCTACTCATTAAAGATATTATATATACATTAGAAATCTAAGTCAATTTCCCAATATACTAATTAATATGGACCCCAACATAATATGACTTTTAATCGTTGACAATATGATGCAAGTAGATATATACTTTAATGCAATGAAGTGTTAGAAGGATGGTTTGAAGTTCGTTCACACGGATGAAAGGAATGTTTATAAAAATGAAAATAATTGATAAGTTTTCAACCAGAAACCCTATGATATCTTTTGAAATCTTTCCACCCAAAGCAGATTATCCGGTAAATACCATATATAATACA
>DUNS01000035.1 GCA_012839235.1 Clostridiales bacterium
ACACCCCCGTCCCCTTGTCACAACACCCCCGTCCCCTTGTCACGCACCCTTGTCACGTCCACATGCATGATTCCAAAAATTTTGTACATAATACATAGGTAATGAAAGAATTACTAAAAGTGGTAATACATGATAATTTGGCAGAAGGACAATGGTATTAGTATGAATAAGTACAAAGTTGGAATTGATATTGGATCGACCACTGTAAAGATGGTGGTTTTGGATGAGAAAAACAAATTAATATATCATAGATATCAAAGACATTTATCTGATAGTAAGGGAACATTAATTGATTTAATTGGAAAGGCCTATAAGGAGCTAGGTGATATTTGGCTACAGACATGTATCACTGGATCTGGGGGACTTTCTATATCCAATTGGTTAAGGCTTGGCTTTGTTCAAGAGGTAATCGCCTGCTCTAAAGCAGTAGAAACATATATCCCAGAGACTGATGTGGCCATAGAGCTTGGGGGAGAGGATGCTAAGATCACTTACTTTAGAGATGGGATAGAACAAAGGATGAATAGTAGTTGCGCCGGTGGAACAGGTGCATTTATAGATCAGATGGCTGTACTTCTAGATACAGATGCCTATGGTCTTAATGAATATGCAAAAAATCATAAGACAATCTATCCAATTGCATCCAGGTGTGGGGTTTTTGCAAAAACCGATATTCAGCCCTTAATTAATGATGGAGCTGCTAAAGAGGATATAGCTGCTTCCATTCTTCAGGCTGTAGTTAATCAGACAATAGGAGGTCTTGCTTGTGGTAAACCCATAAGAGGCAAGGTAGCCTTTCTTGGTGGCCCTTTATATTTTCTACCAGAGCTTAAGAAACGATTTGCTGAAAGCCTAAATCTTTCTAAGGAACAGATCATAGCTCCAGAGCAGTCACAGCTGTTTCCTGCAATAGGGGCAGCTCTATCCTCTTCCAAGGAAAGAGTTATATCCATGGAGAAATTGGTAAAAGAGATAGAAGGAATTAAGAATTACAAGGATGATGCAGTCAATCACCTTCCTCCTCTCTTTCGGGATCCCAAAGAATATGAGGAATTTAAGAAACGTCATAATAGGTCCTTGGTTCAAAGAAAGGAGCTCTCAACTTACCAGGGGAGAACATTTCTAGGAATAGATGCAGGCTCTACCACAACCAAGGTGGTTCTTATGGGTGAAGAAGGGGAGCTACTTTATTCTTATTATGGAGGTAATGAAGGAAATCCGCTTAAAAAGGTGGTTAATATATTAAATGACCTTTATGAAAGGCTACCTAGTGGAGCTACTATTTCTAAATGTGCAGTTACAGGTTATGGGGAAGCGTTGATGAAGGCAGCTTTTCATATAGATATAGGCGAGATTGAGACAGTAGCCCATTATAAAGCAGCAAAATTCTTTATGCCTCAGGTGGACTTTATCCTTGATATTGGTGGACAGGATATGAAGTGTATGACAATTAAAAATGGGACCATTAATAGTGTCCTTTTAAATGAAGCCTGTTCCTCTGGCTGTGGATCATTTATTGAAGGATTTGCAGCTTCATTAAATATGTCTGTTGAGGATTTTGCTAAGGAAGCTTTATTCTCAAAAGCTCCTGTTGATCTAGGTACAAAATGTACCGTGTTTATGAATTCAAAAGTGAAGCAAGCCCAAAAGGAAGGTGCAAGGCTGTCAGATCTGTCAGCAGGGCTATCCTATTCAGTAATTAAGAATGCTTTATTTAAGGTTATTAAGTTTCGAGATGCCAATGACCTAGGTCAAAATATAGTAGTCCAAGGGGGCACATTTTATAATGAAGCTGTCCTACGAAGCTTCGAGCTGGTATCGGGAAGAGAAGTTATCAGACCAGAGATTGCTGGACTTATGGGAGCCTATGGTGCTGCCCTTATTGCTAAGGAGAAGTATAAAGTGGGGGAAGTGACAAGTCTATTAGCTAAGGAGCAATTAAGTGATTTTACCATGGAAGCTTCTAATCGTCGCTGTGGTAGATGTGGGAACCAATGTTTGATGACCATAAGTCAATTTTCCAATGGCGAATCCTATGTCTCAGGTAATCGCTGCGAAGGGGGCTTGGGACTGGAAAGAAAAAGTAGGGAGAGGATACCTAATCTATATGAGTACAAATATAGAAGAACATTTGCTTATACTCCGTTAAAGCCTGAAGAGGCAAAAAGAGGGGTGATTGGAATCCCAAGAGTCTTAAACCAGTTTGACAACTACCCCTTCTGGTTTACACTTTTGACCAATCTAGGATTTAGGGTTATTCTTTCTCCTCCCTCTAGTAAAAAGCTTTACAAAAGTGGACTAGAGACGATTCCCTCAGAATCTGCTTGCTATCCAGCTAAACTTTGTCATGGACATGTCATAAATCTTATTAAGAGTGGTATAACTACCATATTTTATCCCTGTGTTGTATATGAAAAAAAGGAGTACAAGGAAGCAGATAATAATTATAATTGTCCAATTGTAATTTCTTATGCCGAAGTTATCAGGAATAATATTGATGAATTAAATGAAAAGAATATCCATATAATATCACCATTTTTATCTATGGATAATGCAAAGGCCTTAATAGAGAGGATTGTAGAGGAATTTGCAGACTACCAAGTAACAGAAGAGGAAGCTAGACAAGCAGTAAAAGCAGCATGTAAGGAAAGGAAACAGTATAAAAATGATATAAGGCAAAAGGGAGAAGAAATCTTAACATTTCTTAAGAAAGAAGGTCGCAAAGGTATTGTATTATGCGGAAAGCCCTATCATGTTGATCCTGAAATTAACCATGGAATTGCAGATCTGATAGTATCCTATGGACTTGCTGTCCTAACTGAGGATAGTATATCCCACCTTGAACCCTTAACTCATCCCTTAAGGGTGGTGGATCAATGGACTTATAACTCAAGATTGTACAGGGCGGCTAGCCTGGTGGCTAAGGAAGACTGCCTTGAGCTTATACAGCTGAACTCATTTGGCTGTGGACTTGACGCAGTGACGACAGATCAAATAGCTGAAATCCTTGCCTCCTCAGGAAAGATGTATACTATGCTAAAGATTGACGAAGGCAACAATCTAGGAGCCGCTAAGATACGTATACGATCATTAAAGGCGGCCATGGAGGAGAGGGAAAATCAGAATCTTATCCCACAGGTTAAAGAAAGGTTTGTTCAAAGGCCTATATTCACTAGGAAAATGAAGGAGACCCATACAATACTTGCACCTCAGATGGCACCTATTCATTTTGAATTAGTTCAAGAGGCAGCCAGAAGCTGTGGCTATCTACTAAAGGTCCTTCCTGCTATGGACAAGCTTGCGGTAGATGAAGGATTAAAATATGTTAATAATGATGCTTGTTATCCAGCGATCGTTATGATTGGGCAATTAGTCAAGGCTCTAAAATCCGGTGAATATGATGTGGACCATACAGCTGTAATCATAACTCAAAGTGGAGGAGGATGCAGGGCTACTAATTATATTGCATTCCTAAAGCTTGGCTTATCCCAAGCTGGATTTGGTCAGGTACCAATAATATCTTTAAATACTGTTGGTTTGGAAAAACAGCCTGGCTTTAAGCTGTCATTAGGACTTATCAATAGGTGCATAATGGCAATCGTAATAGGAGATTTACTAATGAAGGTACTTAACAGAACCAGGCCCTATGAAAGATTTGCCGGGTCTGCCCAGTTATTATATGAGAAATGGGATGAAGCTGCCAAATCAACGATTAGGAAAGGAAGTTCCAGAGCATATAAGAAAACTATCAGAGGTATTGTAAGGGACTTTGATCGACTAGAACTAAAATCCATTAATAAGCCTAGGGTTGGTATTGTTGGAGAAATCTTAATCAAATATCATCCAACAGCCAATGATGATATTGTAAGTATATTAGAAGAAGGAGGGGCAGAAGCAGTTGTACCTGATCTTATGGATTACTTTTTATATTCTACTTTTAATTCGGGATTCAAGCTCCG
>DUNS01000036.1 GCA_012839235.1 Clostridiales bacterium
CATATATTAACCATACCTTCCTATAAAACACTTAAAATTAATACTTTATATCTTGATATAATAAATAACCATCTATAATAAATCCATACCTAATTCATAATAATATTAGCTTAGGGGAATGTCAATACAATAATTTTGCAAATAGCTCTGTATATTGTTTCTGTTACTATTTTCACTAAAGGGCTTTACTTCAATACTATAGAGTGTTAAAATTATATCGCGTGAATAATTCATTGCACAACTGGATGAAAGGATGGGGTCCTAACAATGAGTAAAAACATCAGAACACCTGCTGTTGATCATTTATTTCAGGCTATATTAAGTTTGAAGGATTCTGAAGAATGCTATACTTTTTTTGAGGATATTTGTACTGTGAATGAACTGCTTTCCTTATCTCAAAGGTTTGAAGTTGCTAAAATGCTTCGTAGTCAAAAAACTTACCTTGAGATAGCTGAAAAAACAGGTGCATCAACAGCAACAATTAGCCGAGTAAATCGTTCATTAAACTATGGCAATGATGGATATGACATGGTTTTTTCCCGTCTTGGGGATGATTTTAAAAAGGCATAGTTCCATATATTAAAAGTGGGATGTAAAAGAATATTGCCTATTCTTTTACATCCCTTTTATATTTTTATTATTTATCATTAGTCACTGCTCTACTTAGACGTGGAGCTATTATCCTTACTTTCTGTCCCATTTTCTTTCTTCTTATCTACCATTATTGACTGATCTATTATCTTTTCTATCATGTGCTTTCTCATGTATACATCAAAACAAAGTATAGAAATAAAAGCGAATGAGCTTAGGAAGTTACGATCATCCTCATCCTCTATATCTGCAAATGATTCCTTTGCTTTGGTTATCTTTCTAATCATATCCTTCGTTAAGGCTTCAGTCTGCTCCTCCTGTAGACGAAAAATCTCTTTATATATATCCTCTAACCCAATATCGGAATTCTTGCCATAGAAGCGTTCTGTAAGGGGGTTGAAAATACTTTGAATATCGTTAATAGACAATATGTTCTTAAAATAATAAATAAATATTAAAAGATACATATGTTCCTTGGAATATTTCTTTTTGTTAGGAGGTGGTAAAAGTTCATTTTTCGTATAATTATTAATCATCGTCTTGGTTAATAGCTTATCTTCACTATAACGCTTGGATGACTTAAGGTGCTCGTCCATAAATGTAGTAACTTGATCCATATATAAATCAATATTGGGAATATCCTCAGGTTTAATATATCTTACATCCTTAAGTCCATTAATTAGACCTCTAATGTATTCTTCTTTTGCTTTATCCAATACTATCACCTCAAAGCCAATTATATAGTATCCATAACTAGATGTCAAAGATAAAATAAAGAGATGTTTTCCTATATATGTAACAATTCTGCAGACTTGAAAGCACTGCCTCCCCATGCTATAATATGCACGAATAAGCAGATTAGTCCATACTAGCTAGAGGCTTTCTCAAGCTTGCTTGAAGAAAGACTGTAGATAGGATGGATAAGTGCAACGTGAACGAGATATCGACAGATATCGAGTTCCTAATCTGCAAAAGATTAGTCCATACTAGCTAGAGGCTTTCGTGGGCTTGCTTGAAGAAAGACTGTAGATAGGATGGATAAGTGCAACGTGAATAATTTCTAATCTGCAGATCTTTAATTTCCCTAACAAAATAACTTAGAACAGTCCTGTTCTTAGAAAGGCTGATATATTTATGAATATTTCTGATACACTAAATCCAGAGCAAAAAAGAGCGGTCCTCCATGATAAGGGTCCCTTACTTATACTGGCTGGGGCAGGCTCTGGTAAAACAAGAGTTCTTACACAACGAATCGCTTATCTTATTGAAGAGCGAGATGTTAATCCTTGGAATATCCTAGCAATCACCTTTACCAATAAAGCTGCTAGAGAGATGAGGGAAAGGGTTGATAACCTAGTTGGCTATGGCTCAGAGAGTATATGGGTTAGTACATTTCACTCTACCTGTGTTCGCATTTTAAGACGATACATTGACACAATAGGCTACTCTCGTGGCTTTACCATATATGATTCAGATGATTCAAAAACCCTTATGCGAGAGGTATGCAAGTATCTTAATATCGATACTAAGAAGACTAATGAGAAATCCATTCTTTCTGTTATCTCTAAAGCCAAGGACGAATTAATATCTCCAGAGGATTTCGAAAAAGGTGCCAGTGGAGATAGAAATCAGAATATATACGCAAGGGCTTATAAAGAGTATCAGAAAAGATTAAAATCAAGTAATGCCCTGGATTTTGATGATTTGATTGTAAAAACAGTTGAATTATTTCAATTAAATAAAGAGGCGCTTATATATTTTCAAAATCGCTTCCGCTATATAATGGTTGATGAATACCAGGATACTAATACTGCTCAGTTTAATCTTATTCATCTTCTTGCCTCAGGTGTGAATGAGCTGGGTAAGAGAGAATATAATCTTTGTGTTGTTGGTGACGATGATCAATCAATATACAAGTTCCGCGGGGCCAACATCCAGAATATACTTAATTTTGAGAAGGCATTCCCTGGAACTGAGGTTATTAAACTAGAACAAAACTATCGCTCTACTAAGAATATCCTTAATGCAGCCAATGAAGTAATCTGTAACAATAAAGGAAGAAAGGATAAATCTCTTTGGACTGATAATGAAGAGGGAGATCCTGTTCGTTTTGTTCAGTTTGATACAGATTTTGAGGAAGCAGATTCAATTACGGCTGATATTAAACGTATGGTAGATGAAGGTGAAGCCACATTTAATGACTTTGCTATTCTATATAGGACCAATGCACAATCCCGACTTTTTGAAGAGAAATTAATACTTCGAAACATTCCATATAAGATTGTAGGGGGACAAAATTTCTATAGTAGGAAGGAAATCAAAGATATCTTAGCGTATCTTAAAACCATAGATAATAATCTTGATAGTCTTTCTGTAAAGCGTATTATTAATGTTCCTAGAAGGGGTATTGGCCTAACAACTATAGATAAGGTTAATAACTTTGCTATTAGTAATGATATTAGTTTCTATGAGGCCCTTACAAGAGCTGAACACATACCGGGTTTAGAACGAACTTCATCCAAAATCACACCATTTGTCAGTATGATTGAGGGACTAAAAATCAGATTGAACAGTGATAACTATTCCTTGAGCGAATTAATCGATGATATTCTAGATGGAACCGGCTACCTTAAAGAGTTAGAAGAAGATGGCTCCGAGGAGGCTTTGGATAGAATTGGTAACATTGATGAACTTGTTAATAAGATGGTTTCCTATGAAGAGAATGCTGAAGAAAATCCTACTCTTAGTGGCTTTCTAGAGGAAGTATCTTTAGTAGCTGATATTGATAATCTAGAGGAAGGAACTGATAACATAGTTCTTATGACCCTACATAGTGCTAAGGGCTTGGAGTTTCCATATGTATATATCTGTGGTATGGAGGAGGGAATATTCCCTAGCTATATGTCCTTATATGGAGATAATCCTCTTGAAGAGATTGAAGAAGAAAGACGTCTCTGCTATGTAGGTATTACTAGAGCTATGAAGGCTCTATCCCTAACTGCTGCTAAGCAAAGAATGCTTCGTGGGGAAACACAATTTAACAGACCATCCCGTTTCATTCAGGAGATTCCTAGATATTTATTAAATATTACCAGCTCTGGCCCTAAGACCTTTACCCCTGGTAGAAGATCCTTTCAAAATGAGGAGTTTAAGAATAAAAGCTTTTCATTTGACAAACCATATTTGACAGCTGAGCCTAAGAACTTTGGTAGTGCTAATATTGGTACATTAGATTATGGTGTAGGGGATAATGTAGCCCATATTAAGTTTGGCATCGGAACTGTAACTAATATTACACAAGGCGGTAAGGATTATGAAGTAACCGTTGACTTCCCTAGTCATGGTACCAAGAAACTACTGTCTACATTTGCAAAGCTAAACAAAGTTGATTAATTTTTACTGAATTATATTAAAAATTGATAAAATATAGTAAAGCTTCCATCTTTATGATATACTTATTCTATCAAGAACTAATCATTAGTATTTTTTTTAAACAATTACGGTATAATAATTAAGAATGTATAATATTATGAAAGGAAGTGCTGTTATGGGAAATAAACTTGATGATCTTTTAAATGCAATGAAACTTGGTGAACTTGTTCATAAGAAAGAGCCTATGATGAAAAAGAAAAATACCCTAGTTATGATACTTGCTATAATCGGAGCCGTAG
This sequence comes from Clostridiales bacterium, assembly GCA_012839235.1. Taxonomy (GTDB): domain Bacteria; phylum Bacillota; class Clostridia; order Lachnospirales; family Lachnospiraceae; genus Mobilitalea. The sequence goes on from DUNS01000036.1 coordinate 4,263, forward strand.
CTACTGTTGCAGGTATTGCATACGCAGTATATCGTTATATGAACCCAGACTACTTGGATGACTTTGATGATGATTTCGATGACTATGAAGATGACTTTGACTTTGATGATGATTTAGATGAGATTAACTTATCTTCAGAGACTCCAGAAGGTGACCCTTCTGCAGCAGAGGCTTAAACTCAAGTTTTTTAACTATATTACCTATGAAATAACCTCCTATAAGTGTTTTATAGAACACTTATAGGAGGTTATCTTATCTATATGATTTTTATCTTTTATAATTACCTTTTACCCAGGGTTATTTCTAATGTTTTTTCAGCATATGCACCATTCTCTAACTCACTTATTACAAGCTTAATCTCATCTCCCGCTCTACGATATGACAAGATATTAAGTAATTCTTCCATTGTCTCTATCTTCTGACTATCAATACCTGTGATAATATGACCTTGCTTTAGTCCAGCCTTTTCAGCCGGAGAATCAGGTACTATATCGTTAATATATACACCCATAGGCATATTGAAACGTTCAGCATATAATTCATTTACATCGATAGAAGAATCCAAATATACTCCTAAAAATCCTTGTTCACCAGCCTTAACTTCTTCCCTATTAATAAGTTCATTAATCATGGGTAAAGCGTCAGTTATGGGTATTGCATATCCCATTCCTTCCACAGCCTTAGAAGCATATTTAACAGAATTAATTCCTATTACTTCTCCATAGATATTCATCAAGGCCCCACCACTATTACCAGGATTAATTGCAGCGTCAGTTTGAATAAGAGCCATATTAACATTCTCTATATTGACCTCTCTTTCAACAGCGCTTATATATCCAACTGTAACAGATTGTCCGTAGCCTAGAGCATTGCCAATTGCAATAGCCATCTGACCTGGCTTTACTTCATCTGAATTGCCAATGGTTGCTACTCTTATAGTATTGCGAGTCTCTTCAGTCAGATCATCTAATTCAACTGATAATACCGCTAGATCTGATTTAGCTTCTGCCCCTTTAACCGCGGCATCTGCAGTGGTATCATCAGAGAATACAATTTCTACCCGAGTAGATCCTTCAATAACATGGTTATTTGTAACAATAAGTATTTCCGAACCATTTTGGCCAATAATAATACCGGAGCCACTACCTTCTATAGGTTGGTTGAACTTTCTACCAAAAAAATCATATTCAGTATATACCCCTGATGAATTAATAGCTACGATTGATGGCATCACATTATCTACAACATCAGACACATCTGTTACTACTTCATCCTTAGAGAGTTTAGTAGGTAATGTTGAAATGTCTCCTGTACCATCTGTCTCTACAATATCTATAACATTAGCTTGTGGGTCATCTTCAACAAGAATGGTATCGTCAGGTCTTGTTAGATAATTATATCCATGAACCCCAGCGCCAACCAAGACTCCAAATAGTAAAGCTGCTGCTGTAAAGCCTAGGGCCTTAAGAAATCTATATTTCCTCTTGGGTTTTTTATGAGAAGCCCCACTATTAATATCTATATAATAATTATATGGTTGATTATTCCATGGATATTGATTTGTATATTGGTAATCTTGCTTTATTTCATTCTGACTATAGCGATATTGACTGCTTTGATAATTATTATTGTTAGAGCTATTGCTATTAATTTCTTTATTATTTTCATTATAAATCTCGTTATTCATATTATTCTCCCTTCTATTTCTGTAGTATTAACCTTTAAATCCGACTATATAAACACATGTAATTTCTTAATCTGTTATTAGTTTACCAAGAATTTATGTTCACTTTGTGATTAGAAATTGAAGAAAATATGAAATATTAATTCTTATCTTACTAAGATATAGTTTCCAAGTATCTTCAAATCAATGGCTTCTTCCTTAATACTATATAAAGCATTTCGTATTATTGGTTGATTAATTGACCCCTCTATATCTACAAAGAAACGGTATTCAAACACTTTACCTGGGATTGGTCTGGATTCTATATTAGTCATATTAATATTATTATAAATAAGATGGGATAACATATGGTATAAGGAACCACTTCTATGAGGTAAGGCGAAGCATAAGCTTATATGATTAGCCCCTTTCTGATATAGCTTTTTCTTTGATATGATAATAAATCTGGTTGAATTATCCTTCTCATTGTTAATTGAGGATTTAATCAATTCCAAGCCATAATTCTCTCCAGCCTTTCTACTTGCTATTGCCCCCTGGGTCTTATCTCCTTCTTCTATTATCTTTTTTGCACTTCCAGCGGTACTTCCTCCATCAAATAGATGGATTTCAGGATGTTTCTTTAAAAATTCAGAACACTGAAGTAAACCTTGCCGATGTGAATAGACCTTTTTAATATCAGAAAGCTTTGCCCCTGGAAGTCCCCACAGGCAATGTTCGACTTTAACTACATGCTCCCCAATTATTGTATTATTGTATTCTGCCAATAAATCATAAATGTCAGATAAGGATCCGGTGGAAGAATTCTCTATGGGTAGAACACCATAATCAGCCCTGCCCTCATTAACTGCCTCCATAACATCTTCAAATGTTCCCATGGGGATTCCTTCTCCCTCTCCATGAAAGTACTCTAACATCGCCTGTTCAGTATAAGAACCCTCCTGTCCAAAGTAAGCTATTCTCGTATCTTTGTCAGAAGCAAGTCCATCAACTTCAAAGTAGCCAAAATTATCAGAAGTATCAATAAGAGAATATTGAAGTCTACGGCTTAAAAACATTATCTGTGAGAATAGATCAACTACCGCCTTTTTATTATCCTCATTTTGAACTTGTTTCCTTAAGGTTTCTAATTTCTCATTCTCTCTATCAGGGTCATATACCGGCTTCCCTACACTTCTTTTATATTCTGCTACATCCTTAGATATTTCCATTCTATATTCAAAAAGCTCTAGAAGCTTCTTGTCCACTTCATCTAATTTCTTCCTGCTTTCCATAAGGTCAACCATTTAATCTCCTCCATTCCATCTTCTAATCTTAATGTATGAATCCTAAACTACATAATCGAAATATTTATATATGCTTCCCATTAATCCAATTTGTCTAATTATACTTGAAGGAAGGAAAGTATGCAATCGTCATATATTTATCCTGGTCTTAACAATTTATTGTTAGGCTTAATTGTAACTATGATAGAAACCTATCATTGCATATTTTAATCTATAAGGATATAATTGCTATAGGATAAGATATTACATGGAGGTAGCTTATGATAAAAGGTTTGAAAAAGTTGTTAGTATTTCTTGTAGTAACTACTATTATCGTCCTAGGCGGTATTTATTTATATACACATGACCGGACATTTCAAAATGACGATAATGAAGTAGGTAATACAACAGGTAATATCTATAATGGTGGTCTTTTTAGTGAGCAAGACGGTAATATATACTTTAGTAATAGTAATGACGATGGATGTCTATATGTAACTGACTATAATCTAATGGATTTCAAAAAAATTCATGATGATAAAGCAGTATATATTAATGTAGACGAGAATTATATATATTATGTCAGAGCTAATAATACTAGACAAGGCAGCTATAAGAATATTCTATTATACAATAATACTGGTATATATAGAATTCATCAGAATGGTTCTAATATCAAGTCCATTTCCTATAATCCCGGTGCATACCTTACATTAAAGGGAAATCACCTTTATTATCAAAAGTATGATGTGGAAAAAGGATTATTACTTCATCAAAATACAACGGATGGAATGGATGAAAGACTTTTAGTAGAAGAGGCAGTAATACCAACTATAATTATTGATAATGCACTATACTATGCTGGTTTATCAAAGGATCACAATCTTAATAAATTTGATCTATCAAGCTATAACGGACAAACCTTTTTGGAAGGTGGCTTTTTATACCCTATTATCCATGATGGCTATCTATATTACATGAATGTTGAAGATGATTATAAAATATACAGAATGAGATTTGACGGAAGTGAACCAGAGATTGTAGTTAATAAAAGGTGCGCAACCTTTAATATAACTAATAATGGTAAGTTCCTCTATTATCAAGTTGATGATACCAAGAGTAATGGAATGAATCGAATTTATTTGGAAACAATGGAAGCAGAAGCTTTATTAAGCGGCAATTACAAGCAAATCCACGTAACAGAGACATATGTATTCTTTAGGGATTTTGAAGATACTACTACATTTGTAGTAGAGGCGGAAGGAACCTCTAAGGTTGGTACCTTTAATCCGCCTAATTTAAGTGTTCAAGCTAATTAATACATAATCATTATTCTGATAACTTATTACGTAGTTGTATCATGGTATCACCAAGTACTGGATGCCTTAACCATGGTGCAATCTCACACATAGGATTCAGTACAAATAAACGATTGGCGATCTCCTTATGGGGTATCGTCAATTCTTTTGTTTGGATAATATCATTGTCAAAGAAAAGAATATCTAAGTCTATGGTTCTCGGTCCCCAATGAACTATTCTCTCCCTTTTCAATTCCTTTTCAATCTTTCCTATAAGCTCTAATAATTCTGATGGAGTTTTTAATGTTCTAAGAAGCAATGCTCCATTTAGAAAATCATCCTGCTCAACACCACCAACTGGTTCTGTTGTGAGCAATGAAGAAACTTTAATAACGTCACAGTCTTCATCTTCATTAAGTAGCTTAATTGCTTCTGTAAGATTAGCTTCCTTATCACCAAGATTTGAACCAATCCCAAGATATACCTTATGCCATCCTCTTTCTACTTGAACAGATACTGTATCCAGAGACATATGAATAGGAGCCCAAGGCTTTTTTATCTCAAGCTTAATTCTATCCAATCTATCATATTTTTTAAGTAGATATGTAGCAAGCTTATCTGCAGTTGTCTCTATTAGTTTAAATGTATTCTCTTTCAAGAACTTCTCAATAGCCTTACACACAGAAGCATAATTTATAGATTTACTTATATCATCATCCTTTGCTGCTTCTGAAATATCAGTAAATAATTCAGCAGATATAATGAATTTCTGTCCCAATGAGTTTTCTTCTTTTAATACACCATGGTAGGCAAAGACCTCAAGATTTGATATTTTTATAATGTCTTGTTCCATTTCAATGTTTTCCTTTCTGTAGTATTGCCTCAGTCATCTGTATTGCTCTGCGGTTAGCTAATACATCATGGACTCTTACAAGGTGCGAGCCCTTCATAACACCCATAACAGTTGTTGCTAAGGTTCCTTCTAGCCTTTGATCCACAGGAAGGTCAAGGGTTTTACCAATCATTGATTTCCTTGATGTTCCCAGAAGAATAGGATAGCCAAACTGATGGAGTATCTCCAGATTATTCATAAGGTAAAGATTCATATCTAGAGTCTTAGCAAATCCAATTCCAGGGTCAATTATAATCTTATCATCTGAAATACCAGCCTCCTTGGCCGTATCTATTATCTTACTCATATCCTGTAGAAAATCTTGGTGAAAATCTTGATAATCCAGATTTTCTCGATTATGCATAAGGCAGACTGCTAGATCCATATCCTTAACAACTGCTGCCATATCCTTATCATACTGTAATCCCCATATATCATTAATCAGGTCTGCTCCGGCTGTACAAGCAGCCTTAGCCACCTTGCTCTTATAGGTATCAACTGATATTGGAATATCCCATCTCTTTCGAATTTCTTCTATAACTGGAACAACTCGATCTATCTCTTCTTCATCAGAAACAAAAGTATAACCTGGTCTTGTTGATTCCCCACCAATATCAATAATATCTGCCCCTTCATTAATCATTCTCTCAACATGAATAATCGCTTCTTCAAGGCGATTATGCCTACCACCATCGGAAAATGAATCAGGTGTTACATTAAGAATACCCATTATATAAGTATGTTCCCCAATTGCAAAATCCCTTTTACCAATTCTCATTACTCTATCCATCATGTCCACTCCTCTATCCAAGAATAAGCAGATTAGTCCAGCTTCTTATCCGCAAGCTTATGATCTTTCTCTACTTTAGCATATTATAAAAGCTAGATTGAAGATTTTGATCCTCATCAAATACACCTCTGGTAATGACCGTTACTGTCTTCGTTCCTGGTTTGTTCACCCCTCGCATAGACATACACAGGTGTTCTGCTTCTATCATTACCATAACACCCTTTGGCTTTAGGTATTTCATGATTGCATCAGCAACTTGATTAGTTAATTGCTCTTGTATCTGTGGGCGTCTAGCATAGGTTTCTACAGTTCTTGCCAACTTACTAAGACCTACTACTCTTCCATCAGGAACATAAGCTATATGGGCTTTACCAAAGAAAGGTACTAGATGATGTTCACATAATGAATAAAAAGTTATATCCTTTTCAAGTACAATTCCTTTGCTATCTGCTTCAAATGTTACACTTAGATGCTCAGATGCATCCTTACCAAGGCCTCCAAAAACTTCATAGGCCATCTCGCTTATTCTCTTAGGTGTATCAAGTAAACCCTCTCGGCTAGTATCTTCTCCTATTGCTTCTAGTAGCAATTTAATAGCTTGTTCTACTTTAGTCTCGTCTATCATATGTCTATCTCCCTTTTTATATCCTCTGCAGTTTCTTTTAGTTCTCCCAGATATGACAAGGATCCAAAGGCTATAATCACATCATCCTCTTTGGCTTCCTCATATGCTCTCTTAACCGCCATATCCACTGTACCAGCATCTATAACCTTCTTACCATATGAAAGGGCCATCTTAGCCAAGTCACTTGATTTTAAAGCTCTTTTATTATCTGGAGTTAAAGCTATAATCACCTCTGCTAGAGGAGCTGTTATCTTAAGAATACTGTTTACATCTTTATCTGCTAATACACCTATAATATAGATAATTCTTTGATTTGTAAAGTATTGCTTAATGGATTTAACCAATCCTATAGCTGCATCCTCATTATGTGCACCATCAATAATAAAATAAGGTTTTCTAGAAATAATCTCAAAACGACCACTCCATCTTGTCTTATCAAGGCCTCTGCTAATTGACTCTCCACTGATTGGATATCCTAGCTTATCTATTACCTTAGCTGCTGTCATAGCAAGCAGACCATTATATATCTGATATTCTCCTAATAAACTTATACTATATTCTTCATCTTCTATTGTGAATCTTGTTTTCTCAGGAGTATATATAACATTTCTCACCTTATTAGAGTCAACCATATAATACTTAGCATTCTTTTCTCTACTAATATCCTTTAAAACCTCTTCAACATCAGGATCTTGCTTGCCTGTTACTAGAGCTATATTATTCTTTATTATACCAGCCTTTTCAAATGTAATTTCCTTCAGGCTACTTCCTAGATACTGCATATGATCCATACTAATTGATGTAATCACAGTGCATATAGGTTGCTTGATAACATTAGTAGCATCAAGTCTTCCACCCATGCCCACTTCAATAATGGCAAAATCCACATTTTGCTCAGAAAGGTATAAGAAAGCCATAGCTGTTTCTATCTCAAAGGCTGTAGGATGAGAATAGCCATCTTCCATCATCTCTTTACATAGAGGCATGATCTTTTCTATCGCCTCACATACACCTTCTTCTGTTATATAGACCATATCAGAAAGACCTTTATAGCCAATCTGTATAATCTCTCTATAGGTAAATACTGATGGGGATGAATATCTTCCTACCTTATATCCTGCTTCAATTAGAATAGAGTTTAAAAATGCACAGGTAGAACCTTTACCGTTGCTTCCTGCCACATGGATTATCTTAAGCTTCTCCTGAGGGTTTCCTAGACGACCTAATAACTCTTCTATGGTCTCTAATCCTGGCACAATACCATATTTATTAGAATCATTTATAAAATTTCTTGCTTCTTCATATGTCATTTCAATATCCATGCCTCTCTTCTGTGTGAATTTTATTCACATTAGCCTGCAAACTTTAAAGTACACTTATTGTACACTTTTAGACTTTTAGTGTCCATACCAATTATATATCAACATAACAACAAAAGCTCCCCGATATAATCGGGGAGCTTACAGAAGCTATACACTCAGGTCTTACGGCTTCAATGAAACATTTATATATTTCGTTATTATTCATAGTCCGTAATAATTATAAATTATAATCATAAAATGTTATTTTTCCTCAAATATTCATCAACTTTAGCAAGAAATTTTTTTGCATCTTTCAATTGTTCTTCTGCTTCTTGCTTTGATGCAATATAGAAATCCTGATAATCTGATTTCTCTCTTAAGAAAGAAGCCTTCTTTACAATTTTAGACGCTTCTTTATCAAAGTCCCCAGCTTTTACAATGTTTTGATTAAAATATGCTATGATACCAGAATGTTTAGAAGAATCATACCCAGATAAGGCAGTAATCGCACGCATGGCATGAAAAATCGCATAATAGGAGCGGTTAATAGATACTTTATAAAGTGATTCCTTCAACATTACCTCTGAAGCAGTTATATCTTCCAGCGCTTTTGCATATCGGTAAGCTGATAATTCCTTTACACTGCCTCCCATAGAACTACACCATCCTTTTTTACATTCTTATAGAAAGGAAGCACATCCTCCCATTTTGTATATTCATTATAATCAATATCAATAACAGAAAAAACTTTGTCATATTTTAAATCCATGTCTAAAGTAAAATCAATCAATTTATCTTGCAGGGATTGGTCTTTTGCATCTTTTATTATGATGGCAATATCAACATCGGAATCAACGGTATCAGTTCCCCTTGCGACAGAGCCATACAGAATGATACTTATCAATCTGTCATTAAAAATGTCTCTTAATCCTTCAACTAATTCATTTGTAATCCTGTAATTCATGACTTGCCACCTCCTTTACTTATCTAAAGTTTATCACAATATTAATGAATTATCCACTCTTGAAAAATTTAAGTAACATATCGATAAAATCATCAACATTGCAACTTTTAACAATATAGTCATAAGGCTTCGATGAAACATTAATATTTTGATAGGATATTAGATAAAGCATTCACTAGTCCTTTTATTTGTTCTCTTTCAATAGTCAGAGGAGGATAAAACCTCAGTAGATTTGCAGGAATACTTAGTCCGGTAATAAATCCAGCATCAAAAAGATCTCTGTGAATTTTTTCTAAGGGGAAATCATTATACTGAATAAACTCAATAACAAACATCAGCCCTCTTCCACGAACCTCCTTGATACATTTATACTTTTCTAATAAAAGATTAAGTTCATGTTCAAGCACCAAGCCAATTTCTGATGCTCTTTGTATGTAGTTGTTATGTTCTATTATTGAAATAACCTCTTTTACCACAGCACAGCCTAAGGGGTCATTTTGGTGCGATTGAGCATACTTTAAGCCGGATTTTTCAATTAAAAGTGCTACTTGCTTAGATAAGGCAATAACACTTACAGGGTATCCGTTGCCAATCCCTTTACCAAAGGCAACAATATCGGGAGAGATATCATAATACTCATAGCCAAACGATTTTCCCGTCCTGCCAACTCCTGTAGTGACTTCATCAACTACAATAAATCCATTATTCTCTCGTATTTTTACTTCTATCATCTTAACGAGATCTTCTGGTGGTAGTTTAACAGTACCAGATGCATTGCCCGGCTCAAAAATGAAAGCTCCTATTTTGTCAAAAGGTATATTTTTTAAAAAAGATGAAGGGTCTCCTTTGTAATCCGTTAAATCAAGTGAAATCCATTCTTCTTTATTTCTAGCTGCGGATAAACCATATGAGGATAAAAAATAACCATTTAAGCAAAGGAAATAAGGCTTATTCATTATTTTTTTTACTGCTTGAACTGCAAATTCAACAGCCTCACTGCCGGAGCTTAAAAAAACGCATTTCCCATCTATGTAGCCAAATAAGTTAAGAACTTTTTCAACCGCTTCATCAACTATCTTGTTTGAATATCTATATCCTGCATGACTTATGATATTCATTTGCTTGATTATGGCTTCATTTACATGCCTGTTATTATGCCCTAAGGAAGTGCACCAGACACCTGATTCGAAATCCACATAGCTTTTCCCACTTTCATCAACAATATAGCAATTATCACTTGAAACAATAGTAGGATTTAATGTTTCATAATTACAATTTAGAGTTTTTAATTTTATCCTCCTCTAGAAAGTGGGCTGTTGCAACAGCCCTCAACCATTTATTCTGAATAAAACGTATCCCAATCACTGACGAACATAATAACCTTCAAATATTCTTCAGGTTCACTAAGGGTGGGCTGTTCTAAGGTTATCTGGCAGGTGGTAGCTCCAATCTTTCTTTCCCAACGAGATTCACCCTCACGGGTAGGAGTTAAACTTCTACTTGAAGCTTCATACTGTTTCTTTTCCGTGTTTTTCCTGTCATATTCCCTGGTAAACTTTTTATAAACCTGCTGCTGATCTTGAAAACCACCATACAAAAGGGTTGCAAATGCAATAGCGTTTTCATACTCTTTCACCGAGATAGGGTTAGTAAAATAAAAGGGTGGAAAGGAAATAAAAAGAAGTCTTTCGCCGTCCTTTTGGCTACTTGAAATACCAGCCACAAACTCACCATTTTCTGTACTATAAAGGTTATACAGAGATTGTCCTTGCCGCTCTTTGCGTACCCAATCGTCCTCTTCTATC
>DUNS01000037.1 GCA_012839235.1 Clostridiales bacterium
TACGTATATAATAAAGAGATTTTTGAAAATCTTAATTTAGAGATACCTACTAACTATGAAGAATTTAAAAATGTATGTCAAACAATATTAGATGCTGGAACAACACCAGTATATGAAGCAACGACTAATGGATGGCATCAGGTTCTTCCATTGTTTGAGTCTGGTGGTTTATATCAGCAGAACCATCAGGATTTATATAAGAAGTTGAATGCTAATGAAATGGATCTAGATGATATACCTGAGCTATTAACTATAATCCAGCAGCTTAAGGAATGTGCTGAATTAGGATACTTCGGTAATGACTATCTAAGCAACTCTGTTGAAAATGCTAAGGAAGCAATAGCAACAGAAAAGGCTGCTATGTTTATAGCAGAATCTGCTTGGAGAAATGAAATATTAGCAGACTATCCAGATTTCGATATTAACAAGTTGGGAATCTTTGTTATGCCATGGGGTGATAATCAACATATAGGAGTAAACCCAGCTAGTAATGCTTACTTTATCAATAAAGAAAGTAAAAATGCTGATGAAGCTCTTAAGTTTTTTGAATTTCTTGCTCGTCCTGAAAACCTACAAAAACGTCTAGATGGTCAACCGGGATTATCAGAGGTTTGTTGGCCTGAAATTTCAGGAAGATATTCAGAAGAGGACCAGGCATATATTGATGCTCATGAGAAAGGGCTAGTAGTTCAAGTAGCTGTTAATTACATAGATAGTCAATGGATGGATGTTGGTAAGGATTTAGAGTCCATGTATACTGATGCTTTAACACCAGAAGGTGTCTTAGAAACTATAATGAACCGTAGAGATGACCAGGCTTTGCTACAGAAAGATCCTGCGTGGGATAATTAAATATGAATAGAAACAAACTATATCCATGGTATTTTACTTTGGGAGCATTAATTTTATTCTTTCTATTATGCTTTCTACCGGGGATGATTGGTATTATTTACTCATTTACAGATTGGAATAACTTCACGTCAGAGGTTAACTTTGTTGGATTAAGAAACTACATAGCAATATTTGATGGTAATTCTGAGTATATCAAATATATAGGTAATACAATAGTCTTTACTATTGTGACAACAATTATGAAGACAGTGATTGGTATGGCACTAGCTTTACTCTTAACTAGTAAACTAGTTAAGTTTAAAACCTTTCACAGGATGGTGATATTTTCTCCGCAGGTTATGTCATATCTAGTTGTAGGACTTGTATTTAAAAGTATGCTCCATCCAACAACAGGCTTCCTCAATAACTTCTTACGTTCAATTGGACTAGAAACACTAGCCTTAAGCTGGCTTACAGATCTAAAGCTAGTATTTCCTTCAGTCATGACAGTAGACACCTGGAAGGGCATGGGATATATAATGGTAGTAATCATAGCAGGACTTCTATCAATCTCTTCAGATTATTATGAAGCTGCCAGTATAGATGGAGCATCCTTTTGGCAGCAGCTAAGATGTATAACATTACCATTACTAAAACCAATAATTATTAATGTAACAGTACTTAATGTTACTTATGGACTAAGAGTTTTTGATATGATTTATTCATTGACCAATGGTGGACCTGGAAATGCGACTGGTGTTATCAATACAGCGGTATATAAGGAGTTCTCTAAAGGTAATTTAGCAATGGGAACAACCCTATCCAGTGTGTTGTTTGTAATTGTATTAACCCTTCTTTATTTCATCATAAAATCTATGGAGAATAAGGAGGTGGATATGTAATGGAAAATTACAAAAAGTTAATCAAAGGATTAGTAGGCAATCTACTTGCCATATTAACTAGCCTTATTGTTATGCTTCCCTTGGTTGTTCTATTTATTAATTCATTTAAAACCTCTGGAGAGGCTAACAAAATGTCCCTTGCACTTCCAGAAAAATGGATGTTTGAAAACTACGCAGTAGTAATAGAACAGGGAAAGCTAGTATCCTCATTTTTTAATGGATTGATATATGCGACCTTTAGTGTAATAATCATCATTATATTAGTTTCGGCTGCATCATTTGTTATTTCTAGAAACTTTAAAGGGATTAACAAGTTTGTATACTATTTTATTATAGCTGGAATAGCAATGCCCATTAATAATGTTGCCTTGATGAAGGTAATGCAAGCCCTTAATCTAGTTAATACAAGGCATGGAATAATATTGCTATATGCTGCCATTAACATACCTCTAAGCTTGTTCTTGTGTTATGGGTTTATAGGTACAATTCCTAGAGAAATTGATGAGGCAGCAGTTATTGATGGTTGTACACCAATAAAATTATTTATAGGGATAATAGTTCCCTTATTAAAACCAATAATATCAACCCTATTTGTATTAAATTTTATGGCAGTGTGGAATGACTTTACAATGCCCTTGTATTATCTGAACAATTCAAAACAATGGCCAATGACTTTGGCTGTATATAACTTTTTTGGTGCCTTCGAGAACTCATGGAACCTAGTAAGTGCTGATATAATCCTCACATTACTACCAGTATTATTGATATTTGTTATAGGACAAAAATATATCGTAGGAGGAGTATCAGCTGGGGCAGTAAAAGGCTAAAAGGAGAAGTGCTCTCTGTCA
>DUNS01000004.1 GCA_012839235.1 Clostridiales bacterium
ATAAAAAAATTATTATTATAATTATTATTTTCTTAGTGTTTGCATGGTTATATGGTTGGTTATCCAATAGAAATAAATATTTTGGAAACGATGTTGAAGATATTAAAAACACGATAATGGTAAAGACTGGTATTAAATCAAATATTACAGTTTTTGATATAACAGATATGGATTATTATAGGATTGCTGGTTTTATTAATGGTGATTATGATAACGATAAAATGGGGTATGTAGTATTTAAGAAAGAATACCCCGATAATTATATCTTTGAGTATATACATGTAACAGATCAATCTGGAGATGGTATCGAAGTAGATTTTTTGAATTTGGGTGAAAATAATTATAGCATAGTAATTGCTAATAATACTGAATTTGCACAAATAAAACGTGTCATCGCAGGTGTTGGTACAGACATAGTTAAAATTAGCCATAATCCATCGTTAACATTAATGCAAGAACCTATACACAGGAACACTTCTATAGCGTACTATTTCTATGATGAAGATGGTAATGAAGTAGAATAAATTATAATTTTAAAATATAATGAGGAAACTTATACAAGCAAAACAATTTATTTAGATAGCTCCTTATTGAAGTGGATGAACCATACTTCAATAAAGCTAAACCATATTCATAAAATGGAGGAAAATCCATGATACATATTTTAACGGAAATAAAATTTAGTATGGAAAAGAAGCTTCATCTAACTTTCATTGTTATATGTCTGGGGATTATTAGCACTTCCCTAAGTTTTTTTAGTATAAACTTATACAGCTCATTATATGAAAACACAGAGCAATATCATCAGTTGTATGAAGGTGTGAGCTACTATAAGACGGCGGATAATTTTGTCGGTGAAGCTGAAAAGAAATTCGAAAAGGATACAAACAAATTTTTAAAGCTTAAAGAGTATAATGAAATAATGAATAACCACGAAGATTTTGATTACTTAGAGCAGTATAAACAACAGATTTATATAAAAGATTATAAGGGCAATGTTAGTAATTTATATAGATATGAAGAAGGGGACTATCAGAATTCAAAAGACAGATTAATCTCTTCTCCAGAGGGAAAAGAAGAAGCTTATTCCTCAGTAAAAAGTGTTTGGATTGGATCGAATATTATAGAATATTTTAAATTAATCTTATCAGAGGGTGAAGCATTTAATGAGGAAGATTTTGTTTGGCATGAAAGACAAGCAATTAGAATAATCATGGGTCATGAATATAAGAATGATTATGAGGTCGGTGACAGGATCCAATTGCATATTATTATGGACCATAAAGAGGCTATTATAGCTGGGTTCTTTGAGGAAGGATCGAACATTGCATATCAGGGACAGCTATTGAATCTAGATAGATATGTTGCTATACCATTATTTAATATAAGTGAAATGCCACAAACTGATGCTCAGGAATTTATATTCTGGATGTTATACCTTATGAAAAATAGTGGAACAGCAGCTACGACATTATCAGCAAATCAAGTACAGGATATTATTTTTGAAATATGCAATGATCTTGATATTAAACCAACCTATTATGTTAGTGGGGCTACAAATCAACAAAGTAATACCTTCGGAATGAATATGAACACAATTCTAGAAATTACTTTTGCTGTATCCATTGGTGTTTTACTATTTACATCCATTATATTAACAATTTATTTGTACATAAAGATACAGAAAAACAGCAGATATTATGCAATACTATTAATGAATGGATTTTCTACAAAGGATTTAATATGGATGGTAATAGGTGAAATTCTATTTATTATAGGAGTATCTACAGTAGGAGGAAGTATAATTGGTATGATATTATGCCAACTTTTCCTTGGTAGAGTTGTTTCAATAGGATATATTCTGATTCCTGCTTTGTTTAGCGGAGTATTGCCATTTATTATTGCAGTTAAGAAACTTTTATCGACGGATCTGTGCGTTTACTTAAGAGAGGAGTAACACTATGTTAATAGAATTAATTGATATTAGAAAATATTACGACTCCAAAAGGTATCGGGTAGTTGCTCTGGATGGAGTTGATTTAAAAATAGATAAAGGTGAATTGCTGGCGATAATGGGGAAAAGCGGTTGTGGCAAATCTACCTTACTTCATATTCTAGGTGGATTAATTGGAACAAGCGATGGAACTTATCTGTACCAAGGAGAGACGGTTGATTTTAAGAATAAAAGAAAGTTAGCAGAATTTCGCAGAAATAATGTAGGATTTATAGTTCAAGATTTTGCACTGATTAAAGAAAAGACAATTTATGATAATGTGGAGTTGCCCTTAAATACCAGGAACCTTTCAAAGCTCAAGAGGAAGGAGATGGTTAATGAAATGTTAGAAAAAGTAGGTCTAGAAGATAAAATATGGAGATATCCGTATGAACTCTCAGGTGGGGAGCAGCAAAGAGTAGCTATTGCAAGAGCCTTGATACATAATCCTAAATTGATCCTTGCAGATGAGCCCACCGGGTCACTAGATGATGAAAATCAAATAATAATTTTAAAGATGCTTAAAGAAGTTGCAAGAAAAGGAACTACAGTTGTTATAGCAACTCATGATATAGCAATAGCTAGAGAATGCAATCGTTATTTGTACATCTCTGACCGTAAGATTAGGGAGACGGAGTTGTTATAATTGCCTAACTAGAAAATGTATATGATGATATTGGGAGGAGGTATTATATGTATCAATGGAATCCTCTGAGAAAACTAAAGGTGAATTCAAGTCAGTATTTAATTGGAATAGTATGTATTATTACAACTATTTTTATATGTAATATAGTCAACCATTTAAGTAATCTGTATATTCTTGATAATTATGAAAATGAAGCCTTAGATAAGAAGACTGTTTATTTTGCTGTGAAGCCAGAATCCTATGTAAAAATG
>DUNS01000038.1 GCA_012839235.1 Clostridiales bacterium
TAAATAAGGAAGCAATCCCAATTAATGATGCATACAATCTAGAAGCAAATGAAAGTGGTATTACGGTTAGCTGGAAAGCTTATAATGGAGAAGAATATAAAAGTAGTTTAATAGAATGGCCTGATAAATTAGTAGGAGGCCATAGTTTTAAATTGTCTGATTATATTGATACTGATACTAAACCAGAGCTTGCAGGCTTGGATTTTACTTACTCTTATAATGTAATTGAAGCTGCAACTCTTGATGATGTAATTAATTCTATTAATGGAAAAAGTGTATCATGTTCTCCATCCAATAGTGTGGGTACAACTATATACTCTGATGATGGAAAGAATATACCAGGGATTTCATTTACTTCAAGTATTAGATATGAAGCTTTATTAGGATCTCAAAAGAACTTTGATACATATGATGATTTGTTTATAGAGGGCTCTATTGGAAAAGCGATTAATGAAAGCAACTTGATTACAGACCCAACAGTAACTTCCTCTTCAGATAGATGGGTTTTTGAATTTGAGATGCCGAATATCGGTACAGTTAAAGCAATTTCAAATTCTACTTACTATTATAGCAGTTGGAAGGATCCAGATAAAAATTGGTGGGGTACTAGTACCAATGGAAATTCCTATATTAAAACCTATTACCCAAGTCCTAGTGATGGAAGCTTAGATTCCGTTAACAATTCCTTAGTAAATAGTGGACTGGATTTACTGAATGATAGTGGAGGTGTTGGGGGAAGTATTGTAGTATCCTTTGATTTGCTAGCAGACACGGAATATGAATTGGCTGGTCCAACTAAATATAAAAATGTAGGTAGCATGAGAATGACCTTGCATATTAACCCATATGAAGATACCATAGAGACGATTAAAGAAAAGTTAGGGAATATAAGGGGAATAGATATCTATGCTGGCAATGAAGCCACCAAAGCCCCATCAGTGACAACTTATTATGCAAGGAACTACAATCAGAATGGTATTTTGATCGAATCTCCTATATATCAGAGTGTAATAGATTTGAATATTCAAAGTGGTGCAAATACTGATCAAAACATAAAGGTAAGGTATAAAACCTTAAATAATCATAGCTTAGGTATAAACAATACCAATTCTCTTACTAGGGAAGCTGCAGAGAAAGGTATAACTGAAGTATCTAATGCATTAGCTACTGTATCAGAGCAAAGATCAGCGTTCGGAGCTTATCAAAACAGGCTAGAGCACGCTAAAGCCAATGCAGATAATATGTCAGAGAATACACAGAAATCTGAATCTAAGATAAGGGATACTGATATGGCCAAAGAAATGGTTGAATTTTCAAAGAATCAAATATTACAGCAGGCTACCCATTCTTTATTAAGCCAAGCTAATGCCATATCTGAAGGTGTTTTAACTTTATTAAAATAATATTTAGGAGAAGACCATGAAGAAATTTCTATCCATATTTATACCGGTTTGTTTGTTCTTATCATTCTATTTACTTCCTGTAACAAGTTCAGCTTATGGCAAGGATAAAGAGCTTACTGTGGCATTTACCCATGATTTGCACTCATATATTGAAGTAAAAGAATATAGTTCCAATGGAAGGACAGTACAAGTTGGAGGCTTTGCAAAGATAAAGACTATAATAGATGATATAAAGACCAATAGGGATAACACGGTTGTTGTTGATGCAGGTGATTTCTCCATGGGTACTTTATATCAGACTGTTTTTACCCAGAAGGCTATAGAGCTTCGAATGTTAGGCTTACTTGGATATGATGTGGTTGCATTTGGTAATCATGAATTTGATTATGGTAGTGGTGGTCTTGCTAGGATGTTAGATTCAGCAATTGAAAGTGGGGATCCTTTGCCACACATAGTAATATCTAATATTGATTGGGATAACTCCAGCAGTGATAATGCTCAGATGCTAAAGAAATCCTTGACCAACTATGGGGTTAAAGACTATGTCATTATACATAAGAATGATGTTAAAGTAGCTATATTTGGCGGGTTGGGAATAGATGCTGATGAATGTGCACCTAATAGCGAATTAGTATTTATTAATTACATAGACCGTGCAAAGGAGATAGTTAAGACTATCAAGGAACAAGAAAGTCCAGATATTATCATATATCTATCCCATGGAGGAACCTGGGAGGACCCTAAAAGCTCAGAGGATGAAATTCTGGCAAAGGAAGTGCCAGAGATCGATCTAATAGTTAGTGGTCATACTCATTCAACCTTAGAAGAACCTATAATTATAGGTAAGACAAGTATAGTAAGTGCTGGTGAATATGGGGAGAAGATTGGCAAAATAGATCTTAAACAAGATAAGGATGGAATATGGAACATTAAGGATTATGAGCTTATCCTGGTTGATGAGCATGTTGAAGCAGATAAAGAAATAGCTGAAAAAATCAGGGAATATGGTGGATATGTCAATGAGTTTCTTAATGCTTTTGGCTTTGAGGATTATCAACAAGAGATTGCATACAGCCCCTATGAATACACAAGTATAAGAGATATGGAAACAAATCATATAGATCAGCCCCTAAGCAATCTTATAACAGATGCCCTGATATATGGAGTTAAGGAAGCAGAAGGGGATAATTATATCCCCATTGATGTATCAATTGTTCCAGTTGGAATAATTAGATCAAGCTTTAAACAAGGTCCAATAACAATATCAGACGTGTACGAAGTTATGTCCCTTGGTATAGGTGCTGATGGAATAACAGGATACCCTCTTGCTAGTGTATACCTTACAGGTAAGGAACTAAAAACTGTAGCTGAAGTTGATGCATCAATAACACCAATTATGGCTTCTGCCCAGCTCTATACCACAGGTTTGAGCTATACATATAATCCTAATAGAGTGATACTTAATCGTGCAACAGATGTTAAGCTTGTTAGTGAAGATGGGGATTTTATAGAGATTGATGATGATAAGTTATACCGAGTAGTGGCAGATATATATTCTGCTCAGATGCTTGGGGCAGTTATGGATAAATCCAAAGGAATTCTATCTATCATACCTAAAGATTCAGAAGGAAGGGAGATAGAAGACTTTAATAAAGCTATAGTATATGATAATAAGGGTAATGAGGTAAAGGAATGGTATGTTCTTGCCTCTTATCTCCAATCATTTGAGAAAGTAGATGACCTGCCTACAATACCATCTATTTATGAAAATGCCCAAAACCGCAAACTACTAGACGATAGTAAGAATATAACAAGCTTGGTCAAAGAGCCTAACAAGATATTCTTTATAGTGATAGCTTTAATTATCCTGCTTATCTTAATAATCGGGATTGTTATTAGGTTTATTGTTAAAAAGATAAAAACATTCAAAGTATATCAATCTTAATTCCAACTGTGTAAATAATGTGATAGAAGAATCAAAATACCTACATCCTTATTAGATGTAGGTATTTTGATTATATAATAATTTATTTCTTACTTTTACCTTTTGCTACAGCGGGCTTAATCACCGTTTTCCATGCATGCATTGCTAATGCAAGGGCAATTACACCATAGCATATGAACACGCGGAAATACTCTCCTATCAAGGAGCTTCCAAATAGGTTACTAGCAGAGAAGGGAGCAACCACAAACAAGGTATGGAATAGTATTACACCAAGAATTGCTTGTTTGTTATTGGCCATCTGTACACTAGCTCCACCAACTAATAATGCTGCAATGGCATATTGGCCAACCATGGAATGGGCACCATATGTTGAGAAGGTACCAAGGTTCTGTAGATATATAATCTGTCCCCAGGCAGCAAGTAGAGTAGATAGACACATGGCGATGATACGTGTCTTATTAACATTTATTCCTGCAGAAGTGGCTACGGTTCTGCTTTGACCTACGGTTCGCATGTCCTGTCCAAGCTTAGTACTTAGTAACCAGCGATTGAATCCACAGAGAAGGATAATGGTTGCATAGGTACAGACAGGAAGAGAAACTGCCAAGGTAATAGCATAGATGGCAGGAACATAGGTAAGTCCATAGGCTATTATGGCAACTAATATGATAGCAATGTAGCGGTTAACATCAGTGTCCTTCTCTTTCTTTACTAGCTTAATTAAGATTAGCTTTACTAGGCCATAGATAATTGCCAACACACATGTAATGGTTACTGCATCTAGTAGAAGTAGTCGATCAGTACCCATGAATTGGCTTACATAAGGAATGAAAGTGATGCCAAACATAACCCCAAGTAAGATCAACTTACTAATCTGGCTATTACGAGCTTCTTTATTTTTATGGATTAGTATATTGGCAAGAACAAGAACAAAGTAAACTATTAGGATTGTTCGCCCAAGTACTAACATACTAATATTGTCTAAGGAGTATTTTAAATTTCCTGTAAGGTCAATTGTATTTTTGACACCAACTCCTCCATCAATCATTAAGGTCTCACTTTTAATCGGTATAACACCACCAAGAACGAACAAGAATAGAAACATGTAGAGTCCTTCTGCAAAGTATGCTAGAACCATACCAGTAATCATCTCTGCACCCTTTGTTTTATTATAAAGGCGGCCTACCAGATAACCAAATAGGATTGCAATAGGTGTACTTAAAAGTACACAAAGAATTAGACCATTAACCCCAGTAAATCCCCAGTAAACTACAAAGAAAATGGCGATTTGTGCAGCCATAGCACCAACAACAATACCAAAGTTTAAACCTAGTCCAGCCAGAACAGGAATAATTAGTGCCAGAACTAAAAATGTATTACGGCTGAAGCGTGAAAATACTTCGGAAATTGTGTAGGTCAGCGGTTTTCCCGTGGTGCTGATGCCGAAGATACATAGGATGAGGAACATAAGTACAACTTTGTTGGAGTAAATATTCTTAATCAGGTCACTGCATTGTTTTTTAGTATAGCTTAAGAAGTTATTCTTCATTTGCAGCACCTCCTTTTGCTTTCGTAAGAGCGTAGAGAATGATTCCATTGGAGATTATCATACGCATGATATCGGATAAGTCTGTACCAACAAGAACCTTATTGGCTACAGGAAGAGCTACAACTAAAAGCCCCTGGAATAGGAATGTACCAATAATAACATGACTAATTCTTGCTCTTGTTGTGCTTGCGCCACCTATTAACACGGCTGCCACACAGGCAAAGCCCATCATTAGTGGAGCATTATACATCTGTAAGAAGCCAAATGCCTGTGCATATGTAATTATACCAACGGCGCCTAGGGAGGTAGAGAGGGCTGTACCGATAATTCTCATTTTATTAACATGAATACCACTAGCTGTCGCAAAGCTAGGATTAGCACCAGCGGCACTCATGGCAATACCTGTTCTGCTCTTTAAGAATAGATACATAAGGAAGCAGAAAAGGAAGAAGAACAATAGGAGACCGGTAGGTACAAATAATCCTGTTTCTGGGTCACCGATAGTAAAGGAACCTGTTTTGTTCATTATTTCACTAAAGCTACCAGCCAAGCTTATGGTATTACGAGCACCTTCACCACCAATAGGCCACTTGATATCACCACTTCCAAATGGAAGTGTTACCCATAAAATGTTCATAAAAGCAATGACAGAAAAACCAACATAAGTGGATACGGTCATTTCAGAACCCTTAACACGATTTAGTAATACACCATAGCCCATACCCACAAACCAAGCAATCACAGCAGATAATACTACTGCAAAAAGTAATGACATCCATGCACCAAGAGTCTGATTACCTGCAAATATTGATAGATTTGCAATATCTAGTTCTATGGCTACTAGGGAACCAAACAAGCCACAAACTATACCGAGGCTGACGCCAAAGTTTGGTCCAATACCACACTGGATAGAAGGGACCATGGCGAGAACTAGGATACCATACATACCCCAGCGACGAAGAACATTACTCATTAAAGCAACAACATCCATGTCGTAAAAAGCAGCTCCAAATAAGACTACTATAAAGAACAATAATATAATCAATCTAGGAAGTCCGATCGACTGATAAAAACCTTTTATATGTTTATTCATCCTTATGTACCTCCTGTTTTACACCAGACATGGCAAGACCAAATTCGGCATCAGGATCCTCTGGCTTTAATATGCGAGCTATTTTGCCTTCAGCAACAATTGCTATTCGATCACATATGCTTCTTAGCTCATTTAGTTCAGAGCTAACCATGATGATGGTTAAGCCTTGCTCACGATTTAACTTAGATAATAATTCGATTACTAGCTTTTTTGCACCAATATCAATTCCTCTTGTAGGCTCAGATACGATCAGAAGCTTAGGAGTCAGGGTTAGTGCTCGAGCTATGCAGACCTTTTGCTGATTACCACCAGATAATCTACCAACAGCTTGCTCAGGACCAGTACAACGAATATCGAGGGTTTTTATCATGCTCTTTGCATGCTTTAGGGCTTGCTTTTTATTATAAAGCCTTGTAATACCAAAGTTCTTAAGGAATTTACCTTGGATTTGCATAGCTGTAAAGGTAATGTTATGTTCAATGGAGTTGTTTAACAAAAGCCCTACTCCACGACGATCCTCCGAAACATTGGCGATTCCTTTCCTGAGAGCATCTCCTAGAATTTTAGGGTTAATTTCATCTCCTTCAAAGATGATAGAGCCAGTAGTTTCATAAAGACCCATGATGCCGTTTGGAATACCTATTTTACCTTGTCCGGCAAGACCGCCAATACCAAAGACTTCTCCTCTTCGAATTGCTAGGTCTACGCCCTTAACACGCTCTCCAGGCATATTTACTTCTAAGTTCTTAATATCTAAAATAATATCATCTGATGAGATGGCACGATTATCGTCAGTGTCATCTAATAGCTTTTCAACCTTACGTCCAATCATCATTTCTGCAATACGTACAGGATTAACATCCTTTGTTAGGACTCTATCGATGAAGGAACCATCTCTAAGGATAGTCATACTGTTGGTCACTGCCATTACCTCATCAATACGATGAGTAATAAAAATGATAGCAATACCCTTTTTTGCTAGTAACTTCATGGTATCCAGAAGGCGATCAGCTTCACTCTCAGTTAATACTGCAGTTGGCTCATCAAAAATCAAAAGCTTAATACCTGATTTATCGATTTCTCTAGCAATTTCTATAAATTGCATATAGCCAACAGGAAGGCCTTTAACCCGGGTATATTCTTCTATATTAAGGCCAATGGTGTCTAGGGCTTTTTTTGCATCCTTTGCCATAGCCTTATGATCTAATTTTTCTAGTGATTTTCCAAATACACGACTGATAAAGGTGGGGGAAGAGATTTCTCGTCCGATTTTTATGTTTTCTGTGATTGTAAAGCCAGGAAGTAGCATGAATTCTTGATGAACCATACCAATACCAAGCTCCATGGCTTTATGTGGACTATCTATAACAACTGGAACACCATCAACTTCTATAGTTCCATCAAAACCGCCCGTATTATGAATCACAGGCATACCAAATAAGATATTCATTAGGGTTGATTTACCAGCACCATTTTCCCCCATAAGTGCATGAATTTCACCAGGTGCAACAGATAAATTAATATTTTTTAGCACCTGTGTTCCGTAGTATTCTTTCGAAATGCCATCCATTCGAAGAACATATTTTGTGTCCATCTAATACTCCTCCTTATACGTAAAAACAACGGTTCCCAATCCAAACCCATGGTGGGAACCGATGTTTTTCATTCATTTCTGCTTGATTTAAAAATCACGGAAAGGACAAAGTAGAAGATAGAAGTTTTCTAAAGTACCCTTAGCTTCATCAACATATTTGTTAACAGTTACTTCTTCTCCACCAGCAACTTCATTAAAGATATCAAACAGAACTTTTTCATCTACTCTACCATCAGTATTGCCTTCACAGAATTCAATTGCATATTTCACACCTGATTCTACCATTAGCATATTAACTGGAACACTCCAGGTAGACATTCTACCAGTATTGTCATACTCAGCAACCTTATCTGTAATGGAATCAAGCATATAGTCAACATCACCTTCATGGCCTGTTACATTAATACCCATTGCTGCTGGGTATCCATGATATGGAGATGGACAGCATTGCTGAGGGAATATTGCCTTTTGCTCTGCAATTGTACGAATCAATGGTTCCTGCATAGCGCAGTTAGTACTAAAGAATGCAGTATCTTCACCATATTGCTTAACATATTCTGGAACATTCTCAATAATCCACTGTTGAGCACCGGATACACCAGCGTCCCCAGTTGGGTCTGGAGCAGTAGCTTCAACATATTCAAGACCTAACTTATCACATGTCTCAATGAATAGTTCACGACGTCCAGCAATTGTAGCGTATGAAAGATGACGTGCGAATGAAATATGTACGAAGGTTTTTGCGCCCTGCTTTGCAGCTTGCTCAACAACTGTAGTTCCCATTGAAATCTCATCAACTAATAGGCAAATATCTGATTTACTTGCTATTGTTGCTGGATCCTCTGCTATAACACCAGTGATAAAAAGCATTTCAGGTCGAGTTTCACGAACTTTATCAATAGCGGCAGCAGCACCTGGAACAGCTTGAACGAACACAATTGCTTTTACTGTAGGATCACTTGCAAGACCAACAACCTGTGCAATGGTTGCCTCTGTTTCTGTTGAAAAGTTATCAGGATAGGTGGCAGTAACTATTTTGTCAGCGCCATAGGTTTCTAGCATTTTCTGAGCTGCCTGATATTCTTCCTCTCCTTGTGATACAGTACCGGTAACAATTCCGATTTTGTAGTCTCCACTTTTAGTACTAGTTTGCTCACTTCCTCTACAGCCAACAGCAAGCAATGCCATTAATACTGTAATGAGTAGACTAATTTTCCTCTTCATAAGACCTCTCCTTAATTTTCTTATTTGTTTGCGACTTTTTTCTCTTATTTGGTTTATAGCTTTGTTCACCTTATGTAAATAAAAGTATAATTATATGCCAAATAAATGAAAAGAAGACTAATATTAACAACTATATTCTAACTGATAGCTATTACAAATACAAGAAAAAGTTTATCGAATTAAAGCATAGTCAATTTAAAGCGTAACGATGTGAAGCATTGAGGGGTAAAGTGGTGGTCTAATAATATCAATAACTAAGGAATCTACTAAAAGAAGTGAAAAACTTTCCATATCCTTTAGTATGCAAAGAGTTATTTCTGTTATAATATAGGTGAGGTTAAAAGAGGAAGATGAACCTATGGAATATAGTTATATAGAAGGAGGTAAACATGGAAAGAACAATATCTAGACAAGTTACAGGCTTTAGAACTCAGGATGGTGCAGGAGTAAGTTTGGTTCGAGTATTAGGAAATAGCACTATAGAAGATTTTGATCCGATTTTAATGCTAGATTCCTTTGATAGTACCAATCCAGACGACTATACTGCGGGCTTCCCCATGCATCCACATAGAGGGATTGAAACAATAAGCTATATTTATCGTGGAAAAATGACTCACCGTGATAGCTTAGGTAATGAGGACACTATTGAAGATGGAGAAGTTCAGTGGATGACAGCAGGCTCTGGCATATTACATGAAGAAAAACTTCCTGCTTCTGAAAGAATGCTTGGCGTCCAGCTTTGGCTTAACCTTTCTGCAAAAGATAAAATGGTTCCTCCCGCTTATCATAGTATCAAGAGCTCTGAAATAGAAGAGATTGAGCTGGAGAACGGTAAGCTAAGACTATTGGCTGGTGAATATGAAGGTAGAAAGGGATATTTAAGCAAATATCTGCCTTTGGACTACTATGATATACATCTTAATCCTGATGGATCAACAACCATAAATACGGATAATGAAAGTTCTGTTATGTTGTTTACCCTTTTAGGGGATGCATATGTTGGTGATCAATTAATAAAAGAAAAGACAGCAGTTAAACTGACTTCTGGTAATCATGTAACTATAAAGGCAACAGAGGATAAAGCTCAGGTCTTATTCATAAGTTCAAGACGTCTAGATGAACCTGTAGTATGGGGTGGACCAATCGTCATGAACACGAGGGAAGAATTAAGTAAAGCTTTCGATGACTTGAGAAAAGGAACCTTTTTACAAAAGGGTATTTTATACTAAAGAGTAGATAAGGATGGTGGGGAATATGGTAAGCAAGAAGCTTCTAGGCGAGGTTGCCAATTATATAAAGGAACATTATATTGGACAACACAAGAGTTATTGTAGCAAAGCAGTTAAAGCTGATAGGGGAGCTCTTGATGAGGTAGAGTACATTCAATATAATGTCTCAATCCCTCTAGAAAGAAAGAGCATGGTTGAAGCTCCAGTGGAAGACTTAGAGGATTTAGTCGGCAACCTTGACGAGCCATTTGCTACTACCCTCCTGAGGTTAATTGATTCCACTTGAGGAGACTGATGATCTTTTAAAGAGAGCTGGCTACGCCCTATCCCATAGTCAAAAGTTTGATGTGATTATTGAGTATTTTATAATTAAAGGTAAATACGATATTTTTGAGATTAATCAAGTATTGTTTGAGTATGACCAGCCACTACTTGGAGGTTAAGAAAGAACCATTGATAATTTGTCCCTAGAGAAGCGACCTTACACTTTAAAGGAAGTGTTATCTTTAGGTCACAATAAAACTTAAGGAGGACACTATAATGAAAAAAGGATTAACAGAATTAGTATTTATACTGGATAGGAGCGGCTCTATGAGTTGCTTCATGATCGCATCGACATAAGGGCGGTTAGCCCCATTACCGATAGAGAATATCAGGTAGGAGGTTCCACAGCCCTTCTTGATGCTATTGGTATTACTATTAACAAGATAGGTAATGCCAAAGGAATGGAACAAGGAAATCCAACAGGATTTTAAGAAGCGAGGACGAAGGTAAATATTAAAGATAAACTGTGACCATGAAGATTAATATTAGATTGGAGAAGAAGTGGTGAAGAATTATCATAATCTTGTAAGAAAACAAAAGATGTTTTTTCGTACAGGAAAGACTAAAAATATAAGCTATCGCTTAGATGCATTGCACAGATTGAGGACTGGGATAAAACGATATGAGCATAAACTACTGGAAGCTCTGAAGTTAGATTTAAACAAGTCTGAATATGAAGCTTACACATGTGAAATTGGTTATGTCTTAGAGGAAATTCGATTTACAAGTAAGCATCTTAGGTCATGGGCTAAGCCTCAGAAAGTGAAAACACCTATAACTCATATAGGGTCCAAAGGCTATATTTATTCTGAACCATATGGGGTGGCATTGATTATCTCACCATGGAATTATCCATTTCAGCTAGCAATTGCTCCATTAATAGGAGCAATTGCTGCTGGTAATTGTGCTGTCCTTAAACCTTCTGAGTTAACTCCAAAAACTTCTCAGCTATTGGAACAATTGATAAAAGATATATTTCCTGA
>DUNS01000039.1 GCA_012839235.1 Clostridiales bacterium
ATATAGGGATAGCCAGAAAACGATTTGTAAGTATCTTATCTAGCTTATCTGATCTTGTCTCTACATGGGAATCGTTTGTGTATTTTTTAACAGATTCCTTTACAATTTTAGATATGAATTTGTATCGTAAATCTGCTATCTTAGCTTCAACATCTCCATCAGCATACTTTTCTGCTTCTCTTATTATCTCTCCTATAGGTTGCTTAACTTTATCAGATAATTCTTCAGTTACTATTTCATCATTTTCTATTATCTTAATTGCTTTCCAATATAGTTGTGGATTATGGAAAGTCCCAATATTCTCATTTGATGATCCTTCATCTACATTAAGGATTTCATATATTCTTTCTGTGGCGGAAGTAATATTGTCATCAAATACTTTTAAATTATTAGTAGATAATTTGCTTTCAGCTACAACAATTGCAGCATCCATTAGTTCCTCAATACCCTTACCATTACGTGCAACAATAGGAACAACAGGAACTCCAAAAACTTCACTAAGCTTTTCAAAATTGATTATTGCCCCGGATGCATCTACCTCATCCATCATGTTTATGGCAATTACCATCGGTATCTTAGTTTCACAAATCTGCAAGGTCAAATATAGATTTCGCTCAATATTTGTTCCGTCGATAATGTTAATTACTGCATCGGGCTGTTCCTTTACTATGTAATCTCTTGCTATTATCTCTTCTGCTGAGTAGGGAGATAATGAATATATACCTGGTAAATCCAATATATTGACGTTTTTATTCTTTTTGTATGCTCCTTCCTTTTTATCAACGGTTACTCCAGGCCAATTACCAACATGCTGCCTTGAACCAGTCAGTTCATTAAATAATGATGTTTTTCCGCTGTTAGGATTTCCAGCTAAAGCAATTGTATAGTTCATAAATCCTCCTTGTATTGTTCCTTAATTCTATAAACCTTTTATTTTTCGATCATGATATACTGTGCTTCATCTTTTCTAAGACTTAGCTCGTATCCCCTAATATTGATCTCAATTGGATCCCCAAGTGGTGCTACCTTAATTACCTTTATAGATGTTCCAGGTGTAACACCCATGTCCATTATCCTTCTTCTCATAGGACCCTTTTCCCCAATAGATGCTACGGTCCCTGACTCTCCTGGTTTTAAATCTCTTAATGTCATAATAATAACCATTCCTTTCTATGCTACCGTTATTAATGATGCTAACCCTTTATTAAGAGCTATCTTCACGCCCTTAACAATTATAATGATGCCCCCTTGGCTTTCACCTACGACCTTAACCTTTTCACCTTTTACAAAGCCCATATCTTGTAGACGCCGTTTCACATCATCTTTTCCCCTTAGTTCCTGAATTTCTTTTACCTCTCCTAGTGCAACCATCGCTAATGACATATTAATACCCTTACCTTCCATTAAAACCTCAATAATATCAGTTATTGACTGCAATTACCTTTAGATGGACAAGATGAGCAACCAGTACAGCAGCCCGTTTCACCGGTTTTTTTCATCTTTACCTTATAAACTACAGCTAAAGCTACACATACAGCTATTACGCCAATAATGAGAAAATCAATCATTTCCTTAAACTCCTTCCTCATGTATTTCTCTTATTCTCTTGATATATAACATTATCGATAAATCGTTATTGAGAACGAATCTCAATAACATTCAATTGTTAGTATATGTCAATAACAAGTGTATGTCAACAGTGCTAATGATAATTATTATCAATAGTAAGGTTTTTTGTTAAAATTTAATCATATTAGTTCCTACAATTTTTTAAAGGTAACTATTTTTAATTTAATAATGTAAAAAACATCTGCTAGCACTGCTATCAGATGTTCTGGTTCTACATTATATTGACTTATAACTAGTCTAGAAGATTAACAACATCTACACCTAGTTCCTCATTAATCTCAGCAATAGTAAAGGACAAATCCCCTATATCTCTTCTGTTTTCATCCATCCTTGCTAGGTACTCCTCTGCCTTTGCACTATTTCCTACCTCTTCATACATCTTGTAATAGGAAGTATTTAAATAGTACTTTGCTACAGCTATACACTCTCTAAGGTCCTCTGAAGGATTATCATTATACTTACTTTGGTACATTCTATATGGCAATTCACTATAATTTCCTTCACTTATATACCATAGATAATGATCTGCATCTTGGGAATAATAAAAAGAGGAGTCTTTAATGTTATTGATAAATCTAATACCGCATAATAGCATAAAAACGCAAAGTACAACTATAGTAGTATTAATTAATTTATCTCCATTAATCTTCACCATAGCCTACACTCCTTTCAACTATCAGTTGTATCTTACCTGGTGATAATCCTTTAAATGTCTCTATATCTTCTTTAGGAGCCTTAAGATATACATGAATAAAAGTCTCAAGTTCCATTCTCAAATCTTCCATTGCTGCCATATGGATCTTCGAATACTGCTCAGGCATATACTCATTGTATTCAAGTCGATTATAAAAGCTTTCTATGTAATAACTAATATCTTCTGTTAATTCCTCAGGAGATGTGTAGGTATATTTCTCATGATTTAACAACCGAAAAGTATAATCGTATATATGTAAATAGTCAGAAGACATATATGAAATAGCACGGTACTCCCTTAGATCTTGAGAATAGTATAATTCATTGGTTTCATAGTATGATGTTAAACCAAAGAAATCTCTATCGGCCTCTAATCTATCTAATTTTCTCACATGAGTATCAAGATCCATTTTAATTTCAAATCTTCTTATCCAATCAGTAATTTTATAAGAGTTAGCAGCACCTATTAATAGCAATAAAGATACCAAAACTAATCCTGCAATTACTGATAGCTTTGCAATCATACTAACTGTTCTTCCACTCTTCTCAAATACTACTCTCTTAGTTCGATAATAATCATTGCGATAATGTTCCATGTCCTTTCTATGTTGCTGGGCATGTACATTCTCCTTACCACAGAAACTGCAAAACTTATCATCAATATTTAGATTACTTCCACAATATATGCACTTCATATATAACCCTTCCCCTCACAATAACCCTAGATGATGACGCTAGGCGGCATCTTAAAAAACCGGAAGAACAAGGAGCGAGCACCATTGTGCGAGCTTCGTAGTTCTTCTGTGTAAAGATGCTTTTTTCTTCACACTAATCTAATCGCTTAAGAACAACAGCCGCATATTCTTCTATCTTTTCATAATCTATGTAGCTATAGCCTTTGTTATCATTGTATAATTGTGAAGCTTCTTCCTCTGTAAATTTCAATGTATCAAACAACAGTGCCTCCATTGCTGGTTTAAAGGGCTCAAGCCTTTCTATCTCATCCTTGTCAAGATCAGCATTCTCAAGGTTATAGCATATATTTAAACCTCCATATATAGCCCTCGTAATATCATATAAGGAGATATCTTCTTTATTCTCAATCTTCTCCCTGGCTTCCATAGCAGAGCTATAATCCTCATAGAACCAAAGAAAACGCTGGTGCTTCCAATTAGTATATGTATATACCGGTTCCTCTCTATATAGATTGTAGCTATACTCAACTAATTTATCGTACTCACCCTTTTCGTACCATTCATCTAGTATAGGGAAGTTCTCCTTATCCCATAATAGCTGATCCTTTGCACTGGCACTGGCTTTGTCAAAGCTATACCTACTATCTTCCCACTTTAATAGTAACCTGATAGTGCCATATATTAGGACTATTATTATACTTGTAATAATTAAGGTTTTAATAATTCTTCTTATCTGGGCTGATGCTTCCCTTTTATAACTCTCCTTTGGGATATCTTCTAGCTGTTCAAGATTATCTTTAATATGATTAAGGTCTCTAAAGTACTTTTTCTCTGCCCCAGGGTAGTTAAAGCCTCCACAATATGGACATTTATGTTCATCAACACATATGATAGCCCCACAGTTTATACATGAATACTCCTTAAAATTTGTACCAGTGTCTTCCATTAATGGAACTCCCTCCCACTCAATATATGTTACCCTATTATAAATCTTTAAAACCCCTATTGCAATTAATATAAAGCAAAAGTACTATGATTTTATAGTTCAATCCACAAAAAAACCACCTGCTTTCATATAATTGAAAGTAAGTGGTTTTTATTAGATTCTAATTATTATGAGATATTTTACTTCCAACTCTGAAAGGTAAGTAAGGTTTCGCTTAAATAAGCTTTTGATATAGTAATTGTATCCTCAGTAACAGTCTTATTTGCTTCTGTTATAGGAACTGGATTACAAGCTCCATCACTCTTCTCAATCCCATTGAGTGCGAATTTATTGCCACAATTATTGCAAACTAACATATCATCTTTCTGTACAAAATAACCACGGCCTGATGGATAACATGAACGACAGGTATTAAAAGCAGTTCGTATGGTATTATCAGGTGCTTTTACAGCAAGAACCTCGATTTGCTTCCCATCAATCTCAGCTGGATAGAATCTAGCAGTTTCACCTATTTCACTTGTCTGAATAATAATATCATCATTAATAATCTTCTTAGATCGAATATCTAAAGGTGAATCAGATACTATAATAAAGATAAATAATAAAATAACTGCAATAGATACAGATGCAGTAATAATTGATTGCTTCCTATTTCTTTTTCTATAAGTTTTTTTACTCATAATCTACCTCTCTTTTTGCTTCATATTTACTAGTAATACTATTCTACCATGTGATTGTGAGAAAAATATGTTCATTAATTATAAATTAAATCCATTTAAAAAACTTGACCTAGATCAAGTTTTTCAAATACTATGAAGCAGATTATATATTATTAAGTAAAGATACCAAATTTAATGTCCCTATATCCACGTTAATCCAAACTAGAACGGTTCACTCAGTATAAGGCTTTGCAAATCTTTTATCATAAGCATTATTTTTCTTAAGATTGAAATCCCAATAGTAGTTTGTTAATCCGGTTAATGAAAATAAAGAAAATAATAATTGTCCAACCTTTGGTAAGTATTCAAGTTTTTCATATTCCTTTTTTAGCTTCAAATCCATAATTCCTTTACTTGCATAGGTTCTACCTATGGTCTCCATCTGCTCAAAGAACTTTTTGGTGGCTTTATCTGACTTCATACGAACTCCTTCCACACCACCTTTTATAATTGTTCCATCAAAGGATACTCCTAGCCTTTTTATAATTAGTTCAAGATAAGGTCTCAAATAGTAAGACTGGCTAGTCTCAGGAAAGCCAGACTGAATTAAAAATGCCATA
Organism: Clostridiales bacterium; assembly: GCA_012839235.1. GTDB lineage: Bacteria > Bacillota > Clostridia > Lachnospirales > Lachnospiraceae > Mobilitalea. The sequence goes on from DUNS01000039.1 coordinate 5,243, forward strand.
TGAATATCTTTATTATTTATTGGCTTCAGCTGTTCAAAGAATTTCATTACAGAACCAGGCATAGCATGAACATATAGAGGAAAAACAAATAAATTATTCTCAACAGAAGCAAAATTCTCTGCCCAGACTTTATGCTCATTAATATTTATAAGGTTTCTTACCTCTATATTATCTACTCCCTCAGCATTCATCCCCATAATTATCTTTTCAATAATCAACTTACTGTTAGAATTATTACCTCTTGGAGAGCCATTATAAATAACCCATTTACCCTTTGTATTTCTTTCAATAACTTCCTTTGATAGAACTTCATCTATAAATTTAGGGTTTTCTAGATTAGCTGTATGTATTCTTTCGTTTTCGTAGGAAATTTCTTTACAAGTGCAGTGAAAATGATATGCCGTACGAGCAAGATAATTCCTTATAACTTTTACTTCATCATCAGTTAATCCCTTTTTTTCAAAATATATATTCATATTGGGATACTTATCATATCTTTTCAGGTGACAGCATTCACCATTTCTTATTTTGATATATGGTAAAAAATGTTGTATCGATCTGTCTAAAAAAGTTTTGCCCCTGCCATCAATAAAGCCATTTTTTGTATTAAAAAGAATAACTACTTCATCACTATTAATATAATCCTTATATAATATATAGGCGTCATCCTTTAAAGCACATTTGCCAGGAGTCTTCCACCAACAACTCCAGCAGCCTATACAATCCTTTATCTCCCCATCGATAAAATTATGAATAATTATCTCAGACCCTTTATTCGTTTCTTTATAATAATCCTGAATTTTCTGAGCCAGGGTTTCATTATCCCCCAAGTTAAAAATTGATATCTTCATAATCTCACCTTAATCTTTCAAAATATTCAAACTGCTTCATAATATTATAAATATTAACTTTATTTCTATATTTTGTCAAGATTATACTTAATAAAACTCCATACCTTTTTTTGATAGCCTCTCCTGCCAGATTATCTTTAATATATTAAGCTCCTCACTATAATCAACTTTTGTTTCATCCTCATCATACTTAAGCTTTTCTAATATTTCAATTGTAAAGCTTGCCTCCCCATATTCCTTCCATTGTTTTTGAAGCTCTTTGTTGGGGTGCATACCCATACCTAACTTGAATTTTGTACTGTTTATTGTACTCTTCAAATCCATGGTCCCTTCTATATAGGATATTTCTCTAAGGTTAGATTTAATAATAAATACTCCCATATCTGCTTTCATGGTCTTATATGCATCTTTAAGTTCTTTTCTTCTATTCATAAATTAATACCTCTTTAATTTTTTTTGTCTTATTTTAACCAGTAATCTTTACAATCATTAGTTCTATCCATAAATCCATACTCGATAAGATATCGCCTAATCACTGCATAGTCATCATATATTTCTTTCAATATATTATTTAATTCCTTTTCAGTATAAATTTTGCCAAGCTCCAGTTCCTCGGATATCTTTGTTAAAACAACAATCTTTCTCTTTTCTTTCTTAGGGAAAGTCTTTAATCTTAAGGGGGAAAGAGATTCGAATACAGTTTTTAATACCTGCTCTCTTTCTTTCTCAGTAATAACATATCTATCATCAACCATAGTCGCGCTATTATGAAGTGGTACAATTTTCTCTTCTTTTGATGTTTTTTTGTCCATAACTTGCTCATAAATTGCTAAATACATCTTGGCTTGTTTAGCTTTCTCACGAAAAACAAATCTGTGATGTCTAACTGTAGAAGTGGATATCTCAAGTATTTTGGCTATCTCTTTATCTGATTTATCCATGTATATCAAGGATAACAGTTCCTTCTGATTATCTGTTAGTGTATTATATTTTGATTCTAAATGAAGTAACTTCTTAGAATAATCATCATGTTCTTTGTTTAAATGTACTTTCACAGCACGAGAAGCTTCAAAAAATCTATTATCAAATGGAAAAACTTCACCTACTTCAAATTCCTTTCCACAAGTATTGCATATGTAAGAATTTGTTTCAATGTCAAATCTATATCCCATCTTAAGCTCTTCTATAGTAAGTTTATCAATATCCATACACTTCCTACTCCTTGTTTATATTTATTATAAACATATATTATATCTGTTTGCCATAAATGTCAACCTTAATCGTTATACTCATTAGTATATAATCTTCTTACTTCAGTCTTTAAAAAAACCAGCTGGAATACTATCTTCCAGCTGGTATTATATGTTATAGATAACCCAGATTTGATATGCTCTTGTTTGTGGAGGTATACTTCTTGTCATGACCGATGAAAAACTTACATTAACCACATTTCCTACCCTTAGCTCTCTTACTGTAATGGACTTTATTAAAGCATTTTAACCTCTATATGTATTAAACCATGCTCTTTCTTCAAAAGGCTTCTTCTTTGGAGCTACCGGTTTATCTTCGGCAATGCCGACTGGAAGAAAACAAACCAACTCATAGCTATCCGGGACATTCAATACCCTTGCCATTCGGTCGCAGATTCTGTCGTCATCTGTAATATGTCCCTCGAACCAGCAGCTCTGATAGCCCAATCCCACTATTGTAAGCAGCATGTTCTCGATTGCAGCTGAATAATCCTGGATGGCAAAACACTTATCCCTATAGGCATTAATCCTTTGAGTAAGAACGCATATTGCTGCAGGAGCGGTTTTCAACATCGGTGAGTCCATAACTTTAATCAATTTATCCAATACCCTATGGTCATCAACTGCTATTAGGCTTGTTGTCTGCTTATTACATCCAGATGGTGCACTCAAGCCAGCTTTCATAATTGTGATTAAATCCTCTCTGGGAACAGCTATTTGCTTATATTTACCACGATAACTGTGCCTTTGGTTAATTGCATCGATTAATTTCATAAGGCTCTCCTTTTCTTTGAATATTCTTAATAGGTTACATTAACAATAGCATATACAGCTAATTGTTACCAATATTATTTCTTCTTAATATTATACATCATAGTAGTGTTGACATTATTCCTTGACAAGTGCTACTATGACCATGACTAGCTTCCTTGAGTTTAATAGTTCTAATTGAGGAAATTTAACAGATTATAAAGGAGTTCTAAATGAATTTAAAGGTCTTATATGAAGATGCACATATTATTGCAGTAGAAAAACCACCTAAGGTTCCATCTCAGAGGGATAAAACAGGTGATAAAGATATGTTGACATACCTTAGTGAATATCTACTTGAGAAATATCCTCAGGCAAAGGCTCCATATGTTGGATTAATACAACGTCTAGATCGGCCTGTTGGCGGTGTCATGGTTTTTGCTAAAACCAAACTAGCCAATCAAAGGCTGTCTAAGCAAATACAGGAAAAAAAGATGGAGAAGGTTTATTATGGAGTTGTCTGCGGCCTTCCCCATAAGAAACATGATGTTCTGGTGGATTTCCTTCTTAAGCAGGGTAAATCCAATACCTCCAAAGTTGTTGCGAAGGGTACTGCCAATGCCAAGGAAGCCATACTAGAATATGATTTGATTGATAGCTTAGATACAGCAGATCAGGGTGTCCTATCCCTTCTTAAGATAAATCTTAAAACCGGTAGACATCATCAAATTCGAGTACAGCTTTCCAATGAACAGCTTCCCTTATGGGGAGATAACAAATACAACAAGGCATTTGCAAGATATAAGGAATGGACCCAGATTGCCTTATGGGCGAGAACATTAACTTTGGAGCATCCAAAAACAGGGAAGCCACTAACCTTCCATTCATCACCTAAAGACAATTATCCATTTAACTTATTTAAAAAAGTTTAATTCATCCTTTAATGCAATGGCTGGCTTGCTTGGATCAAGCTTCCTTTGAATATATAGAATTTTGTCTACTAGCTTTTTAGCAGCCTTAATATGTGTTATTTCAGTTGGATGCCAATCAGCTACGAAGCCATCTTCATGCCTTTGCTCATCAAATCTTAATAAGTGAATATTAACATCAGCTGTTTCAACCATATAGGTATTGACTGCAAGCTCTATTGAAGGATAAAGCTGAGTGCCCATAATCCCTAAAGAGCAGATTATAGCTGCTTCTGGGTTGAGTTCTCGAATCCTTTTAATGAATACCCCGTATTCTTGACTAAATGAGGCAATCCTGTCCTCATGGTCTTTGGTATAGCTACTATCGTTAGTCCCAAGGTTTATAACTACAATATCCGGTTGCCTTAGGCTGAAATCCCATGGGATATCCTGTGGCTTCTCAGCTCCAAAGTCTCCGTATGAAAAGCCTAGCTTCTCGTAGTATTGAGGTATTAACTGATTGGTAATTGGCTCTTCCCCAGTAGTGTATCCAGAGATAATTCCGTATCCACTAATAGAGACCATACTGTAATCTGCATCCAGAGCTTCAGCAGTCTTATAAGCATAAGCCCGTGTTACATCCTCGGTTTTTGTAGAGAAATTGTGTTCAGGATCCTCATCGTCTACCCCATATCCACAGGTAATGGAATCACCGACAAATTCAATCAGTAGATTCTTTTTCTCAGTGGGCTCAATTGTACCCCCCTCCACATCTATTGAAGCAATACCGAATGTTGACATAGCAGTTTCCGAAAGCTTAAGTATCTTGATAGTAGCTTCTATTACTTCCCCTTCATCAATCACCACATATTCCTTATCTTTCTTGCTTATCATGTCATCAACCACACGCTGATTATTAACATAAATCCCAATACGAGCATGGTTATCTACATCCTCCCTGGTGCTGACAGAATCCCCCACAATATTTATAGTGCATTTATTACCACTAAACTTATACTCTATACCTGAGCCTGATAATGCACACCAAAGGATATCCTCCTCAGAATAATATGTACGACCAAGCTGTTTTACTGCATTGGCATTTGCTCTAAACCGTTTCATAATTATACTCCTTAAAATTTTCTTATATTATACATTATTATTAATTACATTACTATTATATAGTATCTTGCCAGGCACAAAATCATGACCACCCGTCAAACGGG
>DUNS01000005.1 GCA_012839235.1 Clostridiales bacterium
AAAACATCCCCTTTCTCCTTATCTGCATACTTTGGGCCTTAGGCACAATATTTGCAAAGTGAATATAAAAATATTCACTTCTGAAAAATCTTGGTTCTTCAATCTATACCTTCCAATTCCATTATCTAAGATAAGTATATCTAAACCAACAGAGATTGATATTGCTGACCATGTCAATATTTGCTCTAAATTGCCATCCTTTATATTTGCATATAAAAAAGCAGAAAGAATATTGTTATCATCCTTCCTGCTTAACTTTCTATTATTAAAATACTTTTATATATCTATGCTTTTGTCATAGAACCTATCTAACGAAATTCTTCTCCATCAGTCGGCAATAGAAATGAATTATTTTTCAAATGGCTAACTAATTCTTCCACAGTTGTGTAAGCAATTCCTAGACATGTATCAGCTGCTCCATAATATACAGCAATTCTTCCAGTTTTAGCATCACATAAGGCAGAGCATGGGAAGGTTACATTAGGTACAAATCCACTAACTTCATAATCCATCTCCGGTGTCATTATATAGTCCTTAGTTCTATATAATACTTTTGCTGGATTTTCCTTATCCAATAAAGCAGCACCTATACTGTATACAAATCCATTACAGGTTCCACTAACACCATGGTAAAATAACAACCATCCCTCAGATGTTTCTATAGGAACGGCACCAGCACCAATTTTGGTTCCTTGCCACCAGGTATGGCCACTGGTCATCACTCTACGATGCTTTCCCCAGAAAGTCAGATCAGGACTATAGCTAATAAAAATGTCGCCAAATGGAGTATGACCACTGTCACTTGGCCTACTAAGCATTGCATAATAGCCATTAATTTTTCTCGGAAACAGAACACCGTTTCTGTTAAATGGAATAAAGGAATTTTCTAATCGGGTAAAGGTTTTAAAATCTTCTGTAACTCCTAGGCCTATGGTAGGACCCCCAAAGTCTGTACACCATAGAATATAATACTTTCCTTCTAATTCCACTAGACGAGGATCATATGCATATCCAGGGTTATACTCCTGATTATTTTCATCTACCCAGTTAATTTCATTATCATCGATATTCCACTTTATGCCGTCATCACTATGCCCCAAATGCAACTTAGGAATACCATCCTTATGATCAGCACGAAAAACACCAACGAATTTGCCTTCATATGGCAATACCGCACTATTGTATATTCTCGCTGTTGTTGGGGTTTCATTTCTTCCCATAATAGGATTTCCAGTATGTCTCCACATTACATCCTTACAAGTTTCCGGCTTCTCTTGCCAGGGTATATTGCTAAGTTCACTACCGATTATCTCTAATTTACTCATGATTTATCCTCCTAATAAAAGTGGATATTTCTACGCCACTTCAACAAATATTTCATCTAATGATGATGCTTAGCTTTTTACCGCACCATCGGTAACACCACTGATAATATACTTTTGTAAAAATATATAAATAATAATAGTAGGTATGGCAATCATAATTATAGCCGCTGACATTAATGGCCAATCTGCCATTCTATCACCTGCAAAGGTATTAAGTGAGGTTGCAGCTGTTTTAATCTTTGGCATATACATATAAGGCGTAAAGAAGTCATTATAGATTCCTAATAGTTTTAATATGACTGTAGTTGCTATTGCTGGTTTTAGCTGAGGCAATATAATAGAAAAATAAATTCTCAATCTTGAAGCTCCGTCTATACAAGCACTCTCATCCAATGCGACTGGTATTTGGTTAATAAATTGAAGGAAAATATAAATCTGCATTATATCCGTTCCGATATATAATATAACTCCTGCAAAAAAACTATTATATAATCCTAAGCTCTTTATTAATGTAAAAGTAGCTATAGTAACAGTCATTGTTGGTATAAAGGTAGGAAATAAGTATGCCCCTATAAGAAGTTTTTTTAATTTGAATTCGAATCTTCCTATTCCATAAGCAACCATAGTTCCAAAAATAATAGCAAGAGGTACACTACACACTACTAGTAAAAAAGTGTTCAAGAAGCCTTCGCCAAAGCCTCCAAGCTTAAATGCTTTTATGTAATTAGAAAAATTAAATATATTATCTGGCAAGGCGTATACGCCTTTCATCATGTACTCAGTATTATCCTTTAGAGAGATATTTAATATGATGAATATTGGTGTTAGAACCAATAAAACCATTAATAAAAGAAACAAATAGCCTAATACCCTACCTATTGGATTAGTAATTCTATATGTCTCTGTCTTTTCCGAGGTTTCTGAATCTTTATTTTTTCTAAATAGTATATCCTTTAGTTTTTTCACTATTTATCACTCTCCTTTAACAATGTTCTTTGTATTGCTACAATAATAAGAATGATAAACATTAACACAACACCAAGAGCTGCAGCTTTTCCAAACTTGTTATATTGGAAAGCCAATTCCAATGATTTTACAATTACAGTGGCAGTTCTTCCATTTGGGCCACCCTTGGTAATAACAAATGGCTCCAGATAAGCCTGTAATGATCCATTTATACTTAATAATATAGAGATTCTAAACATATTCTTTATGTTCGGAAATGTAATGTGGCGTACAAGACTTAAGAACCCGGCACCATCCACTCTTGCTGCCTCATATATCTCGCTGGGAATAGATTGTAGTGCAGCCAAAAATATGATCATAGTAAATCCTACATACTTCCAAAAGCTGATAAATGATAAAGCAAAGTTCGAGCCATAGCCCAAACTAATGAAGCGTATAGCATGTTCCTCTAATCCTACTGCTCTTATAATCATATTAATTGGTGAATTTGTAAAATCGTACATATAGTTAAACATAAAAGCAACTGCAACACCATTAATAACATATGGCATAAAGATAATTGCTCTAAAGGTTTTTTTCAATTTTAAATTACTATCTAAAAGTATAGCCAAAAGCAATCCAGCAAACTGTTGTAGAATTGCTGTAATAACATAGGCCATATTATTCCAGATAGATGATAGATATTCTTTACCTGTTAATATATCCTTATAATTATCAAAACCTATTAAATTAATCTCAGGAGATATACCATTCCAATCCGATAAACTAATCTGAAATAGTTTGTATAATGGATAGTAGGAAAACAGGATTAGTAGTATAGTCGGTACTAAGAGAAAGCTAGTTACCGTCATTTTGTCTTTCATATTGCTCTTCATAGATGGTCCTCATTCCCTTAAAGTGTTTCTGCTGCAACTTGTATTAAGATGCAGCAGAAAAATATGTTATGTATGATTAATGATAGTTAAGCTAGACTGACTTTCATTATATCTTTTTATTATTTAACAATTTCTGCTCTAGCAGCCGCCCATTTTGCATTCCATTCATCGCAAAGTGCTTTCGCTTTTGCATCATCTTTTTCTAATACATAGGATAATAAAAAGCTTTGTTCATCTAACTCAATCTCATTTTTAATATCTAAGAATTCAGTTACAGTAACTTCACTCTCTTTGGCAGGAACACCATAAGACATTAATTCACCTGCAAAAGGATCATCAATTTGAGCTGTAGTATCTGCAGGAATAGTAGCTACTGCTACTGCATGCTTTCCACCTTCGATCATATATTTCAAGTAAGCTTTCGCCAAGTCTACATTCTCGCAATCTTTAGATATACCATAGGATTTACCAGCTGTAGAGAAAACATAATTAGCTTCTGGGAATGGGAACATTCCAACATCCTCTAAGTTAGCTCCTAAGTCAACTATCTGCTGAGGGAACCATGTTTCAGTGTAGAACATAGCTGTTTTACCCTGAGCCATATCTAGTTTTAATTGATCCCAGTTAGCTGACATAATGTCAGGCTCAAGGAATCCCTTTTTATGCATTTCTCTGATAATATCCATGTAGTATAAGTAGGTCTCATCAAAAATTTCATCTTTATCTACATAAAGGTTCTTACCTTTTGAGTCACCGTTTAATGACAACTGTGCTATATTCCAATCAACCCATGGATAAATTGGCCAAATATCTTTAAATGATGTACCCATTGGTACGATTCCTGCTGCTTTTAGTTTTTCACATGCTGCCCAGAATTCATCCATAGTTTTTGGTACATTATCAATGCCAGCCGCACTAAATGCTGCCTTGTTATAAACAATACCAGTATATCCAACACTGTCAGCTATTGTATAGATCTTTCCATCACTACCTGTATTGTTTCTTGAGAATAAAATGTCATCCCATTGAATATCAAGGTCATCTAATGGAAGGAAATAATCTGCTAAAGTATCTGGTGTCATACCGTCAATAGAAATAAAAATATCAGGAGCCTCTCCACCTGAAATACGAGTAGCCACTACAGTCTCGTAATCCTTGATAGCTTCATATACAATTTCAGTTCCTGGATTTTCATCCATAAAGCCTTGTGCTAGGTCTTTTAATGTTGTATCTACTACATTAGTCATATTAGTTGCAATAACTATTTTTCCTGATAAAGCAGAATCTTCTGATACGGTTTCATCATCTTTACTATCTGTAGCAGTTGTTGGTTCTGGATTTGCTTTTTGTTCTTCATTCTTGCTACAAGCAGTAAATGAAGCCAAGGCCAGAACTAATATTAATAAACAAGTAATAATTCTTTTCATCTTCACATCTCCTAATATAATAATTTTTGTACTTTGTTATCAAGTTGCAACTCATATTTGTATGATACATGATATTCTGATGGTTTTATATAACTGGATTTTGTATTTCTGTGCATTTTTTTAGATAATTTCCCTACTGTTTAATTAATCTATATTTTTATTTTAAACCTCTATTTGCTTGCCTTGTGAATCAAAAGTGCGAATGTAGTCAACAATTTCATTAAAATTAGTCCATGCAATTCCCACCTTCTGATCTGCTGCTCCATATGACATTATTAACTCATCATCCTTTACAATCCCTCCTGTAGTAAAAATACAGGGACAAGGAAACTTATCAGGCAGCTCCCAATCCTGTTGTGCATAGATTAGTCTTTCAGAACATCTATGTATGATAAGGGGAAAGCTATTCTCCTCTTCCTTTAGTATCATAAATGATTGTGTATATCCATATTCAGGTAATCTTTTCCCGTGATAAGAAACTAACCACTCACCATTACCCAATGGAATTGGAGGGAAACTGGCTCCTATTCTTTCCTCTTCCCAATCAAATATATCAACAGCTAACAATTCATGGGTTGCTTTATCTGTTACAAAATCTCTAATATTATCTGCTGCCGCTAGAAACATGGAAGGCTTATGAATTCCTTTTCCACTTTCAAAAACATCTGGATCATTAGGTCTATGAAGCATTACATACTGCATTTTCCCATTAATCTTCATTTTTTCAGGGAAGAAAAACACGTCTCGATTATCTGTTAAATTACCATCTGTTAATGGACAAACATATTGAAATGCATGATCATAATCTTTTTCTCTCAATCTGTCAAGATTTAATTTGTAAAGAACAGTGGTCGTGTCATTTTTATAAGCTGCTGTTCCAAAAGGATTATCTTCATGCATAGCCCAATCTGGAAGATTATCCCGTCTTTTATCCCCTTCCCAGTAAGCACCAGGTGGAAACATACGACAAGCAACTGTAATGAAGTATTCACCCTCAACAGTAAAAATTCTTGGGTCTTCAATACAACCATTGGCATAATTAACAACCATATCCCCTTGATCATCCTCGATATATATCTTATCTATATCATATTCCAGAGCAGGTGCTAAGGCTGGTCTGCTAAAATCCGCCTCCCATGTCTCACCATTATCTTCACTTTTTGCATATCCTAAAAATATAGGATATGGATCAGACAGGCCTCTTAAATTTTTCTGTGGCCAAGGACCTGTAGCTCTAAAAAGCATATGAATAATATCATTTTCTGGATCCTTTATGATAGCAGGGTTCAATACCATGGTATCTGCCCAATTGCAACCTATTTCAGGAACAATCACCGGTTCCTTTGAATATCTGATAACTGGTGTTTTCATATTTGTCTCCTTTTTCAACTATTTCCTTTATATTATCTTAATCTAGTATCAATTGAAATTACACCACTTTGTATTTATATACATTTCTTTGGGTTTAATGATGGTATGGCCTATAAAACGGGCAAAAAAATAAGCGCTGGATTACTAGCACTTATTTTCCATTAAGTATATATTCGATTATCAATATACTGTATTACGATATGTTTTTGGTGACATACCTACTTTCTTCTTAAATGCTCTTCCAAAGGATACTGCATCCTCATATCCTACTAGGTTTCCAATCTCGTAAATCTTTTTAGTAGGATCCTTTAATAATTTTCTAGCTACTTGCATTCTTACTTCTAACAAATAGTCAGAAAAGTTTATACCTACTTCAGTTTTAAATAAATTGCTTAAGTATGATGGATTCAATTCAACATACTCCGCAACATCATTTAAAGTAATATTCTCCTTGTAATTTTCCTCAATATATTTTTTAGCAAGCTCAATCCGCATCTCACTTCGCTTTTCTCTCTCCCTTTTTATATATACTATTGCATCCTTCAAAAGGGAATTAACATAATTCTTCATTTCATTATAGGTGTTAATATTATCAATGATAAATTCATAATCAGAGTCTATGATAGCTCCATTAAAATCCTTTACCCGAAGAATTAAAAGGTCTATCATTTCCCTTATATATCTCCTGAATTTGACTGTATTAATAAAGCTTAAATCTATAAACATCCCATCTACTATTTTTTTACTACCAATGTAATCATATAACTCAATGGATTGAATTAGCTTTATTATTATTGTTTCGATATTATAATCAAAATCAGTTATTTTTTTCTCAATCTGACTATACACTATCATATGATTCTTACCCAAATAAAACCGGGCATCGGCCGCTATCTGAGCTTCTTGATATACCTTTTTCGTGTTTTCTATTCCACGGTAGACATTACTAATTCCTAGTGTATATGTGGTTTCCTCTATCTTAATATTTCTTATATCTGTGTATATTTCCTCTGATATTAAATTGGCATCAATTTGCTCATTTGAATACAGTAAACATACTATATCTCTTTTATTTATATAGTGCAGCAAATGATAATTGCTAGCTGTATCATTTACTCTATCAGCAAGAGAATTATAAATAGTATCTAGTATTCCTTCATACTCAATTCTATCCATCTTTTCTTGATAGTTATTATCAATGCGAAATATTATAACAAAATAATACATGGTCTCTAAATCCAAACCAAACTTATTTAAAATCTCGTTTTTTTCATCCTTATAATCTATAGGTGTTTGAAAAATCTGTTTTAATGTATTAGCAACAAGTATCGCATTACTTTCTTTCCTATAGTTTTCTTTTATAGCATCTTGTTCAATTGCCATCTGAGTTTTCTTTAGCACTTCAATTAAATTGTTTTTATTAATCGGCTTCAACAAATAATCGACTGCCCCATCAACAAATGCATTCCTAATATATTTGAATTCATCATACCCACTTAATACTATTACCTTCATTGATAAGGAGCGTTTCTTAATATTCTTAATTAATTCTAATCCATCCATAATTGGCATACGAATATCCGTGATTAATAAATCAACTTTATCGTACTCCTCCATATATTGAAGTGCTAATTCTCCATCAGAGGCTTCACCGACAACAGTACAATCAAGGCCACTTTTTTCAATAATACTTCGTAGACCTTTTCTTATTATCTCATCATCATCTGCAATAAATATATTCATAGCATCCTCCACATTTCTGGTTTGACACGTCAATAAGCTAATTATATGGTATAATACTTGCCTTTACAACTTCTATTTTGTACAATAATTACACATTGACATTTTCATAAGAAGGTCAAATTACGCTTGGAGGAATTTAGAGTTCCATGATAAAAAAATTATTAAATATTTATAATAATAAATCCATATTTTTTCGTATATCCTTTATAATAATTCCGCTCTTTATTGCAATGCTTATTATACCAATAATGAATTTTATGTTTTTTACTAAGGAAAAGAAGAATGATATTTACAGTGCAGTCAACCAAACTAATCATCAGGCTATGAGCAAAATTGATGATTATCTTATTGACATTGCAAATATTACCAAGATCCCACTTACTTATAAACAAAATGACAAATCCTACCTTCGCTATCTCAGCGATTTTAACAAGACAGGGGATATTACCCGAGATTTCCAAGTCATGAATGAGCAAATGTTCGAAGAGATTTTCGCCTATAAAAGCAACATTGAGGCATGCTATGTTTATAATCTAAATGGTATAGGTGATTACAAAGTTCGTACACCTGTGTATAATATCTTATCTCCCCTTGATCTCCCTATGTTTCAAGATAGTATTGATATGTTTGGAAAACCTATTATTTTAGATACCTACCAACTTCCCTACGTAAGCCACGAAAAAGATCCGGTTTACGTTTTTGGTATTTCCAGAGGAATCGTCAGCTTTGTGGAAAGTAAGGTTATTGGTATCATTGTAGTTGTTACACGGACAGAATATTTTCAAGAATTAAGTGAAGATATGAAGAAAAGCGACAATCATCGTATTATTATTTTAGATAATGATTATGTAATATATGATACACAGGAAGAAAACATTGCGTCAACTGCCTCTAAGGATCTTATGGAAATCAGCTGGGATTCACCCCAGGATGAAAAAACCATATCTATTGAAGGACAAGAATATATGTCCTCTTCTGTTTTGTCAGATTACAGTGGGTGGAGGATAATTAGCTTAATACCAGAGGAAGAGATATTTCACGATCTGGAAAAGATGCAATTAGTTACTTTGCTAATAATTATCTTGTTGATTGTAATATCATTATTATTAGGATTTATATTTTCTTTTCAAATTGTACATCCACTAAAGAAGCTTGGATCCTTAATGAAGCTTGCAGAAAATGGGGATTTTGATATAAAGGTCAAGGTCAACAGTAAGGATGAAATTGGTACCTTGGCACAGGCTTTTAATTCTATGATTAGTAAGATTAATAGTTTAATTCATGAGGTTTATATTGAACAAATTAGGCAAAGTGAACTGGAATTACAAATGCTTCAATCACAGATAAATCCTCACTTTATATACAATACATTAGAATCAATTAGTATGATGGCTACCATACATAATGACGACTCCACATCAGAAATGGCCTATAACTTAGGTAGTATATTAAGATACGGCATCAATAAAACAAAAGAGGTAGTAACTGTAAGGGAAGAACTGGATAATCTTGAAAAATACATTTCTCTACAGGAGATACGCTTCCATTCTGTATATACTATAACAATTAGTGTTAGCCCTGATTTATATGACATATATATAACAAAACTAATTTTGCAGCCAATCGTTGAGAACGCAATTTTTCACGGAATGAAAGATATACGCTCTGGAGGAAAAATAATTGTAACTGGCTATAAGACAGATAATAACTTACTTGTTTTTGAAGTTGAAGACAATGGTAAAGGCATGACGGATAGCTTAACTAAAGATTTAAATGATTACATCAATGATAAGAATAATTTATTTAGTAGCATTGGTCTTAGAAATGTTAATAAGCGTATAAAAATCAAATACGGAGATGAGTATGGACTAGAAATACAAAGTATAGCAGACATTGGCACTAAAGTAATTGTTAGATTGCCTATTGAAAATACTTAATAGCAGGATAACACTTATAAGCCCCTCCCATAAAATTATTTATTTTTTTCTTGACACTGCTGTGGAAATACTTTATAGTAGTAATAATTTTATAGTTAAGAGTTAAAAGCTGTGATAAGAAAGAGTAGTAATTATAAAGCCATACAGAAAGATGCCGGTTGATGAGAGGCTCATGGATAGTAATTATGAATACATCTTGGAGCTGCCCACCGAACAATTATTAGTAGGATGGGACGGGAGCCTGCACCCGTTATAGTGCTAGGGTATCTTACAATGTAATGTACCTAATAAGGTAAGTAATGTGAATTACTTATAAACTTAAGGTGGTAACACGAGAATATATCTCGTCCTTTTGATAACAAAAGGGCGAGTTTTTTTATACCATTTCTTAATTTACATAATACTTATCCAAGATACGAGCTTAACGAAATTAAATATTATAAAGGAGACGTTAGTCATGTTAGAAGCAAGAGAACAGTTACGAATTATCATGAAAGGTGTGCACAACCTTGTTAGTAAAGAAGAATTATTGGATAAGTTAGAGAAGTCAATAAAAAGCAATAAGCCTTTAGTAGTTAAGCTAGGACTTGATCCCTCTGCACCAGATATTCATATTGGTCATACAGTTGTCCTAAGAAAAATGAGACAGATGCAGGATCTAGGCCATAGAATTATTATCGTAATAGGTGATTTTACAGGTAAGATAGGCGATCCCACAGGTAAAGCTAAAGGTCGTACTGCACTTAGTGATGAAGAAGTCAAAGCCAATGCCGCCACCTACTGTGAACAGATATTCAAGGTCCTTGATAGGGATAAAACCGAAGTTCGCTTTAATAGTGAATGGCTTTCCAAACTGAACTTCGAGGATGTTATTAGGCTGGCCGCGACTACAACAGTGGCTAGAATGCTTGAAAGAGATGATTTTCAAAACAGATACCAAAAACAAGTACCTATTGGAATACATGAATTCTTCTACCCTTTAATGCAAGCTTATGATTCTATTGCTTTAGATGCAGATATTGAGCTAGGTGGTACAGATCAAACCTTCAATATTCTTATGGGTCGTACCCTACAAAAGGCAATGGGTAAAGAAGAACAGATTGCTATATTTATGCCAATCCTAGAAGGCCTTGATGGTGTTGAAAAGATGAGTAAAAGTCTTGGTAATTACATTGGGGTTAATGAGCCTGCCCAGGTAATGTTTAAGAAGGTTATGGAGGTTCCTGATAACCTAATTATCAGATACTATGAACTAGCTACTGATGTTCATCCTGACGTGATAGATAATATCAAAAAGCAATTAGATCTTGGCACTAATCCAAGGGATATCAAGTACGAGCTTGCTAAGACAATAACAAGCTTATACCATAATGAAGATGAACTTACTAAAGCTATGGAATTCTATGAGGCTGCATTTTCAAAAAAGGCTATTCCTAATGACATCCCTGAGATAGTTATTGAGTTAGAGGATGACACACTTAATGATATTATTCCAGAGCTTATTAAACTTGATTATGTTAAAAGCCGAAGTGAATTTATCCGCCTTTTAAAGCAAGAGGGGGTCCAATTAGATGGGGAAAAGTTATCTACTGATGATTTAGACCATGTATTAATATGTGGTGATGTTCTAAAAATCGGTAAGAAGAGATTTGTGAAGATTATAAAGTAATAATTTTTTCATTCAAATAACGAACCAATTTTTATCACAAAAAATGGGTATGGTGATCTTGTAGTAATGAGTATTGAACTTTACGAACAATTAATAGTTCCTACGAGCTTATATTGAGCGCAATACAGTAGGCCATAAAAATACCCACTTAGTTAGTTTAATCTATCTAAGTGGGTTCTTTTTGTATATCTACATTCTAATATCGATACATTTTCTATTCTTAACGGATGGTCGAACAAACTCTTTACCTACACGGACATGTTCCGGATGTGTAGCATAGTACTTTAGAGCTTCTTCATCTTTGAATACGGAATCTAACAAAATATCAGAGTCTGAGGTTTCTAAATGATCAGTATATACCTTAATTGACACTATTCCATCAATTAAGTTTATTAGGTTCTCCAACTCTCTCTTGATAGCCTCTGCATTACTTTTATTCTCTTCATCAGTAAAACCATCTCCGAAGTTCCATGCAACTATATGACGTACCATATCTTATCCTCCCTCATATTCTTAACTTTATCTAATAAAAAAGTGTCTTCGACACTTCAACTCCCCTCCCCCTCAATCTTGAGGGGATTTAGGGGGTTTTCTTTTTGC
>DUNS01000040.1 GCA_012839235.1 Clostridiales bacterium
CCCTCAACCCATTCAAAGTTGTCACAGAAACACCAATGATAATATCTGCTTATTGGTAACTTCGATTCTGCAATTACCTTTAGGTGCTGGTAGATATATTTACTGCGAAATGCATCTTGATTATCACAAGTACCATTCTCAGTAATGTAAATTGGTCGCTGAAGAATCTTATACAACTGATCTGCACACCTAATAAGTCCTTCAGGATATATCTCCCATCCAAGATCATTCTTTGCTACATCCTCTTTGGTTCCATCACCAAAGCCTGATGCAGTGGTTCTGGTGTAATAATTAATCCCTATAAAATCTATGTATTCACCCTTGAAGATATCTTTGGACCTCTTTAATGGCCATGTGAAGTTACCAGTAGTCATGGCCTCGGTAACTGCACCTTGGAAAGCCCTATCCAATAAATATGAGCATATACGATGCCATAAATTCCTAGGGTTCTTCGGATCAAATACACGAACATGATTTGCAAAGCTAACCTTAGTATCTTTAAAGCCCATTTCTTTACGGATACGATGTATTATCCCATAAGCTTTAATATGACAGCTAGCCATATTGGACATTACAGCAATAGCTTTGAAGATTGATTTGTCCCCAGGAGGCCACTCCCCAAAGTAATATGAATTGGTTGCATATACATTTGGCTCGTTAATGGTTATGTACTCAGAAACAATATCTCCAAAGGATTTAACAACAAGTTCAACAAAGTCTAGAAAAATTTTAAGATTTTCTTTCTTAGTGAATGCACCTTTTTCCTCAAACCACATGGGATTGGTAAAATGGTGAATCGTAAGAAGAACAGAGATACCTTTATCCTTAAGATAGGTTATCTCTTCTCTATAGTGTGCTATTGCGTCTTCGTCCACTTCCCCTTCATTGGGACAGATTCTTGCCCACTCAATTCCTAGACGATAATACTTAATCTTCATCTCTGCCATAAGATCAGCATCTTCTTTCCACAGATGATAGTGATCAGTTGCTCTTGCTGGATTAGATTTATCTTTAATCTTACCCTTAGCATACCAGTCATTCCAGTTATGGCTTAAGTCACCACCCTCAATCTGTGTTGCAGCTGAGGCTACTCCTAAAGAAAACTGGTCTTTGAATTTGATTTTCATCTTAATAACCATTCCTTTCTCCCTGTGAATAAAGTTCACACTATCCTCTCACACCATTCGCTTTTCAAAATTCCATAAATCATCTCATCAAGCCACTCATCATCTATACCCTCTCGACCACGTCTATTCTTGATAAAGTGTGCTTCTTTACGCATACCGCATTTCTCCATAACTCTATAAGAACCATAATTATCCGCATGACAAGAAGCGTATATTCTGTGAAGCTTAAGTTTCTCAAAGCCGAATGCTAATATTGCTTCTGCTGCTTCTGGCATGTAACCTTGCTTCCAATAATCTTTATGTAATATCCATCCTAACTCTGCCTGTAACCCATCATCCACCAAATAAATCCCACATCCACCTATTAACTGGCCAGTAGATTTTAGAGTAACAGCAAAATCATAATGCAGACGGGGTGATCTATACTTCCAAGCCATGCATTCTTTAATAAATGCCGTCGTATCTACCTCATCATTAGGTCCCCAAATCATATATTTAACGTTATCAATGTTAGACGCATATGCATGTACAGCTGAAAAATCATATTCTTGAAACTCTCTTAAAATCAATCTGTTTGTTTTTAATTCCATATAATTTCATTCCTCCTTGTCATCATATATGACGTCACATATAATATTATTAAAAACACTTGAAGACTTAGGCTTAATAGATAAGGATATTTTATTATGGATGGTACTTACCAGTAAAACTATTAACAACAACTTTAAATACAGCAACACCCTTCACCATTCTGTCATCAAATGAAAAATCCTTTCCAGTTTGATGCTTCATTAATATAGACATAGCTTTTTTAATCTCTTCAACATCATCAATGAATACAGCCTCTCCATTGCCAATTATACTTTTATAAGAATATGAATATTGGCAAGCTTCATCTCCAGTAATTAGGCGATGTTGGCAATCCATTTCAATGCATACATCAGAGTTATCTTTCAATGCAGTAATTTTTCTACCTTCCTTAGCGCTGTGGAAAAACAATACTAACTGATTGTCCTCATATGAATATCCGTAATTCATGGGTACAATATATAGTCCATCTTTATCCTGCATGGCAATTCTGCAAACTTTACACTGGTCAATAATCTTCATTAATTCATTAATGTCCTTAACTTCTCTGTCTTTTCTTCTCATTTACCTCATGCTCCTTTAAATTAATTATGATTATCCTTTTTTCTGTCAACTATAAGGTACACAACTCCCACCCCCGTCAATATTGCAAAGATAATTGGAACCATGTGTGTTGTGGATTGGCTTCCTATGAAAATCTCTGTTGGTCCGTCAGATCCACCTATAATGCCAACTGCACTTGCATCCTTTATATCCACATTGAATTTATAAGAATAGTATAGCATCAATAAGGATTTGGAAAATACGCTACCAAAGGTTGTTAAAGCGCATATAATTGTAAGTACCCTAATAATTCTAGTTAATTTCTTATTTCTCATGCCTTTTTCACTCCAATCATGCGTTTTATTCTATATGTTGATTTTATTCAGTCGCTTAGTGATTTC
>DUNS01000041.1 GCA_012839235.1 Clostridiales bacterium
AAAGAATAGATTATCTTATTTAATAGGTAAGTTTGGTTTTAAGTTTATGACGCATCTTTTATAAAGTACGTCACATCAGTAATAAAATTAAAAATAAAAAATTATAGAATCAAAATTCTAGTGGTTTAGATATAAAAGTCTGGGCCGCTTTTTTGTTTGTCCGGAAAGGAGGTTATCTGAAGGATTCCCCCATAATATGGTATAATGATAGCAAATTCAATAGGCGTTTAGGGAAAGGGGAATTTTATGGATTTAGGTCTTTATGAGAAATTATTGGATAGTGAACTAAAAAATCAAATATCAGAATTACATAATGCAACAAGAAAAGTAGATTCAAGTGAAACGGCTAGAGTATTAGCCACTGCATATTATAAGATATTAAGAAAAATATTATCAGAGAAGAAGGATGAAGAAAAAATAGAGTTCGTAGAAAAACTTAATAAGGAAATAGGCAATGAAATACTCTTTGAAGGCGAGAAAAACTTCCTAGAGATATTGGCAGTGCATGATGATGAAGATGTGCTAAAAAAATTAATAAGGGATAGACCAAAAACATCCATATCTTCTAGCACTCTATTTACTGGCTACAATGGACCTACCCTTGAAAGTGAACTACGTAGGGAAATCAGGACTGCTGATAGGATAGATTTTATAGTATCCTTTATTAAATATAGTGGGCTTGTACTTATATACGATGATTTAGCGGAATTTACCAGGACTAAGAAGCTTAGAATTATTACCACATCATATATGGGTGCATCAGACTATAAAGCCATACTTAGGTTATCACAACTTCCTAATACAGAGATTAAGATCTCATATGATACTAATAGAACTAGATTACATGCAAAAGCTTACTATTTCGAAAGAAATACTGGCTTTAGTACAGCTTACATAGGTTCGTCTAATATATCTAACCCAGCCTTATCCAAGGGTTTAGAATGGAATCTAAAGGTATCAGAATATACTTCAAAAGATGTAGTTGATAGTATAATAAAAACTTTTGAGACATATTGGAATGATGATGAATTTAGGACTTTTTCACCTAGAGATGAAGAAGATAAGAAAGAGTTAAAAAAGGCCTTAAGTAGAAAGGAAAAAGATGAAGATAGGGAGTATGTTTTTTTTGATTTGAGGCCATTTTCCCATCAGAAAGAAATTCTAGAGGATCTCAGGGTAGAAAGAGAAGAGTATGAATCATATAAGAATCTAGTTGTAGCAGCCACAGGTACTGGTAAGACATACCTAAGTGCTTTTGATGTAAGAAATTTTGCCCCGAAAAAAATGCTGTTTTTAGTTCATAGGGATCGACTTCTTGATCAAGCAATCGAGAGTTATAAGGATGTGTTAGGAGAAGATATTAGAGTTGGGAAGCTCTCTTCAAATTCTACTATAAGAGATTATGAAGCGGATTATTTATTCGCCTCCATGGCCACTATGGCCAAGGAAGAACATAGATTAAAATACAGAAAAGATTATTTTGATTATATTATTATTGATGAAACTCATAGAGCGGCAGCAGACAGTTACCAAAAGATTTTATCATATTTTGAACCTAAATTCCTTCTTGGAATGACTGCTACACCTGAATTATCTGATGGCAGAGATATATATGGTATTTATGACAACAATATTGCATATGAAATAAGGTTGCAGCAGGCCATGGAAAACGACTTGCTTTGTCCCTTTCACTACTTTGGTATATCAGAATTAAAAATTGATGATGTTACATATAAAGATAATATGTTTAAAGATGTATTCTCATATCTGACATCTTCAGAAAGAATTAACCATATTATCGATAATATAAATTACTACGGATACAGCGGGGACAGGGTACATGGTCTCATTTTTTGCAGAAGAATTGAAGAGGCCGATGAGCTATCTAGATTATTTAATGAACGCGGTTATCAGACGATGGTTGTTAGTAGCAAGTCAGATATGATATATCAGGGGAAAAAACTAACGATTGACAATGCTATTGATTTGCTTGAACAGGACGAACGTGAAGGTGGATTGGATTATATATTTACAGTAGATATGTTTAACGAAGGTGTAGATATACCCAATGTCAATCAAGTTGTTATGCTTAGACCAACAGATTCACCAATTGTTTTTGTTCAACAGTTAGGTAGAGGCTTACGTAAAGCTGATGGTAAAGAGTATGTTGTTGTACTTGACTTTATTGGTAATTATGCCAATAATTTTATGATACCAATAGCTTTATCTGGTGATAGAAGTTATAATAAAGATAATCTTCGCAAATATATTTTGGAGGGTACCAGGGTAATACCTGGATGCTCTACAATTCATTTTAATGCCATAGCAAAAGAGAGAATATTCAATTCTATTAATAATATAAAAGGTGTTAAGAAAATAATAAAGGAAAGCTATAAAAACCTTAAATTCAAGCTTGGTCATATTCCTAGTATGATTGATTTCTATGATAATGGAGAAATTGATCCTCTTTTAATTTTGAATGAATATAAATCATACTTTAATTTTTTGAAAAAAGTAGAAGAGGAATATAAGGATAATTCGATATCTGATACTGAGATGGCAACATTGGAATACCTATCAAAAACTGTGGCTAGAGGTAAACGACCTCATGAATTGATTATGTTAAAATATATTGTTGATTTAGGATATATTAACAGGAATTCTATCGTTAAGGAATTGGAAGAAAAATACAATCTGCTTCCTGATGGAAAGAGTCTGGCTTCTGCGATTTCTACTTTAGAAGGTGAGTTTGTATCAAATGAATTGGAAAAAGAAAAATATTCTCATATGGATATTTTGATAGAAAAAAACGATGGATTTTATGAGAGGGTGACTAGCTTTACTGAACGGATTAGAAATCTAGAGTTTCGGAAACAACTGAATGATATTATTGAATTGGGTATAAGAAGGTATAATGACTTTTATCATTCTGAGAATAATCGTAGAGAAGAATTTGTTCTATATCAAAAATATTCACGCCGTGATGTGTGTTGGCTATTGAATTGGGAGAAGGACTACTCTTCAACAATGTATGGTATGAAAAGAATTAAAGATGATGTTGTTGTTTTTGTTACTTATGATAAATCATCCACTAACGATGATAGAGAATATATAGATGGCAAACCGGATTATGCAGATGAGTTTTTAAAAGATAGTAATCAGATTTTTATGTGGGAATCTCAAATAGGAAAAGGACCTGAAAGTTCATATATGCAGGACGTTATGGAGTCTAAAAACAAACATCTTTTCATAAAGAAAAGCGATGCTGAAGGAACAGACTTTTACTATATGGGTATGTTTGATATAGCTGAAATTAAAGGAAGTAAAAAGAAGGACAACAATGGTAAGCTGAGAGATATATCCAAAGTTAAATTTAAACTACATGATCCTGTCCGTGAAGATATTAGAGACTATCTTGAGTCATATATTTAATCTTTGGGAGAGACGGAGATACTATTATCTTTTTTTAACATAGAAGGAGCATATAAGAATGGAAAAGGTTGTTAATGAAGAGAATGGTGTATGGGAGCTGTGCCCAAAATGTGAATATGAAGTTTTTATACTAAAAAACGAGGTATCACTCTGCCCGGTTTGTCATGAGAGGATAATACCATGTAGTATGTGTACGGATTGTAATGATGTTGTTGATGGCTGGTGCACAAAGTGGAATGTTAGAGCTTGGTGAGATTATAGAATTTTTTAAGATAAGCCTTAATATTTTCAACAACTTCGATATCTGCTGGCAACCACTCCACCGAGTCTAGTTGATTTAGGGGGAGCCATCTTGCATCCTTGTGTTCTACAAGGGTTATTTTGCCGTCTAAAATTGAACATATATAACAATGCATGGTTAGGTGAAAATTGGGATAATCATAGCTTACAGTACATAAGAAATCATCTATACCTATATCAACTTTCAATTCTTCAGCTATCTCTCTTTTTAGGGCGTCCTCTCGGGATTCTGCAGGTTCTATTTTCCCGCCAGGAAATTCCCACATGTCTATAAATTCACCGTATCCCCGTTTTGTTGCTAAAACTCTTTTGTCGTTTTTAATAATGGCTGCTACAACTTCTATTTTTTTCATTTGTACTCCTCAATAATACTTAAATCATTTTTGATAATTAATAGTACAGATAGTATATCATTAGTAGAGCAGTAAATCTAGTAATTCGTATATGGTATATTTGAGAAATGCATATATAGATGCATAATATATATGCGTATAGAGCGCATAAAATAGAATTATGCAATTTAAACGCATATATCTTGTTGTTTAAGATACAAAGAGGTATAATGAAAAAAAGAAGGAGGTAGCCAAATGTCTTTTTCGTTTTCATATAAGCCGTATGTGGCAATAATTGGAGATATTAAGAGTTCTAAGAAAATTATGGATAGGAATGGTGTGCAAGAAAAACTAAAAAATATACTAGAAATAATTAATAATAATTATAGACAGGATATTTCGGCTAAATTCATGATTACTCTGGGAGATGAATTTCAGGGGTTGCTATGGAATGGAAATAGCATTATTAAAATAATTGAGGAAATACAGAGAACAATGTATCCAGATGAAATAAGATTTGGAATTGGTGTAGGAGCTATTACAACAGATATAAATCCAGATATGGCAATAGGTGCAGATGGGCCTAGCTATTACAAAGCAAGAAATGCCATAGAATTTCTAAAGATAAATGATGGAAAAAGTAAGACACCTAATTCAGATATAAGAATTGAAATAGATGAGGGAGACAATTCAACGTCGGAAATGCTGAATGCAATATTCATGTTATTAACAATGATCCAAAATAATTGGACAGATAGACAAAGGGAAATTATATGGGATACGATGAAATATCAAGATGGACAAGAAAAAAGTGCTCAAAGATTGGGAGTTGCTCAGTCAACAGTGCAACGGGGGCTAACAAATGGTCAATACTATGCTTATAAAGAAGCAATTAATACCATTGATCGTGTTTTAAGGGGGGTAAGGTGAGATGATGTATAGAGAATATTTTATGCTACTATTGTTAGGACATATACTAGGAGATTTTTATCTGCAGACAAAAGGTATAGCTAAAAGGAAAGAGAAAAGCGTCAAGTGGGTGTTTATACACGGTTTATGTTATTTTGGAGCGATGATAATTACTACTTTACCCATTATATCTTTTGAAGTTGTATTAGTAGCACTAATAGTATCTGTACTTCATCAATTGATTGATATTATAAAATATATCGGACTTTCTATTATAGTAAAAAAATTTAAGGACACTCTGGTAATAGAGAGGAATTTATTTTTTATAGATCAAATGTT
>DUNS01000042.1 GCA_012839235.1 Clostridiales bacterium
CTCGGATATTTACCTATAAGGACCTTCCTGTTAGGAAGCCTTCCATTACTGCCTCCCCTGCTAGACCTACCTTTTTTGCGTCTCCAATTAATTGAACTTGGAAACCCTCGCTTTTTAGCTTGTCTACTAAAGCCGTTACAGGTCTTACTCCTACCGCCAAGACAACGGTATCAGCAGCTATCTCACCTTCAAATTCTCCGCTGGTGCATACTCCTGTATCCTTGATTTCTTTTACAGCGGTGTTTGTTAATATTTTCACCTTGTTCTGCGCCATTTCGTCTAAGATACCCCAACGTGGTACAATCATCTCATCCAGGGCGATGTCACTTTGCATTTCAACTATGGTTACAGATTTCAGGTTAGATGCTAAATGATTAGCCGCCTCAGCGCCTGCACATCCTCCGCCTATTACTACTACACTATTACCTGTATTACATTTTCCAGCTAAAACATCATGCGCTGTAACTACGTGATCTTTGTCCACACCTGGAATTTCTGGTATCAAAGGCTCAGCTCCTGGTGCCGCGACAATTAGATCTGGACTCTCTGATTTAACTAGATCTAAGGTCACTTCTGTATTGAAGTTCACTTCTATATCCAATTTTTTTAATTCATTTAACTGCCAGTTAATAAAGTTAACAATTTCTCCTTTGCCTGTAGGAACCGCACCAAGACGGAACTGTCCACCTGCCCAGCGTTCCTTCTCATAAACCTTAACTTCATGGCCTGCCTTTGCCGCTTCAATTGCAGCTGCCAAACCACCCGGTCCAGAACCAATCACCATGATTCTCTTAGACTCTTCTGCCTTTACATCCTCAAGCTGGAACTCTTCACCCAAACGTGGATTTAATATGCATCTAACTGGCTTATTTGCCATTAGGTTACCTACACAGCCATGGTGGCATGCAATACATGTTCTAAGATCATCAAAACGTCCCTCCTCACCTTTTATCGGTGTCTCAGGATCACAAAGTGATTGGCGCCCAAAAGATACTAAATCAGCTTTACCAGAAGCTAGAATAGCATCAGCAATACGAGGATCATTGATTCTTCCCACCGTAATAACAGGTAACTGAGTAATATCTTTAACTTCTTTTGCTAAATCAGCAATCCAGCCATGCTTACAGTACATTGACGGAATAACTGCATCAAATGATCTGTACACTCCTGCAGATACATGTACATAGTCGATACCTTCTTTTTCAAGATAGGGAACTATAGCTTTTGTTTCTTCAATAGTACGGCCACCAGTAACATATTCATCAGCAGAAATACGATATCCTACAATAAAATCATCACTAACCTTACTTCGAATATCCTTGATTATTTCCAATGCAAAACGCATACGATTCTCTAAAGATCCTCCATATTCATCAGTTCTTTTATTAGAATATGGGGACATAAACTCAGAAACCAAATAACCATGGGCTCCATGAATCTCTATACCGTCAAAACCAGCTTCTTCTGCTCTACGAGCTGTATCTCCAAATTGAGATACTGTACGCTTTATCTCTTCAATTGTCATTTCAACAGGCATATCTGGACTAAAAGGACAAGGAATTGCTGATGGAGCTAAAGGCGCCCTGCCTATTACATCTTTATTAGTTTGTCTTCCGCAATGATATATTTGAGCTATTATCAAGCTACCATGTCTTTTTATTCTTTTTGTAAACTCAGCAAAGCCTGGTATCTGGCTATCTTCCCATAAGCCTGGAAGATATTTAAAGCCTCTACCACAAGGATCAACAGCAAAATCCTCTGTAATAATCATTCCAAAGCCACCCTTGGCTCTTGCCTCATGATAAGCCATAAATCTTTCTGTTACTGTTCCATCATTATTACAATAGTTCATCACCATAGGAGGAACAACACAACGGTTTTTTAGAGTTTTACCTTTAATGTTAAAGGGACTGTACAAATTTTTAAGCATATAAATCTCCTTTCAAGTCATAAAGTTGTTAAGCAGATTAAAATTAGGATTAATATAGCAATGCAGAACGCATAGTGAACATGTTCACTTATGATTATATAAGTTCGTTAATATTTTGTCAATATCTAATCTAATTTTTAATCAAAAGAATAAGCGCTCGACCAAATCAAACTCTATTTTTTAAATAAATATCATTCCATAGTTGCACTTCTATATATCGATTTTGTTCATCCAACTCAGCCAAAAATGAGTTAATATCATTTGTCCTATTAACTATAAACTCAAATAATGTATCTTTATTAAAAGGGTTCATTC
>DUNS01000043.1 GCA_012839235.1 Clostridiales bacterium
GAAAATGGGAAAAAACAACAAGTCAGTGTTTATGGGGGTTTGAGGTACATCTATGTGAGGACTTTATTTGAAAAGGGAGGTTTGATTGTTTTAAGTGCACAAATAATGTTTTTGATAATCCCGAAAAAGAAGCAGAATTAAGAAACGAGCTTGATGAAATTGAAGCAACAGAATTAATTATCAAGAACGGATATAAGAAGGATTCCCTTTCTACAGGATTATATGAAGAGGAAGAGGAAGAGAAGGAGAAGGATAATCGAAATCTAGATGTCACTGAGAATGATGCAGAAAAGATGTTTACAATTGCTGTGGATTATGATGAGAAAGGTAATTATGAAAAGGCATTAGATTATTTTCAAAAGGCTGCTAATCTTGATCACAGTAGTGCACAATTCTATTTTAAGCAATTCATACATAAGATTCTAAATCAAAAGGAGAAACCTTATAGGACGGTTGGATGCTGCTATACGATAATACTATTCCAGCTATTAAATCCCCATACTAAAGAATTAAGCTCTCCAGCCTGGGCCTTTGAAGAATTGAAGGATAATACAATTCAGATTAGTGCTGATAGATTTATAGATGAGATTAATGGAAGAATTAATTTCGGCAAGATAAGTTGGGGTAGCTATTTTCAAGATGCTATGGAAACAGAAGAGCATGGAGAATTAATATGCAATATCATCTTCGGTGAAAGATTTAAACGTAAGGATCTAGAAAATTGGAGCCGGCGATTTCGTAGCAAATTGAAGGATGAAATCTGCTATGAATTTAATTAAGGGGTGAGATAAGATGGAACACTTGACCTATGAGAGTATAAGAGAATATTTGGATATGGAGGAATATTCCACAGAGAATGCTGATAAATTCGAAAGGACCTGTGAGCACCTGATGGAATGTGAAGAGTGTTCATTAATGTACGAGAGAATGCTCTATGTTAGCCAGTTGGTTGACGAATTTTCACTTCAGGAATATGATGGATACTTATCTATAGAGGAAAGATTAATGGAGCGCTACCAGATAGAAAAGCTTCTTATTAAGGTATCTGGAAAATCTATAGAAAATAGGATAAAGCAGTGGCTTGCTAAAAAACCAATAGGTATGAGCAGCAGTGTTAATGTATATCTGAAGGATGAAAGGCATAATAAGCTTAGCGGAATGATCTGTAATCTGGTGGACAGCTTATCCATACTAAATACTCTAACACCGACACCTGCAATTGCAGTTCGAGGGGAAGCTTCTATAAATAATGCTGATAAGGGATTCACCCTGAAGGACAATACCAAGAGTTTATCTAGTCTTTTGGTATCCTCTGAAAGTGAAGAAACATAGCTTATTCTAGATGGTAATAACATGGATCTAACCCTGCAGCTAGAAGAGAAGCCCTATTATTATAAAAAGCCTCCTATAGGAATACTAGTAGGTAGGGAGAAAGAGGTTGAGCCCTTGATACAAGTGGCAGAGCTTAAGAATGGATCATATTATATTAAATTTGCAAACTTGCAATCAGGAGAATATACCTTTTACCTAGATGATTAGTGTTAGCCTTGCTCGATTCATCGGATTTACTGCCTTATATATAAATATTTCTTATTTTATTTGAGGGTTTGACTTATATTAAGTGATTAATATATTACAATCAAATGAAAGAAGGAGATTTATATTATGAAAAAGAAAATTATGTTAGGCTTTGCTATAGTACTTGTTCTAAGCTCAAGCTTGTTAGGATGTTCTGGGGGAAGAAAGAATCCCTTAACCTTGGATGAGTTTAAGGAGTTATTCACTACCATAGAAGGTGAGTTGATTGAACTGGGTGAAGATACTCGTACCGATAAAGCCTCAGCAATATTGCTTGGCAGAATACATGATATGAGTATCACTTATTATCAGATGGAGACAGAAGAGGATGCTAGTGAGTTGTATACCAATATCAGTGAGGAATTGGACAAGATAAAATCAGAAATGTCAGGTAATAAGACCAGTGTAAAAGGTTCCTCTCAACATTATCTACATAATGCAGATTGGTGTTACTATGTTGTGAAGGATAGCAATAGTGTTATTTATGGAATAGGCGATGAAGAGTGGAAAGAGCTTAGATATCTTATGTATAAGCTTGGTTATTATAAATACGATGAAACATACGTAAAAAATCAGAAGGAAGTTGCTCGACAAACCTATGGATATTAGTACTTTAAAAAATAAATGACCTTTGAGCAAAAATATAATTTTAATTAAATAGTAATTAAGATGAACCCCCTTGGAGTAAAAGTGATATGCTTGTCATATACAGGATACTTTAAGGGGGATTTTATATGGAGGTATTACAACAATCATACAGCACCCTTATTATAATAGGCCAAAGTGATTCTTGTTCAGTTGACTTTTCAAAGTTCCTGTTAGATAATTATTAGTACAGAAGAATTCGAGGCGTGGCTTAGTTTGGTAGAGCGCTCCGTTCGGTACGCAGAGGTCGTGGGTTCGATAGCTAATACGAAAGATGTACCAATTAACTTCCTATTTCTAGAAATGTACAATAAAATAAATTGTAGAAAGACAAACATCAAGATTTAATTTATATTTTATGAAAGGGTAGAATATATGGGTATAATTGAGATTTTAGTAAGACAATCTGGAAAACCCTCAGGTATACTTGGAAGGATTATGGTTAAAATCATGAATCACATGGATTCTGGTTTAAATAAATGGGTAGTTGAGAAAATTAACAATCCTACAGGAACGGCCTTGGATATTGGCTGTGGAGGCGGGGAAACCATATTAAATTTACTAAAATACAATAAGATTCATCATATTATAGGTATTGATTACTCTTTAGATGCTGTTAAAGTTGCAATAAAGAAAAATAAAGATTTTGTAAAGAAGAAAAAAGCAGATATTATTCAGGGAGATGTTACAGCACTTCCATTTCCACGGGATTTTTTTGATATCATAATGGCAGTACGCTCACATTATTTTTGGGATGATTATGAAAAGGCGTTCGCCGAAATATATCGCACACTAAATCAAGGTGGAAAAATGATAATTTTTTCAGAGCGATATAAAATACAATACCATATGAAAAACTATAACACGGACGAATCCATGACTCGACTTTTAACTAAAATTGGATTTAATAACATTCTTATTGAAAATAGAGATAAAATTCAATGTATCACTGCTGAAAAATAATTGAGATTTTGAAAGGATAAGATATGAAATTACTAGTTGTACGACATGGAGAAACAGATTGGAATAATAATAATCTTGTATTAGGTAGAAATGATGTACCTTTGAATGAGACAGGTATTGGACAGGCTCAAAAGCTTAGAGACAACTTCCCGGGTGAGATAGATCGTGTTTTTGCATCACCATTAAAAAGAGCTGCTATGACTGCCAGTATTGTATGTGAAGGAAAGGATATAGATATTCAATATGATAATAGATTAATAGAGATGGACTTTGGAACCTATGAAGGTAAAGACAGAGGTGACCAAGAATACAATAAGAAAAAGAAGGAGTACTTTATTAAGTATCCAGAAGGGGAATCATACCTTATGGTAGCTCAGAGGGTATATAACTTTTTAGATGAAATAATTGAAAAGTACCCTAATGAGAATATTATGCTGGTAACTCACAATGGCATATGCCGTGTTCTCGATACTTATTTTAACGGCCTTACCAATGAAGAGTTCTCAAAATATGGTGTTAATAATTGTGAGGTTATCGAATATTTTATTTAGGATCTTTATGCGAAAACGCAAAAACTAGGATATTATATATTACTAGTTATTTGAAATGTGAATTATGCAGAGCTACTTATAGACTATGAATTTTAGATACATAAGAGGTATTATTATGCTTAGATTTTATTTTGTTGTGATTCCAGCTGTTATATTTAATAGTTATTATATTCCTTTGATGTGGTATATGGCAAAGTATCCACATAGATACTCGGAGCAGACATGCTATAAAGTAGCCCGTAGGATGGTAAGGCTAGTCAAAAAGCGTGGCAGAATTACTACCATATCAACGGGGGAGGAATTTCTCCCAAAGGATGGTGGATATGTTATGTATGCCAATCATCAAGGGAAATACGATATGCTGGGAATTGTGGCTAATCACGATAAGCCTTGTACCATAGTCATAGATAAAGAAACAACCAAGAAAATTGTGCCAAGGCTTTACACTAGGCTTATTAAGGGTAAGAAGTTGGATAAAAAAAATCCAAGGCAGCAGGTGGAGACAATAGGTAAGATAATTACAGAAGTCAAGGATGGTAGAAGATACCTTATATTCCCCGAAGGTGGATATGCAGATAATAAGAACAATCTTCTGAAATTTCACCCCGGATCCTTCAAAATTCCAGTCAAAACTAAATGTCCTATTATTCCGGTTGCTATTTATGATTCGTATAAACCCTTTACCATCAATTCGATTAGAAGGGTAACGACTCAGGTACACTATCTTAAGCCAATTTATTATGAGCAATATTCAGGAATGTCGACAAGGGAAATCTCTGATCTGGTGTTTGAAAGAATTAATAATAAGATTGATGAGATTGAAGGGGGCAGTCTATATATTGAAGCTAAAAAGGCTGTGTAGTTACATAAGTACATATGACCCTAACCAGCATGCCGGTATGCAAGGAGCCCTAGGCTATGATAAAGTCCTAGAGTACCTTGCTTGTTTTTATACTGATTTAATTATTACAGAAAAGCTGTCCTCCTAGTATAAAAAACTATAAAGGGAACTAGATCATTGCATCCAATAGTTGCATAAAATCAACCAGCACTTTATTTTATATCTATTGCATCCAAATTATAATAAAGGTGTAATTATATTATACACATTGGAGGTAAAACATATGATTTTTTCTGAAAAGCTACAACTCATTCGTAAGAGCAGAGGGGAAACCCAAGAGCAACTTGCTGAAATTTTAGGTGTTTCAAGACAAGCTGTTGCAAAATGGGAGTCTGGTCAATCCTATCCTGATATTCTGAATTTAATTCAAATTAGCGAGCAATTTCATGTCACAGTGGATTATTTAGTTAAGGATGATGTTTGTAAAAAAGTGCCTGATATCTTAAACACAGAGCAAATAAAAATCACAGATTTTCTTATAAGGGCAAAAAAGAAAACCTATGCAGGTATGGGGCCGGAAACCGAAAGCATACGTCCGGGCTCACATGACTTAGAATATGAAGAAGGTGACTTCCATTATATTGACACCTATTACGGTGGAGAAGCATTTGGAGGGGGAGAGTTTGTATGGGTGAAAGAGGTTCCCGTTTATGGGATGAATTACTATGGGAGAGTATTAGCTAACAGCTTTAGTATTGATTTTTTAAAGGCAGCACTGCTTTTAGTTCCAGAGGATATGCCATATAGGGGGCCAAGCTTTTTTGAAGAGCAGGGATTTGTCTATCGATGCAAGGTAAGTGGTGATATGAACTGGTTTCAAGGTTATGAGGATATATGCTACGAAAACGAAAAGATATATGAATGTTTTTTTCATGGGGGCATGATAAAATAATTACAAAGAAGTGCTTCTAACAATATCTTAAGTTATTAGGTACAAACCAAATAGTGGGGGGAGTTTAGTAAAGAATCCCCCTTTGCTTTAAAGAACTCAATGTATGGGTTAAAACACCTATACATTGAGTTCTTCATTATTACTTAACAGCTTTAAATGCTTCCTCTAGATCTTCAATTATATCATCAATATTCTCAGTGCCAATTGACAAGCGTACTGTATTTGGCTTGATACCAGAAGCTGAAAGCTCTTCTTTTGTCATCTGCGAATGGGTAGTAGATGCTGGGTGAATAACTAGGGATTTAACGTCTGCAACATTAGCTAGTAGGGAGAATAGCTCTAATTCATCTATAAAATCCTTAGCTTTTTGCCCGTCACCCTTAATCTCAAATGTAAAGATTGAACCACCGCCATTAGGATAGTATTTATTGTATAGTACTTTTTGCTCTGAAACTTCGGATACTGCAGGGTGATTAACCTTTTCAACTTGGGGATGTTTATTTAGATAGTTCACAACCCTTAATGCATTCTCCACATGGCGCTCCACTCTTAGGGATAGAGTTTCTAATCCTTGAAGGAATAAGAAAGCATGAAAAGGTGATAAAGTAGCCCCTGTATCCCTTAGTAACAGGGCACGAATTTTAGTAACGAAAGCAGCCGCACCTACATCTCTTGTAAAGCTAACTCCATGGTAGCTGGGGGTGGGCTCTACAAGGTCAGGGAATTTGCCTGAGGCTGCCCAGTCAAACGTACCACCATCTACAATAACACCCCCAATGCTAGTTCCGTGGCCACCGATAAATTTAGTAGCGGAATGAACAACAATATCAGCTCCATATTCTATAGGTCTTACTAAGTATGGTGTAGAGAATGTACTATCTACGATTAGTGGGATTTGATGTGAATGGGCTATATTAGCTAATTTTTCAATGTCTACAACCTCTGAATTAGGGTTACCAAGGGTTTCAATAAAAATTAATTTGGTATTGTCTTTGATGGCAGTATTTACTTCTTCATAGTTAAATGGATCTACGAACGTGGTTTCAATACCAAACTCTTTAGCAGTATGCCTTAATAGGTTATAGGTTCCACCATATATATTTTTAGCTGCTACTACATGGTCTCCATGGTGCGCAATGTTTAGAATTGAATAGGTGATAGCAGCAGATCCTGATGCAACAGCTAGTGCAGCCACTCCACCTTCAAGAGTTGCAATTCTTTCTTCGAATACCCCTTCTGTTGGGTTAGTAAGTCTTCCGTATATGTTACCAGAATCATTTAGTGAAAATCTTGCTGCAGCATGGTCACAGTCGCGGAACACATAGGATGTTGTCTGATAGATTGGAACGGCCCTTGCATCTGTAGCTGGATCTGGCACTTCTTGCCCTTTGTGTAATTGTAAGGTTTCAAATTTAAAATTTCTTTCTAATCTAGTTTTCTTGCTCATAATTATTACCTCCTAATAAAGTCAATGGTCTATCAGTTCTTAAAGTTGTTTTTTATTGAATGTACCTGCTGCTTCCTATTTGTTTAAATGAATTATATCAGGGGTAATAAATAAGTGTTAATATTAAAACCTTTGACCTGGCTATAGGTTTTGCTTATGATAAGCTTAAAGAAATAAATCGTTTGCCTTCGTCACTTTTTGGGAGTATAATAACTATCGAACCAGGTCCATGCTGGAATAGCTCAGTCGGTAGAGCACTTCACTCGTAATGAAGGGGTTGTCGGTTCGATTCCGATTTCCAGCTTATGAGGAAACGTAGTAAAATCAATGGGTGTAGCGAATTATAAAAAGTCGTGAAGCCTATTTTTCTATGTCTATTTCTATGAATGGTGACTA
>DUNS01000044.1 GCA_012839235.1 Clostridiales bacterium
ACAGTCTGTGTCACAACCCCCGTCCCCTTGTCACCCCCGCACCGTCATTGTGCCAGCTTTTCCGGAGATTCTTGTACTTAATTTACGATAATAAAAATATTTCATCAAAATCATTTACATACCTGTTATAAAATGCTACTTTATTATTACATCTATTCCTCACATTCATTGAATGGAGGATTCTTATGACTCGTATTAAGAAAATCTTACTTTCAGCCTTTTTATGTTTTATGTTCACATTTCTAATAACTACAACCCATACAAAATACGCAGAAGCATCTAGTTCTATCTCCCTTGTATTCTTATCAAGCTACAAAAAAACCGTAAATATCGGTGACCAGTTCTATATCATAGCTGTTACCACTAACGGCAAATTGCCAAAGTGGACCAGCAGTAGCTCTAAAATAGCATCAGTAAATTCATACGGAAAGGTAACAGCAAAAAAAGATGGTGTTGCCACTATTACTGCCAAGATTAATAAGGGAGAAGCCTCCTGTAAGGTTACTGTTAAAAAAACTAAAGTCACCATAAGTAACTCTAGTAAATCTATTGAGCGAGGGGAAAGCTTTACCCTCTCTGCTTCCACCTCTAATAACTCGGCTGTCACTTGGAAAAGCAGTCACAAAAGCATCGCCAACGTTGATGATAATGGCCTTGTAACTGGGCTAAAACCAGGTGAGACTACCATTACAGCCACTTCAAACGGCAGCAAAGCAAGCTGTAAGGTCAAGGTCAGATATCCAACCGTCAAATTAGACCGTAAAAAAGTAACTCTATATAGAGGCCAAAGTACAAAGCTTACAGCAGATGTATCATCAGGAGTCAGCCCCACTTGGAAATCCAACAAAAAAAGTGTTGCTATAATCAATCCCGACGGTACGGTTACGGCTATCAAGAATGGGACTGCCACTATAACAGCTACTGTGGACAAGGTATCGACAACCTGTGAGATTATTGTTAAAAAGCCTGACATATCCTTAAGTTCTGATGAGCTTTCTATCAAGGTAGGAAACGTATCCAGGTTAAGCGCTAAGGTATCCTCAGGTAATACTCCAGTATGGTCAACCAGTAATTCTAATGTTGCTACTGTAGATTCTCAAGGTAGAATTACCGGTATTAAAAAAGGAAGAGCCTACATCTATGCAAAGGAGGATGGAACCAAGGTTCGATGTACTGTATATGTAACTGATTAACTAATCACATGTGAGGAATAGATAGTTGAAAATGGTCTCTAATCCAAGACTCTCTGCCATAAGTATTCATTTTTTAGTAGCTATCAACTTCAATTCTGCCATAGGTGCTCAAGTAGTTGTTACTGATACCCGCAATGTAAACTGGTACTCCAACTTCGTAGTCTTCGTTATTTATAGACACTCCAACGTTTCTTGAGATTATATGCATTTGAACAGGTTCATCTAGAAGGTTTAAACAATTAGTTTGAAAAAGCTCCAAACTATATTTTAAGCTTTGTTCTTGAGTTATATTACAGTTTTTCCCTTTAATCATTAATAGTAGGGATTCGTTGACGGTACAATTAATTGTAGACTCACTATCTTCTCCGGGATAATATCGAAAACCAACCACTTCATATACTGCTATTTCGCCACCTGTTCTTTTCCCGATTATTCTCATTCTTTATTCTCCTTTTTTGCTATAATGATAGCATAAATCTTTTGTTTATCTATAGCCTATACATCTCCAATACAATTACTATTAAGGTGATGGCAAATCCCATACACATAGTAATGATATATGATGTCTTCTGTGATTTACCACTTGTTAGCTGTGGCCATCCCCTATAGAGTTGTATTGTATATCCTATAGGTGCTAGTGCTAATATTATAGCAGCAATTACATTGATTATCAAAGATGAGCGAGGCACTAATGACATCATCTTATTTGCTACAAGCATGATATCAACCACTAATAGTAAGACACCCGTGCAAAGTATGATTTCATATTTTTTAAATGAATCATGTGTTTTCCCGCTTCTCTTAGCCTTCCTTATTATAAACCTTATAAAGCTTACCAGAAGAAGAACTATACTCCAAAGTATAGCTATTATGAATAATATGAGGGCTATTACTATGGCCCATAGGTCACCATCTGCTTCTAATGTTTCTCCATAACTGGATGATAGTTTCTTTATTCCATTATTAGAATACCTTGCCATTCTATCGAATTTCATTGAATCTAGTTCATGGGTGATAATAAAAGTATCTGGAGCAATTTGCCTAGCATTGATTTTAGCTAGTCCAAAAAGGCTGGCACTTAAGTCTCCCTCTCCATCATCTAAATATGGTTCGATACTAAGAATTGTATACATTTTTCCTATTCCTTTACGGATTCCTCGGGCAGAAAAGTAAACTCCTTCTATTTCTGATATGCTACTTCTTCCCTCTTCATAGGCCATAGCACCTATGTCACCAAATATCATTGGTGGAATACCGTAGTTGTATGTACACTCATTCCCTTGATTTGTCATGATCACTGTACCCACAGATGAAACAGGGTCAAAAAGCAGATATGTGGAATACATATTAGTGTTTCCACCATGTCCAAGGGCCTGCACATTATATTCATGGGACCATAAACCATGGTTTATATAATCAACTTCGGTATCTGGGTACTTTAATGATGGTGAAAGCATTTCTCTTAAGGTATCTTGGCTCTGGAATAACACCTTACTACCATCACTGTTTGGTAGTAAGGCCTTAGCAAATTTTACAATGTCAGCTAAGGTTCCTGCAGCTGAACCTGCAGGATATATATTTAGATAAAAAAGCCCATTTTTCTTCGGTACTAGCTCATGTGTATAACCTTGGTTCTCAAGTAACCTTGATTTAACCCAGAAATTATTAGAGTATTTTGGATCCAGTCCAGTATTCTTCATCTCTAATGGATTAAATATGTGCTCCTGTACATATTCATAAAAGGGCTGACCAGTTATTCTCTCAACAATATATCCAGCTAGGGCTACACTCCAATTAGAATATGAGCATATTTCCCCAGGCTTGTTAATCTGGTAAGGCTCCATTATCTTCAGAGCTTCCTCTAAAGATATTATCTTGCTTTCATCCTCAGCACACATCTGAAAGATTGCATCCTCAAACCCAGCATTATGATTCATTAAATTAAGCATGGTAATTGGTTCATCATACTTTAGCTTTGTAAAAAATCCTTCTGGTAGATATTCCTTAACATCTGCCTCTAAATCGATTAGACCTTCCTCCCAAAGTTGCATAACACTTACCCATGTTAAGAGCTTGCTTATAGAACCCCATTCATAAACAGTCTCATCATCAGCTTTTAAACCATCTTCAATATTAGCATAGCCATATGCTGTTTTATATATGGTTTCCTCCCCTCGAAATACTGCTATGGAAACAGCTGCTGTAGTGTCTTTATTAGCTTCTATGTAGTCTTCAATCACCTTGCCTATCTCGGAATCTTTTGTTCCAGATGGTAAGATTTCTTCACTAGCAAGGGCTTCACTAGGAATAATTAATAAAGACAGCATAATAATAAATGCAATAAGCTTTCGATATCTCATAAAAATCTCCTTTTCATCAATTTATCTTTATCTTATTTATATATAGCTTTTATTATAACTTAACACATTTTCATTACTTCATTAGCTGTTTCCAATCTGGTCTAGCAGATACAACAAGGGCTAATCACAATATGTTAAGGAGTTTCATATATTCATATGCGATAATTCCATGACCTGTCTGTGTCGGATGTACACCGTCTGCTGCTATTTTCTCTTTCTGTATTCCTTTGCTAATATAGCTGTGTAGTATTCCTTCCACTGGCAAATAATAATCTGCATACTCCTGAGCAAGATCCCGAACTGCCCGTATAATTGGATCAAGTGTATCATACCATTGTTTTCTGTCTTCCAGGGTGTCCAGTACATAGGGCTCAAGTATCATAATTTTTGTATCTGGACACTCTCTCTTAATGGAACTTAACACCTTCCTATAATTTGCTTTGAATTGCTCCGTGCTGGTCGGATCATTACTATCAAACTTTCTCCAAACATCATTAATTCCTATCATAATTGAAATAAAGTCCGGACGAATGTCCCTGATGTCTTTCTCATACCTATCTAATAAATCCTTCGATCTATCTCCGGATATTGCTTTATTAATAAAGGTTACTTTATGTTCCGGAAATAGATTGTTATAAATTTCAACAATTTTATTGGCATAGCCATTGCCTAAACTTTTCTCATCCTCTCTATTTCTACCACAATCTGTAATCGAATCTCCCTGAAACAGAACAACCTGCCCATCTTTCCAAAAACGTTCCATTCTTTCCATCCCTTTCTAGAATTAATATATTTATTATAGTAATAAGCCTAAACAACAAGGGAGTCAAGATCTCAACTCCCCGAGTTGTTCAATCCCTATATTACATTTATAGCTAATCCTATAGGGTATTGCAATGAGTAATATCTCTACTAATCCTCTTTTTCAGAAAATCATACCTCTCTTCTTTTGTCTTGAAAAAAAAGCTTAATATATTTCAAACGAATATAACCTTATAAATTAACATTGTACAGTATTATTAGACTTCCCTCAACAATTATTTTCCATAATGAGTAAAACATATTGGAAAAATCTAAGAATATTAGCCCCATGAGTGAGTCATATATTCGACTAGAATATATACATAAATAATTTAGCAACATTACAGATAAAAAAGAAAGCCTAAGATACGCCAGCAACATAGCACATGTCCCCCACAATAAAAGGAAAAGAGGAGGAGTCCTCTTTTCCTTTTATTATGTTTATCTTAGACAAAAACTTTTGATCCTGCTTCCCTGAGTTAATAATACTTATGTATGTCTTTTCAGGTCATGCTTAACCACTACTTATAATTTAATCATTTACAATAACTTGGAAATACTTATAATCGCAATAACTGGCATCTAAAATAATAATCGTCGTATCACCATAATAGGTGGTATCTCGATAATAATGCATCAACTCAGGTAAATCACCGTTGGGGAATTGTTCTCCCTCCAAATTATAGCATGCAAACGGACTAGATAATAAGGTAAATTCTTTTAATAAATATGTATAAGGAGCATTATATGAAATACTTACCTTAGGTATCTTTCTTACAATTTTATTCTGACTCAAATCATAGACTTCATAAGAAGCAACCCCACTATTCTTCTCTTCTTCATTTTCAAGGAGAATGTAATTATCAAAACCTGTATTATTAACAACGTAGTTCGTATAAAAAAATTCACGCTTGGAAACTCTGCTATTGTTCGTATGAAATAAAAACCATCCCTCTCTTAGAACAAATTTATCAGGATCTGCTTCAGTAGGCATAAGTTTTATTTTTTTATCACTTAACTCAACTAAAACTTCACCCTTTCCATTAATCAATCCATACTGCTCGTCATAGTTTGCAACAATAATATGATCTTTATCTAAGGGGAGAAGATAATCGTATCTTCCCGGTTCAATAATAATATTCAAGTCGTAATCAATCAAAGATGATGTGATATCATAATTCGAATCTCCAATATCTAACACCTTATAAAC
Organism: Clostridiales bacterium; assembly: GCA_012839235.1. Lineage (GTDB taxonomy): Bacteria > Bacillota > Clostridia > Lachnospirales > Lachnospiraceae > Mobilitalea. Next base: position 5,565 of record DUNS01000044.1, read on the forward strand.
TGCGATATAATCATCTGTGAGACCTATACCGGTTAAATCAGGAAATAGCTTTAAAAGATCACCGCCTTCCACAACGGTTTCAAAATTTTTGTTTTTAATAGAGCTCTGATCTAAATCCTCTGGATAACAATTGTTATATAGGCCATACTTTTCGGTACGATCAAAGATTAGACAATAATAATCATTAAAGTTTTCAAAATGCGTATCAATTGCATCACTATATTCATAATTCTCTTCTGTTTCATGGATTGTATAATTCTCATCAATGTGACCGGTTTTATCTATATAGTAATACTGGTTGGAACCTGGTTTTCGAACCTCAGCATAGCCATCATTGAACCCATTAATCGAATTATACTGAGCTTCTAGGACAACGTTACCTGCTAAGTCACAGAAGCCCCAAAGCTCTGTTTCTGGATTTTGAAAACCAAGGAGTCCTTCACCCCAATCCTTTGTCACTTCCCAGGGAAAATCAAGCCTCTTTATGGTAATTGATTTATTTTGCTTTGTTTGTGTCTCACTATCAGTGGCATCAGACTCTTCTATTGTAGATTTATCCTCCTCTATGGCCGGTGTTATTGTGTCGTTTTTTTCCATAAAGGCTGATGGATCCTCGTCTTCTTGTTCCATTACCTTCTTCTCTGCGTCAGATGTCTCATTCATATTAACCTTTGAAGTGCTTGAGCAAGCCACTAATAATAACATGAATGATAAAATAGTTATTAAAGTACCTCTTCTTTTCATCATGTGTCATTCTCCTGTCCATTATAATGTCTTAAAGGATTATTATAGCATAATTATATAAATCTACCAGCTCGTAAATCGGGTTCTCTTATAATTAATTCCATCATTCTCTATACCATTTTCATGATTTAAAACAAGCTGTGTTGTCTTCAACGAAAACATAGCTCCATATACAATAATACTATAATTGTAAATAATACAGTTATGATCTATATTAAAATCAGGATATTTTTTTCAACCAAACATTTTGCCAATGTAAGTTGTATTATAAGTAGAAGGATAAATAAATTACAAATATACTCGAGTACATAAAAATTTTAAGGAGGACATATTCATGAACACAACATCAATTGCCGGCTCCAATAAAGAAGTTGATTCGACAACCGTTCTCACAGATATTAATATTGAGGCGATTTATAATCGCCATATTTCTACCATCTATAAAGTTTGCTATATGCTACTGCATAATCCAGAAGATGCTGAAGATGCTGTTCAAACAGTTTTTATGAAATTAATGAGCGTACATCCCCAGTTTCAGAATACTGAACATGAAAAAGCATGGCTTATTGTTACAGCACAAAATTATTGTAAAAACATTCTTAAGCAAAGTTGGAAAAGAAAACGTGTTGATATTGAGAGAATTGAGGAACCCGTTTCAGAAAATAATAGTTGGAAAAAAGAATTGCTACAGGAGGTTTTTAATTTAAAGCACAAATACAAAATTGTAATTTATCTTTATTATTATGAAGGTTATTCAACTAAGGAGATTGGTAGATTACTTCATCTCAATCCTGCAACCGTTAGAACCAGACTACATATTGGTAGAAAAAACTCAAAATGAATTTGGAGGAATAAAAATGAATAAAGTTGAATTAAATAGTATTTTTGATAGGATGGAACCAACCAATAACCAAAAAGAGAACCCTAAGGTTCTCTTTTTACTATTTTATATGAACTATTTATTGTTAATCACTGCCTGTGCTGCTGCCAATCTAGCGATAGGTACACGGAAAGGTGAACAGGACACATAGTCTAATCCTACCTTGTAGCAGAACTCTACAGTTGAAGGATCTCCACCATGCTCACCACAGATACCAAGCTTTAGGTTAGGCTTTGTAGAACGGCCTTTCTCTGCTGCCATCTTAACTAATTGGCCAACACCTTCCTGGTCAAGTCTTGCAAATGGATCAGACTCATAAATCTTAGTCTCATAGTATGCATCTAAGAAGCCACCTGCATCATCTCTGGAGAAACCGAAGGTCATCTGAGTTAAGTCATTAGTACCAAAGGAGAAGAATTCAGCTTCCTCAGCGATTTCATCAGCTAATAATGCTGCACGAGGAATCTCGATCATAGTACCAACCATGTAGTTAATGTCAGAGTTCATTTCCTTCTTAACAAGCTCAGCTGTCTCTACTACAACATCCTTAACATACTTAAGCTCTCTCTTCTCACCAACAAGAGGAATCATGATTTCAGGAACAACATTAAATCCTTTTTCATTCTTAACTTCGATAGCTGCTTCCATAACCGCTCGCGTCTGCATTCTAGCAATCTCAGGATAAGTAACAGCAAGACGACATCCTCTATGACCCATCATAGGGTTGAACTCATGTAAGGATTCGCATGTAGCCTTAACCTCTTCAAATGTTAAGCCCATTTCCTTAGCTAGTGCCTCGATATCAGCATCTGCTGTAGGAACAAACTCATGTAGAGGAGGATCTAAGAAACGGATAGTAACAGGTCTTCCTTCCATAACCTCATAGATACCCTTAAAGTCATTCTTCTGGAATGGAATTAATTCCTCTAATGCAGCTTCTCTAGCTTCTGCTGTCTTAGATAAGATCATCTTTCTAATCTTAGGAATTCTATCTGGCTCGAAGAACATATGCTCTGTACGAGTTAGACCAATACCTTCTGCTCCAAACTCAATTGCCTTAGCTGCATCAGCTGGAGTATCTGCATTAGTTCTAACCTTCATGGTTCTGATTTCATCAGCCCATTTCATAATTGTATCAAAGTCTCCACTGATTTCAGCTTCAACAGTTGGAATATCACCTAAATAAATATTACCTGCTGTACCATCAAGTGAAATATATTCACCTTCTTTAATTGTGTTACCGTTTAATGTGAAGTACTTGCCTTCCTCATTAATCTGAACAGCTTCACATCCAGATACACAAGCAACACCCATACCACGAGCAACAACTGCTGCGTGAGATGTCATACCACCACGTGCTGTTAAGATACCTTCAGATGCATGCATACCTTCAATATCCTCTGGAGAGGTCTCAAGACGAACTAGGATTACTCTCTCGCCTCTGTCCCCTGCTTCTTTTGCAGTCTTTGCAGTAAAGTATACTCTACCTGCAGCTGCACCAGGAGATGCTGGTAATGCACTTCCGATTGGTGTAGAGGCATTTAGTACCTTTTCATCAAATCCAGGATGAAGTAATTGGTCTAATGATTTAGCTTCAATTCTTGCAATCGCTTCTTCCTTAGTTATC
>DUNS01000045.1 GCA_012839235.1 Clostridiales bacterium
GAAACAAACGTTCGCATCATATGTTCGATCTAGTTTTGAGCGTGGTATTAAAGTTAAGACTAAAGATTATATATTTCGAGAGAGATATGAACGGTGAGGTGTATTAATATGAATAGGGTAATTAACAGTAAGAAAGGATATAATAGTATAATACAAAGTAGAAGGACAGCATGGATCCTTGGCTTCATAATAATTATATTAGGATTAATTTCTATTTTCTTTATTACTAAGACAGTTACAACAGAAAGAAACTCTGCCCGGACTAAGACGATTACTAGTATTGAGATACAAGAAGGGGATACTTTGTGGAGTATTGCGAAATCACATATGACCGATGAATATAATGATATTAATGATTATATAGAAGAGATTAAGTTTAGCAATGGCTTGAGCTGTGATAGAATACATGCTGGAAATCATATTATTGTTCCCTATTATGTAGATACAGTAAGATAGATGGCCAAGATAATTTATAAACATAATTCTATTTTCGACTTTTGTATTGGTTACTCATATATTTTTATGCTCAGATTATAATAGAAGTTTAATCCTATTTAAGCTTTATTATTTTGATCTGAGCATGTTTTATGTTCTTGGATTCATTTACAATTGATAGATTTTGTGGTATGATTAATCTCATTTAGGATGATATTACCCTATTTTTAGACAATATTCTACATAATATATAGATTAAGGATGGACATAAGATGACAGCATTATTGGTTATTATTTACCTTTCATTTATTAGCTTGGGTTTACCTGATTCATTACTGGGATCAGCTTGGCCAGCGATTAACGCTGATTTAGGAGTACCTTTATCATATGCTGGAATTATTTCAATGATTATTTCTGGAGGAACGATTATATCCAGTCTTAACAGTGAAAGGATTATAAAAAAAGCTGGAACGGGGCTTGTGACAGCTGCAAGTGTTTTAATGACTGCGTTAGCACTTCTTGGTTTTGGATTATCTCAAAACTTCTGGTGGTTTGTCTTACTAGCGATACCCCTTGGATTAGGTGCTGGATCTGTAGATGCAGCCCTTAATAACTTCGTGGCTTTACACTATGAAGCTAAGCATATGAGCTGGCTTCATTGCTTCTGGGGAGTGGGAGCTGCGGCTGGCCCTGTAATAATGTCCTTCTTCTTGTCAAATTCCCAAGGCTGGAATAAGGGTTACCTGGTCATTAGTGGCATTCAATTTCTTCTGACAGTGGTTTTATTTATTACTCTTCCCCTATGGAAGAAGGCGAATAATAGTCATAATGATTTGGAGGTTGATAAGAATACCGAACCTCATAAACTATCTGAATTAATTCGAATGGCTGGAGCCAAGGAAGTCCTTATTACATTTTTTTGCTACTGCGCCCTTGAAGTTATGTCTGGTCTATGGGGTAGTAGTTACCTTGTAGAAATCAGAGGAATTAGTGTAGAAGTGGCTGCCAAGATAGTTTCATTATTTTATTTTGGTATAACATTAGGAAGGTTTTTCTCTGGTTTCTTAACTATGAAATTTGATAATAAAACCTTGATTCGCCTTGGTCAAGGAACAATATTACTGGGTATAATTATTACTGTATTACCCTTTGGCTACATTACATTAGTTGCTGGATTTACTTTTATTGGTTTAGGATGTGCTCCAATTTATCCATCGATAATACAGGAGACACCTAATAGGTTTGGTAAGGAGCTGTCACAAGCATTTATTGGAATTCAGATGGCATTTGCATATATAGGTTCAACATTTGTTCCACCCTTATTTGGATTTATTGCGGATAATAGTTCCTTAGGAATATTTCCAGTATTTTTATTATTAATATTAGGAATTATGGCATTGAACTCTGAGATACTTAACAAGCAAGCATCAAAAGGTTGAAAGGGAGGTAATTACTATGAGAAAGATTAAATTAGGTAAAAGTAATCTAGAGGTTCCTGTTATAGCTATAGGCTGTATGAGGATAGAACAATTATCAAAAAATGAGGCAGAGGCCTTTGTTCAAGCTGCCCTAGATGAGGGTGCGAATTTTTTAGATCACGCAGATATATATGGTGGAGGAAAATGTGAGGAGGTATTTTCAGAAGCTATTCATATGACTCCAGCAGTAAGAGAGAAGATTATACTTCAGTCCAAATGTGGTATAGTTCCTGGTAATCGCTTTGATTTTTCTAAAGACCATATCCTAAAATCAGTTGATGGGATTTTAAGTAGATTAAAGACAGATTATCTTGATGTTTTGCTACTTCATCGTCCAGATGCGTTGGTTGAGCCTGAGGAAGTCGCTGAGGCATTTGATAAGCTTGAAAGCAGTGGAAAGGTTCGTCATTTTGGCGTTTCTAATCAAAATCCTATGCAAATACAGCTACTACAAAGATATTTAAAGCAAGATATTGTGGCTAATCAGCTGCAGTTTAGCATTACTAATGCTAACATGGTTTCAGCTGGTATTAATGTTAATATGGTTAATGAATCTGCTATTGATAGAGATGGAAGTGTACTTGATTTTTGTAGATTGAATGATATTACTATTCAACCTTGGTCACCATTTCAGTATGGGTTCTTTGAGGGAGTATTCCTTGGAAATGATAAATTCCCAGAATTAAATAAGGAGATAGACCGTATAGCTAATAAGTATGGGGTTACCAATACTACTATAGCTATTGCCTGGATACTTCGCCATCCTGCTAATATGATGCCTGTAATTGGTACTATGAATATAGAGCGTATGAAGGATTGTGTTAGAGCCACTGAAATAAATCTTACCAGAGAAGAGTGGTATGAGATTTACCGTGCTGCTGGGAATATACTTCCCTAAAGTATATAAATAAAATAATAGGTCATCAGTTGATAATGAAGGTATCATTACCAACTGATGACTTTTTGATTCTGATGTGACAAAATCCCACAGGTTTAGCCATGAATAGACACCATTATTCTTATAAACACATATAATATCATACGTATTATATATTTGTATAATATGGTTCAAATATTATAATACATGACAAGTGAATTAACTTTCTAGTTCATCTTGTATTAATATTTTAGAAAAGAGGTTTATGAATGGTTAAATATGAAAGAAATTTTCCTCCTATAGATGAATACGATGGCCTTGATTATTATGTAGACCCAAGTGATCCTGAGAATATACCAAAGTTTGTGGATCCTTTGCCAAGGCCTCGGGTTGCAGAGCCTATTATGACCAGGGACAATGAATTCCTGTATCGAATAGTTATGAGGGAAGGGAAGCATAGGTTTCATAGGAACTTCCCTTTAACTACTATATGGGGATACAATGGCATTTACCCAGGACCTACTATAGAAGCCCCAAAGGATATGACTGTTAAAGTCAAATGGGAGAACAAATTGCCTATGCAGCATATGCTACCAGTTGATAAAACACTCCATGGGACTCCAGATACACCAGAGGTAAGAACGGTGGTTCATCTTCATGGAGCTAATGTAGATGCTGATAGTGACGGTCATCCTGAAGCTTGGTACTCTAGAGATAATGAATATGTAGGACAAAAATACAAGAGAGAAGTATATGAGTATACTAATCATCAAGCAGGTGCGACACTGTGGTATCATGATCATGCTATCGGAATAACAAGGCTTAATGTATATTCTGGTCTTGCAGGTTTTTATCTTATTAGAGATTTTATGGAGAAGAGACTTAATCTTCCTAAGGGACCATACGAGATACCTATATTAATTCAGGATAAAACATTTAATAAGGATGGCTCATTATTCTATCCAGATAATGCAACTCCTCCTGTTGATAATCCTATACCTTCAACACCATCATTTTTCTTTGGTAATACCATAGCGGTCAATGGAAAGCTTTGGCCTTATATGGAAGTAGAGCCAAGAAAATATCGTTTTAGGATTTTGAATGGATCAAATCTAAGAAACTATGAGCTTAAATTAAGCAACAATGAAGTATTTCATCAAATAGGAACAGACCTTGGGTTCTTGCATCATACAGCCCATATATTCTCCTTTGTCCTTGAACCTGCTGAAAGAATTGATCTTATAATAGATTTCTCTGAGTATAAAGGAGAGGAAATTATATTGCAAAATATTGCACAGACTCCACCTAGTCCAGGAATGGATATGATCATGAAGTTTAAAGTTGGTCATAAGCTATCATGTCCTGACGAAAGTGTGATTCCAACAGAACTAATGCCTATGCACAAGGTTGATCCCACTCTTGCTGTTAAAGAAAGAACAATGCAGTTAAATGAAACCACTGATCATTATGGAAGAGTAGTTCATCTATTGAATGGTAGAAGCTGGGATGCTCCAGTAACTGAAAGGGTAAAGCTTGATAGTATAGAAATCTGGCACTTGGTCAATAATTTTGCCTTTCCTCACCCAATACATCTTCATCTAGTACACTTTGAAATACTAGGTAGGAAGGTATTTACTGAAGCTGATTTTGATGAGGAGGGTAATTATATATATGATCAAGCAAGTCTAACACCTCCTTTACCATTTGAAACTGGTCCAAAGGATGTAGTAAGAACAGAGCCTGGTCAAGTGACCTCTATAGTTATGCAGTTCAAGGATAATGTAGGAGATTATGTATGGCATTGTCATATACTTGAGCATGAAGATAATGATATGATGAGACCACTCTTGGTTGAAAGATAGAATTCTCACCTAGATGTTGCTCATTGAGGTATGTAAGGCTGTGACAGATATAAAGGTCTGCCACAATCTTACATATCAATGAAACATAGAAACTATGAATGGATTAATAAAACACTCTGTTTGTCAGAGCTATCTATGTGATAAATATTATATATTTGTAGGGTGCATTATAGTTTAATAATATATATTGGCTATAATATGTATATATAGATGATATAGGCTATGTATAGTCAATGTTACCTATATTATGAATAATGCTTGATTATACCTTGTTATGGTAATATAATGTATATAAAAAAACAAGGAGGTGAATTATGTTTTTCTATTTCTTATATAATCAACATATTGCTGTTATTGGTGATATAAAAGGAGTAATCCATAAAGCTAGTAGAAATGAAGTGCAAAAAAAGCTTTATGAAGTTATCGGAGAAATCAATAAAAAATACAAAAAAGAGATATCTTCAAAGTTCATAGTTACACTGGATAATGAATTTCAAGGATTGCTGAATAATGGGACAAGTATTATGAGAATATTGCTGGATTTTGAGAGGTTAATGTTTCCTATTAAAGTTAGATTTGGAGTAGGTATAGGAGAAATAACTCCAGAAGTAGATAGGAAGATGTCTCAGGGTGCAGATGGTCCAGGTTATTATCTGGCTCAGGCAGCTTTAGAACATATAAAAAATGACGAAAAAAGAAAGCAGACTAATCCCTCTGATACAAGATTTGAAATCGAAGGAGATAATCAGTCCTCCGCAATACTAATTAATACAACACTGTCATTAATGACTGTTATAAAGGAATCCTGGACCGATAGGCAGCGGGAGATTATATGGGATATGCTAATTCATCAGGATAGTCAGACAGATCTTGCTAAAAGGCTTAATATAAAACAGCCAACAGTTCAAAAAAGTTTGTCTAAAGGTAAGTATTATGCTTATAAGGATGCATTTGATACAATAAATGAAGCTTTAGGAGAAATACTTTAGAAGCCTATATAGATTTTGTGGTTTTGCAAATATCTAATTGATAATAGGATAAAAGGGGGATTATATGTTTTTTACAAAGGATGGAAAGAATAAGTTACTAACTATTATTTGTATGGCTTTATTACTGTTGATGAAATCAGAGGTTAAAGCAGAAGTTAATGGGGAGGAGCTTTGGCTATGGCCATTACCTTATGATAAGGGGATTACAAGTTACCATGGTGAAAGGGATATCCCAGTAGCAGGAGCTTCATCAAACCATAAAGGTATTGATATATCAGCAATAGAAGGAACCCCTATAATGGCTACTAAATCCGGTGATATTGTTCCCATGGGATATGATAGACGTATGGGAAATTGGACTGTTATTGATCACCGGGATGGTACTTATTCTACATATCAACATATGCAATCACATGAGATTATTAAGGAAGGTTTTGTTAATAAAGGAGATATTATTGGATATGTTGGAAGGACGGGAAATAGCACGGGGGCTCATTTGCATTTTGAGATTCGAATAGGTGAGGTGGGAAGAGCTAAGGAATTCTATCTTATGCCACCTGTCAATCCATTAAGCTATGAATATACTAATGCTCCACCTAATATAATTGTTGAGAAAGAAGAACCTATTCAGAGAAAAGATAATAAAAACTCTATGAGTAAAAACATTTATCCATATCCAGAGCGTATAATCTATCGAAACATTCCTATGATGCGAGGGGATGATATTAAATGGGTTCAAACTGCATTATGCGATTTGGGATATATCCTAGTTGTAGATGGATTTTTTGGAGATATTTCAAAAACAATGCTGATACAATTTCAGAGGGATAATAATCTTGTGGCGAATGGAGTTTGTGATGAAAGTACATTAGAGAAACTTAATGAATTAACTAAAACAAATGAAGTGCTTATATCACAAGAGACATCAGATGTTGTTAGCGAAACTATCGGTGTTTCAAAACCCTAAGGGGTTATATGGATATGTTAAAGTAAGAAACAGGTTAAAACACTAAAACACAGATAACAGATCAGATACATAATTAAAAACAGAGAAAGTGACAGCAGATATGTTCACTGGAATATGTAGGAGGCTTACAAATGAAAAGAGTTAATTTACTTGTAATATGTATGATACTATCAGTTATATTATTAGCTTGTTCAAACACCCCTGTAGATAGTGATAATATGGTAGATAATGATAATATAGCAGATAGTGATAATATAGTAGATAGTGAGCACACAGGTAATTCAATCAAACAAGAATCAGATATGGATAATTTTCTTAAAACAATCACAGAAGAAACAGCTGAACACAAGGGTGTATGTGGAGCAGACTTAACATGGTATTATAAGGATAATGTTTTAGTGATTAAGGGAACAGGAGAAATGGCAGATTATAAACCGCCTCACTTTAATGAAAGCATAGTACCTTGGAATGAGTTGAGAGATAATATAGCTATGGTGATAATTCAAGATGGTGTAACATATATCGGAACTTATGCATTTGAAACTTTAACATCATTATCTAAAGCTACCATACCAGAAAGTGTAACTACAATTGGTGATGCTGCTTTCGCTAGATGTGAAAACTTAACTACAGTAAATTTAAGTGAGGGTTTACAAGTCATAGGGGAAAGAGCCTTTGTAGGAAGTGTTAAACTTAATAATATAGTAATACCTAGTAGTGTAGTAGAAATTAAGGATGAGGCATTCCGCGATATTAAAACTGAGTCACTTAAGTTCGCAGGAGATGCACCTGAAATTACGCTATACAATGAAATTGATAAAAGTAACACTGGACAGATATTAGGGCTAGAAGAAGAATCTATAATATACTATAGTGGAAGTGGATTTGACAAATATATAGAAAGTAGTAATATAGGTGAATTTAATTATACATGGATTAAAGAGTAATAAAGAAAATACACAGGTGATATAAACATAAAAACACCCCTGTTTTTTATTCCCTCTAGGGTCAGTCGATGACATAGAGGGAATTTTTTATGACAGTTCAACTAGAGAAGTTAATCCTCCCTTAACTTCACAACCTTAGCAGCCTTACGCCTTCTACTATCCTCAATAGCAGCGTAATGCTTTCTAGTAGTATTAACATCCTTGTGGCCGAGAACATCAGCTACAAGGTAGATATCTCCGGTTTCACGGTATAGGCTTGTGCCATATGTACTACGAAGCTTGTGAGGAGTAATTTTCTTAAGCTTCGTTACAGAAGAAGAGTACTTCTTTACTAGATTTTCTACTGAACGGACACCCAGTCGCTTCATTTGCATAGATAGAAAAAGAGCATTCTCATGACCAGTTTCAGGGACTAGCTTCTTACGTTGCTCCATATAATTTAGTAATGCTTCTCTAACTTCATCTCCAAAGTAGATAACTACCTCGTTACCACCTTTTCTAACTATCTTTATTCCATCATTTACAAAGTCCACATCATTAATATCAAGTCCCACACATTCAGACACACGAATTCCAGTTCCCAGTAGGAGAGTCATAAGAGCCAGATCTCTTACCTTGGTTTTATTGTGATAAGCTTTTTGCTTCTTCGTCATTGAATCCCCAGATTCTACTTCATCAAGTAACATAGCTACCTCGTCTATATCTAATCTAACAATTTCCTTCTCATTAAGCTTTGGTACATCGACAAATTCTGTTGGATTGGTCTTAATCATCTGTTTTTTGTAGTAGTAGGAATAGAAGCTACGAAGAGAAACAAGCTTTCTTTTCTTTCCGTTAGCCTTATTAATATACTCCTTACCATCGCATACATAGTAGGATAAGTAATCTAAATACTCTTCTATATCTATAGGTTCAATATTATCAAGAACATCTATTTTAATAGATGGGATAGGAGTGTTCTTAAGTTCTGGATTGTTCTTAGATAGGAATTCAAAAAATACTCTTAAGTCATAGGCATAAGCAATCCTTGTTCGTGAAGAGGTTGTGGGCTCAATACCACGGAAAAAGTCGCGACAAAATCGTGGTAATGTTTCTAATATTGATTTGAGTTTTGCTGCATTATCTATATTCACCTGTTCATGATAAGTAAGTTCTGCCATTGTCTAATTCCTCCTTATTCTAAGCAATAACTAGTTCTTGTACATATTATAAATCAATATGTTAAATATATCAAACTGGATAAAGTTCTCTTGCTAGTGCTCACCTTATTAAAACCCCAATATGATAAATATACAATCTCTTATCTTCTAGTAAAAAGTCCATAATTGATTCGATTCTATAATTATAGTTAAAATATAACATAATATGTAATATTGTTATTCTAGTCTGATAGATTAATTGTTACGAAATGTTTCTTGTGTTTTAAAAAATATAAAATAATTATTCGATCGCTGTAGAAAAATAGCAATGAAAATATTAAAAGCAATCTACATGAGTAGAAACCTAATATTACTTGATTTTTTGCAAGATTGTGGTAGAATTTAGGAAGTGTTTTTAATCAAA
>DUNS01000046.1 GCA_012839235.1 Clostridiales bacterium
TTTAAAAGAAAAGACATCCTCTTTGGCACTCTGAATTTTTCCCCTCTCAACCCATGTTCCGGTAAGAGGATTTTCATCGGAGCATTCTAATACATAAGGGCGGATGTCCCAGATACGTTCTTTTTCCCCAGCCGAAAAATATATATACCACTTGCCATCAAGATAATGTATCTCTGGTGCCCAGATATGCTCGCTCATGATACCTTCCTCATGCTTTTGCCAAATCATTATCTCTTCCGCATCTGGAAGCTCAGCCAAGGTCCTCCCCCTTCTTAATATGATCCCATCATACTTTGGTACAGAAGCTGTAAAGTAATACCAGCCATCGATATGTTTATATACATAAGGATCTGCTCTCTGCATAATCCAAGGTTCATTATATTTAATATCATTATCTGCCATATACATTAATCCTACCTTTTCCATTTGTATTTATTCGATTTCTTTATTATTTTCTTTATTATTATGGATTTTACTAAATTATATATGATTTTGTAATTCATTTCAATACTTTTTTCTTTAAATAACAAACTTTTTCATTGTATTTTAAAAGTACTCATGAGTTTCTTACACTTTATTTAGCATATAGTAAAATATTTTAGTAGTCTTTAGTTGTTGTTTTTAATTACAATTGATATTATTTTCAGTTTTAAGTAGAGTCTTGTTTCTGTTATATGAATGTAAAAAAGCAATCCTAGCAATTAAAAAGGCTATTGCAAAACATTGTTAATTTGTTTTACAATAGCCCAAAAGGGATCAATTAATATAATCTAGCTCGTTTGTCTTAGAAGCCAGATATTTTCACTTCACTTCTTTTTACAATATTCCTCTTCTTGTTCCAGCCAGCTGGCTTTCCTCGATACTCTTCAATAAGCTCTAGGGAATAGTCTATTGGATTTCATCTAATCCCATATAGTAGGCACCATAGGCTGGTGGAACATCTGGTATTACATAATAGGCTTTCGGTGCTACCTTATGGATTTCATCCATATATGGCTTTATAAGAATAGGATCATTTGTCTTAAAAACACTTCCTATCAAAACCATAGGAACAGCTTCATCATGCATACCAAGTCTCTTAACAATGGCAGCTGCACATTCCCCTAGCACCTGACCCATATCATGAATTAATCTTGTTGAAACTATATCACCCTCATTGGCAGCTTGAAATACTGCTATGGGTATTTTAAATTCATGTTCTTTAGTCATTCCACCACTCTGAATGATATCACACACTTCATCCATAGTATCTACTTCAAATATTTCAAGCATTTTATCCTCTAGACTTGTCTTCATATGGGTCTGCTCTTCTGAGCGGAAGGCATAATGGAGTCCATCTGTTACAAAGCTTCCACCTCCACCTATATTCCCTGTCAGATAGTCTATATTTCTAAGGATTAGCTTATTGCCAGCTTTATCACATCCAGCATGAGCTGCACCAGTTCCACATATAGATATTACTCCATAATTTTCTTCACTACCGGATCTTAATCCAATCCAGGTGTCATTATATACAGTAAATGGTACATCTCCAAAGAGTGACTTGCACAGCTTATTAAGCTTTTCAAAATCAGAAGGCTGATCAGCACCTGCTAAACCTAATATAATTTTATCAACTTTTTCTAAGCAAGATTCAAATGTGGTCTTATCATCCAGTTGCTCACAGGCATCACAAATTGATTTCTTTATGGATTGTCCTGCTATTTCATGTCCAACGATTTGATGATTTGCTGGGCCACCAAAGCCCTCAGCCAGTATATTGCCTTTTTTATCTCCAATAACACAATGGGTCTTAGTTCCCCCACCGTCAATTCCAATTATGTACAAAAGAATCATTCCCTTCTTTATATGCTACTAGTTTAATAGATAAAAGCTCTGTCTTATCTATTTATTAAACTGCGGTAAATATTCTTTATGGGCTTCTAATAGGTCGTCTAATATATTTTTTGCAGCTTCAGCATCATGTACCAAAGGGTTACTGATAAGAGCCAGCAAAGCCGTATCATAATCACCAGTTATTGCCGCTTCTACAGTTAATTGTTCATAAGCTTTAACATGCTGTACTAAACCTTTAACTGCTAATGGAAGATGGCCATTAGTAACTGGTGTAGCGCCCTGCTTATTAATAACGCAATTAACCTCAACGGAAGCATCATCCGGTAAATCTGCAATAGAACCATTATTCATAACATTAACCACTTGAATGTCACCAACATTATTATAAATACTGTTAATCAGGTTGATGGCTGCTTCTGAATAACGAGCTCCGCCACGCTTTGATAACTCTTCTGGCTTATGGTCTAAGCTTTCATCTTCATATAATTCAAATAGCTTATGTTCAACCTCTTGAACTTGATCCGCCCGGGTTCCCTTGTCATCTTTCAATTCTTGTAATTCTTTCTCTAGCATTTCCTTCTCAAAGAAAAAGTATTGCAGATAAGGAGATAAAACCAAGCCTAGCTTCTGAGCAATAAAGTCAGATACATCAATTTTTGATATATTCTGCACTATTCCATCTTTTTTCTTGACCTCTAATGCCTTAGAAATCACATTATCACCTTTATAGTATACCTTATTCACAAAGCTTAGATGATTTAAACCAATAACATTGCAGCTGATTTCTTTAGGATCAACCTCAAGTCTTTCTGCAATATCATAATGCATACCAATTGGTACATTGCAAAGTCCGATATTTTTAATCTTGGTATATTTATTCAAAGCTTCAGTAACAATTCCAGATGGATTGGTAAAATTAATTAACCACGCATCTGGACATACCTCTTCCATATCCTTGCAAATATCCATCATTACGGGAATGGTTCTAAGAGCTTTAGCGAAACCACCTGGGCCTGTTGTTTCTTGTCCAATGACATTATATTTCAATGGAATATGTTCGTCTTTGGATCTTGCCTTTAAGCCACCGACTCTTAGTTGCGTCATTACAAAATCTGCATCCTTTAAAGCATTCTTTCTGTCAAATGTATAGGATACTTCTATGTTCAATTGGGCTTTGTGTATCATCCTTTTAATGAATTGGGTATTAATCCTAACCTTTTCTTCCCCCATTGGAACATCAACAAAAATCAACTCTCTTACAGGCAATGTATTATAATTATTGATTACACCTTCTACTAATTCTGGTGTATAACTACTTCCTCCACCTATAACTACTAATTTAATAGTATTCATTGCAATAACCTCCCGTTAAAAGTCTTTTGTATTTGCAAAAATCAAAAGAAGATGATGACATCATCTCTTTGATATTAGCTTATATTAAATTATGTTTTTAATCAATAGAATATACGCAATTTCTGACCATAATTTACATTATTGTCTTTATTTTTTGTATATTATCCCTATTATTTAAATATGCCATTGCATTAATTAGCGGTAATATTCTTCTAGCTCCAATTTTTCCATATATCGGGCTGATACCCCACAGTTGCCTGCTTTCCATTACGAACTATTGGAGTTTTAATTAGTTTAGCGTTCTCTAATAATTTTTCTTCTTTATCCTCTTCTGACAGATAAGAGAACAATGCCAATAAATCTTTATCCTTTGAATTATCATCAACCATGTTATGATATCCTCCAACAGCTTGCTTTACACTATTGAACTCACCTTTACTCATACCTTTATCAAGCAAATCAATAACATGGGTCTTAATTCCTCTTTCCTTAAAATAACGTTCTGCCTTTTTTGTATCAAAACATTTCTTCTTTCCAAATATCTGTATATTCATATTTCTCACCATTTCTTTATTTTAGTGGTTCTAGTGGTTCTACTTTACATACCTTTCTGTCGTAGGTCAATAAACCATTTACTTCATCTTCAATGTCTGAAAGCTGGGTATATACACATGCAGATAAACCTTCCTTCATTAACTTCCTAATTTCATTCTTGTACAGCCTCTGATAAGCCTCATTAAAGAGCTCTTTCGTAGGATATATTCGATAACCGTATATCTGCCATGAATAGGAATGATCATTGATATAACAAGCATATCCTCCAAATTCAGAGAAAACTACCGGTCTTTCATCCTTTTCTACTTTTAAATCATGAAAATAATTGTGTATGCTCTTAAAATCTCCTTCTTTTTGATCAAACCAACCACTAGCATGGTCTATCAGGCGAGTTGGATCAATCTCCTTAATTAGTTTATAAGCATTGACTGAGTCAAATTGTCCCCAACCTTCATTAAAAGGAACCCACACAAATATGGAAGGACAGTTGTACAATAGTTCTACTGTCTTTATACATTCCTCGGTCCACTCTTTCCTTCCAGCTTCATCTTCTCTTGCCATTTTCTTATATTGGTTATCCTTTCGACGTCTCCCTAGATTAGGAAACAAAGTGGGAAGATAACCTACTGTGACCATATTATATTCACTTCCACCATTAACCATGTCCTGCCAGACTAGCATTCCTAGGCGGTCACAGTGATAGTACCACCTGAGAGGCTCTATTTTGATATGCTTGCGCAGCATATTAAATCCCAGTTCCTTGGCTTTTACTATATCATAGATTAAAGCCTCATCACTAGGAGCCGTATAAAGACCATCAGGCCAGTAGCCTTGGTCAAGAAGTCCACTCTGAAAATATGGTTTATGGTTTAGACAAATTCTTGGGATACCATCAGAATCCTTCTGGATTTCTATACTACGCATGGCAAAATAGCTTTCTACCGTATCCTCCCCTATTGTTATTATCATATTATAAAGGACAGGATTCTCTGGACTCCACAATTTATAATCCTTCATGGGAATTGTAATCTTAGGATATTTGCTAATGATGGTTTCCTTTATTCTGTCACCATCATAAACTTCAATCTTGTATAGCTTATCCTTAATATCCCTTGAATAATTAAACCTTGAATAATTATCCCTTGGATTATTATCATATAAGATGTTCTTCTTTGATGTATTATCCTCTTTATTATTACTCATTATTACTTCTAATTCTACATGGGATTTATCGATATCAGGAGTGATCTTTATATTATCTATGTATTCTCCTGGAACCCATTCCAACCAAACTGTCTGCCAGATACCGCTTTGGGCTGTATACCACATTCCACCACGTTTTAGTAGCTGCTTCCCCCGACTGTGATATGAAGTATCACTGATATCCCTCACCATGACAGTAAGCGTGTTCATACCTTCCTGTAATTCATCTGTAATATCAACAGAGAATGGTAGATAGCCTCCTGAGTGGCTTGTCACAGCTATATTATTAATCTGTACCTCACAGTACTGATCTACTGCTCCAAAATGAAGAATGGATCTTTTATTAGGGTCTTTCTGAGGAATATCTAATTCCCTTTCATACCATAGATATTCATCTGGTAGCAACTGACGATTTACACCTGATAGCGCACTTTCTGGAGAAAATGGTACTAGAATTTTACCATCAAAACTATCCGGCTTATTAGCTTCTTTAGTTATAGCATAATTCCAATAACCATTTAAAATTGTATAATTATCTCTCTTAAGCTGGGGTCTTGGATACTCCTCCAATACATGTTCAGGATCTAACTCTTCACCCCACTTGGTATATAGTTGATGATAACCTAAGGTTTTCTTATGAAATTTGAACGTTCTAAGTGCATCCTTAAAATTCATAAAGCCCTCCTGATTCTTCCTCTAAAAATCCATCAAAGAAAACTATGCCACTTGATATATTGCTTCCTCACTACATTATATATCAATCATAATCTTTTTGTTCAATTTCATCAAATCCTCATCATTTCTAATGTCCTCTGGAGATAAGTAACAGCCTTCAACTATCGTGCATACTTACTATTTAATCCATTATGTAATAAATCAATGACTGCTTCTTCACTTCCTAAATTGTCATAATCTTTGTTCCAACCATAAATAATACCATCTTTTTGATTTTTCACAACATATTCTACAAGTTTTTCTATGCCCTCATTTTTTGCTACTTTTACAAAAGTTCGATTTCTAACATCGTGATGCTCACTAAACATATCTTTACCGCAGGGGCCATCCTTACATTCCCAACAACCATTTATCCCTTTTTCTATACAACAATTATAATGTAAGCAGCCTTCATCACTTAAATATCTCCCACAACAATTACTTTCGGATTTACATCCAGCACATTTATCCGACTCATGGCATAATGTACAGACTAAACCGCAATAACCTACAGCTTGAGCAATTTGTTTTACATTCATTTTTATCTCCTCCAACTAATTATTTTGGTAATGTAAAAATCATACCTTATCATATCTAGATCCAATCAAATAACTACGTTCAATCAAGACTTTAAATAATATGGCCAGTGCTAAGAGTTTCTATTACATAATTAATAGCTTAAGGTAGACGTACAGTTTTTTCTACCCATTGCTTTGGAGACATTGATATTCTAATACTAATATCAATGTCTTTTACTTTATGATCCATAAATCATTCACCCCTTCGAATATATGTTTGTTTAATTTTACCATACCCGAACAGATGTTTCAACATAAAAATGGTTTATTTTCCCACAAAGTTTATCAAAGCCTTATTCTGGCTCTACAGTAGGTTAATAATATTTTTTCCTAACTCATATGCCCTGTCTATTAACACTTCCCTACATTAGGCAATCAAACTAACAATTTTTCAATTTCTACTATAATTTTCTCAAAGTTTTCTTCTTTTTTTAGCTCCATTTGCAATTCTTGACATCGTTTCTTGATCTTTTCATCCTTTATGACACTTAGGCATGTAGCATATAGCTCTCTGCCACTGCTTGGAAAGGACCGTACTTTTTTACCAATTCCAAGCTCTACTACACGCTTCCCATTGGAAATCTGGTCATTGATAAACGGCATCGCAACCATAGGAACTCCCAAAGTCATTGCTTCGTTTATGCTATTCATTCCGCAATGTGTAAGAAATACATCAGCTTTACTAAGAACTTCGATCTGGGGAACAAATGAATAGGCATATATGTTATCCGGTATTTTCCCTAGTGCTTGTGGGTTTACCCTTCCTGTAATGAGTATCACAGTTAATTTTTTTCCACCAAAAGCCCTTATACATTCTTTACAGAAACCTTTATTGCTGATGATACTACCTAATGAAATATATATTATTGGTCTCCTCATCTCCCTATATGGAATCACTTGTTTTGACAAGGGTGGTTGAAGCCGAGGTTTTATAAATAAGTAATTATCGCCAAAGGAATTTCGATAAGGTTGAAATACCTCTGGTACATATACGATATTCAGGTCCGGCTTATCATATAAGACCGCTTGCATTAGGCTTTTGTTTTTTAATTGCATAAAATCAACATTTTTCTTTCCCATCACTTGCATATCTATTAGCATGCAACTTATTCTAAAGAAGATTGAAGCATCTCTCACATTCTCCTTACTCCATGCTGGTTGAGAGAATTGACGAACACATGGAATACCCAGTATTTCAGCAATACGAATCCCTGGAAAGAAAAACATTTCATATATAAGCAAATCTATCCTTACTTTAATACTTAGTGCAGTTTCAAAAGCTGCTCTAAAGCATTTTGTCTTTTTTTCTTGTTCACTTGGATTAGATGGATAATTTATATATGGTATGAACCCTGCACCCGTCGCTTCTATTTTTTCTCTGAATTCCTCTGCATTAATGTAGAAAACTTTATGTCCTCGCTTAACAAGTTCGCTTGCTAATGGTAGGGTTGGATTTGTATGTCCTGAATACGGTACATTTATCATCAATATGCTTGCCATCAACACCTATCCTTTCATTGAAACCGTGTGATATTAATCAAAAATTCGGTATTTACTTATACTTAATATAGTTTCTACTAATCATTCCAACCATTGGAGTAAGTAGGATATGTGTGGGTCAATGCTCTAAATCAAGCTTCAATAGCATTTCATGAGAAGCCTTTGCAATCCAAAGCTTATTACCTAGTTTCGCAACCTTCCTAAATCTCTTACTAGCCTGGTCTGTTGCACCATTTAAAACATCCATCTGTGCTAAAAGGTACAAAA
>DUNS01000001.1 GCA_012839235.1 Clostridiales bacterium
ATAAATGTCGTGTGAATAACCGTCTAATCCAGCTAGTTTTATTTTCTCTACTCCAATACCAATTAGAAGTTTTATTAACATCATACCCGCATTATCTTCAACGGCTTCTACTTCATTTAACAAATCTGAGTAGTTAACTACAATCCCTTCAACATTTCCATTTTTTATATTTGATGTTTTTATTATTTTTAAGTCCTTATAGTTTTTGATATCCTCATAACGTCTTAAATTACTAACAAAAACGTAATCGCATTTATAATTTTCCGGCTTAAAGTTAACAGCAATTGTGAGATGATTATCCTGGGATATTATCGAATTAATTTTTTCTGTTTCATCGTTAATACTACTTCCTGGTGCAATAATGACAATAGTTTTATTCTTAAAATGGGATCTTAGCTGTTTTTTTGCTTGATCATCCGCGATGACTCTATTTTGGTATTGAACATAGCACTCTTCAATATATTGTTTATCAAAACTGTTTCTCTTAGATTCTTCAAGCCCTTCAAGTATTTCGTTGATATTTTCAACAGTTAAAGTATTCTTGTCATCTAAATAAGAGGCGTAGTTAGGGTGACAGTTATTAATAGCTGATACATAGTGAGGTAATGAATATCCCCAGAAGTTGCTTAAATAAATAGGATTCAATACCTGATCAATTATCTTCAGTAATGGCTTGATTCTATACTTGTCACCATTTAATTCATTAAGATACTCAATAAATAGTTCTGTATTTAAATTTCCAGCACCTCGTCCCATACCAAAAACACTTGAGTCTACAATAAGTTTTCTCCTTGTTTTTAGATCAACTAATGCCTGTGCATTTGAATATGCCATTTGAATATTATTGTGAGAATGGTATCCAACAAATATGTCATTTGAGAGGTTATGATCTACTAAGTAGTATAATCTCATTAAATCCTTTCTTTTCATTACACCAAAACTATCTACAATATAAAAAGTATATGGATTTAATTTATTTGACTTATTTATTAAGTTAATAAACTCTTCATCTGTATAGGATATTGATACCATAGGTTGGACAAATAACTTATAACCTTTGCTAATTATTATTTCACACATTTTTAATGCTTTATTGATATCTTTCTTATGAAAAACAACCCTTATTCCATCTATAGATGTACCGTCATATTGAGGTAATTTCTCAACATCATATTCTCCATAATTAATCATACACACAATCATACTATCCCTTCTATGGATTGGAAGATACTGTGCTATTCTCTCAATACTATCATACAGTGATGAATTAGGATCCCACTCGTTATTTTCTGTTAAAAATCCACATTCTATTATATCAATCTTTGAGTCAATAAGATTACTAATTATTTTTTTTATATTATTTTCACCAAACTGCCATTGGTTGATGTATCCACCATCACGCAATGTACAGTCAAGTACATATGTTTTGTTCATTGGCATCTCCTCTTCCTATTTCTTTCATTATTTTTTTTACCTTTATCAAATCATTTGGTGTATCGACAGCTACCGTGTCTGAATCAACTTCAATAAATTGAACTTTGTAGCCATTTTCAATAAATCTTAATATTTCAATATCTTCAATACTTTCAACCTTTCCTCTTGGACTATTACAAAAGAATTCTAACGCCTCAGGCGTAAAACCATAAACACATACTTGCTTATAATAAGAGTACTCAATACTTCCTTTTGGGTAAGGCGCAGCACTTCTTGTAAGATAAATACCAATTCCATCTTTATTCGTGATAACTTTAGGTACTGTAAAATTTACAACATCAATTGGATTCTTAATAACTGTCATAAGGTTAGAAACCTGAAGTTTATTATTAATGTAAAATGGCTTAATTGATTCAACAATTGTTTCTGGCTCAATCAATGGCTCATCTCCTTGGATATTTACATATAGGTCTGCTTTTATTTTTCTAGCAACTTCACCTATACGATCCGTACCTGTTTTATGTTCATCAGATGTCATAAATACGTTGACACCAAGTTCTTCACAGGTATATTTTATTCTTTCATCATCTGTGGCCACATAAACTGATTCAAACTCTTTTACTTTTATTGCTTGCTGATAAACCCACCATATCATTGGTTTACCACAAATATCAGCTAGTGGCTTACCTTCAAATCTACTTGATTTAAAACGTGCTGGAATAACTCCGATAATTTTCATTATATAAACCTCCATCCATTAAATCATCAATTTATTGTTAAAAATTCTAATGTTTTATTATTCGTAATATAAATGTATTTATTTCATTTTTAAAATTGAAATATGCATAAATCATCAGTAATATCAGCATAATCCACCTTATTAGCATAAAAGGTAAAAATAAGTAATAGACAATAATACCTATGACTATAATTAATAAAGGCTTTAAAATAATAATAGCTGGAAATAAACTCTCATTAATCTTTTTTGAAAACCTATAATGCAAAAACAGTGATAATAGATACGATATTAATGTTGTGATTGAGGCTGCATACATACCGTAAAGTGGAATGAAAATATAATTCAAAATAATATTGCATGATGCTGCTATAATAGTGTTAATAGCAATCTTACTCGTTTTCTTGTAGTAATGTTCAACATCAACATAGATTGTATATAAGAAGATCACATAACTAGATATAACTATAGGCGGTACTATTCTATCTCCAATCAAATATTCTTTTGGAGCCAATAAAACAAGTACTTCTGGTGATATTAAGATAATACCTAATATTACAAAAGTCATTAATTTTATGTAAATTATAACTTTTTCATTAATCCGTTCTATATTATCTTTTTTCATATTATCAACAAACCAGGGAACCCATATTCCATCTAATGATACAGCAACCACACTAGCAATCATACCAAAATTATAGACAAGACTATATACCGCCGTCTGATCAGCACCAACAAAAGCAGTAAGCATAATTCTATCAGATTGACTTAATATTGTTAATGATAAGCCATGTAATATTATTGGTGTTGAAATAGAAATACCATACTTCCAATAATCTTTATTAAAAAACATTGTACTTTTTTTATAAATTACAACCATTATTACTATCGAAAAACCAAAGTGGATTAAAGAGGTTGAAATTATTTTAGCTAAATACTTGTCCGAATCATAAATATATAAAATCATAACAATTGAGATTATTGTACTAACCAAATTAGGTAAGACTAAGATTAACGTTCTTAATCTATATTTTAATTTCATCATTAAATACATACTATA
>DUNS01000047.1 GCA_012839235.1 Clostridiales bacterium
TCCTCAACAATTCCCATACCTGTTTCTTCAACAGCCATTTTAGCGAGAGCAATTCTGTGTTTATTAGCAGCAACGGAAGCAGCAAAGAAAATCTTATCTACCTGCTCTTGTGAATATGTGGCAAATATTCTTTGAGCCTCTTTCATTTCTTTCATTTTTGCTAGAAGGGCATCTAGTGTATCAACTAACTGTGTATTATTATCTGCAATGTTAGGTCTATCATCTTTTTTTGCCATATGATATATCCTCCTTTTTATATTAAATATATAGTGTTTAAGCGCATTGTTAATTATTTAACAATTTAAATTATATACACTTGTTAAAACTTTGTCAATCTGCCAAAAGCAACAAGATACTTTTATAGAAGGGCATTTTAACAGTAATAATATACATTTAAGCCAGAATTATTAAACTAAAGTTGATTGAATTATAAAAATAAAAGTGATTTTTAGAGTATAATTACAAAATTATAGAGCTATTAATTGAATTTTTGTTAGAATAATCATACCATACTTAAAAGAGTATTTATGTCATGTTTTGTAGAATATCAGTTTGATATATTCTTATATATCATTTATAATATAAGTGAGTTTATTGTTATGATTTTCACATGTTTCTTACTCAACAATATTATTTATAGATGAGGAGGCAATATCATGAGGAAGTTTATTTGTTCTATATGTGGTTATATCTATGATGAAGTCAAGGGTATACCTGAAAGCGGAATTGCAGCTGGTACCAGATGGGAGGAAATCCCAAGTGACTGGCTTTGTCCCCTTTGTGGAGCTTCTAAAGCAGAATTTACTATTCAGGGTGAGACTGTCACAAATGAAACTAAAAAACATATTATAAGTACAGAGCCTATAACAGATATGATTGAACTGTCTCCCTTAGAAGTAAGTGCTATATGTAGTAATCTAGCCAGAGGTTGCGAAAAGCAATATAAGCCTGAGGAAGAAAAACTGTTTCGAGAACTGGCACAATACTATAGTAATGGGGCTGTACCTGCTGAAAATCCTAGGTATAAGGATTTATTGGATTTGATTGATAATGATCTTAATGAGGGATTTCCTAGTGCTAATGCAGTGGCACAAGACCTCAAGGATCGTGGTGCACTTCGTGCCTTGGTATGGAGTGAAAAGGTTACTCGTATTCTAAAATCCCTTCTATCTAGATATGAGAAGGAAGGAGACGGGATGGTAGAGAATACTGGAGTATATGTTTGTACAATATGTGGCTTCATATTTATTGGTGATAATCCCCCTGATCTTTGTCCAGTATGTAAGGTACCTAATTGGAAGTTTGAGAAGATAGAAGGAGAGAGCTGATATGACAAGAAAATATGCTGTTAGAAATATACGATTATGTACTAAGGATTGTCTGTGCCTCTATGTATGTCCTACTGGTGCATCTGATACAGAGAATAGCATAATTGATGTGGATAAATGTATTGGATGCGGTGACTGTGCGGATGCTTGTCCATCTGGAGCAATATCCATGGTTCCTTTCGATTATCCAGAGCAACAGCCTAAAAGTGATATAGTTCTTAATAGTATGAATGATCTTCTTAGAAGTAAATCAACCCAAGAAAATATTGCTGCTGGATTACCTGGAAAGTTGGCTAAGGCTATTGAGATGTCCAACCGAATTATGGCAGAGGATATAGTAAGAGAAGCTGGTTTTATGCTTCCCCAAAGCCAAAATGCCATCGATTTTTTACTGTCACTAATGGATAACAATCAAGCTGAGGATTTTCCAGTTGATGCTGTAAGGAAGTTAATAGAAAGTATGAAAAAAAACAAAGGATTTACAACAAAGGAGGATAATAGTATGAAGAAATATCGTTGTTCAGTATGTGGCTATATACATGAAGGTGAATTACCTGAGGGCTTCATTTGTCCAAAGTGTAAGCAACCTGCATCAGCATTTGTTTTGATGGAGGAAAAGGAAGCTGGAGTTAACAAATATGCTGGAACAAAAACCGAGAAGAATCTTATGGAGGCTTTTTCTGGTGAAAGCCAGGCAAGAAATAAGTATACATATTTTGCAAGTGTAGCTGAGAGAGAGGGCTATGACCAGATAGCTAATCTGTTTTTAACAACAGCGAGAAATGAGCAGGAGCATGCTCGTATATGGTTCGAGGAGCTTGGTCATCTTGGCAATACAGCCCAGAACTTGCTTCAAGCAGCTGAAGGTGAGAACTACGAATGGACTGATATGTATGATCGATTTGCTAAGGATGCTGAAGAAGAAGGCTTTAAGGAATTAGCAGAGAGATTTCGTAGAGTTGCTGCTATAGAAAAAGCTCATGAAGAAAGATATCGTGCATTACTTAGTAATGTAGAAATGCAGAAGGTTTTCGAAAAGAGTGAAGAGACCATGTGGGAATGCAGAATATGTGGACATCTTGTAATGGGTAAGAAAGCCCCTGAAGTATGTCCAGTATGTAAATATTCACAATCCTTCTTCGAAGTAAGAGCAGAAAACTATTAATTTGATTTCAATATTATAGATATTAATTAGAAAAATAAAAAGGCGTAGGATTCAAGTTTATGAATCTTACGTCTTTTTATTTATAAATACATACCCTAGCTTTACCTTTATTATGATTAGAAATGTGTCGAATATGGTTGAAATAAGTCATGTGTCATAGTAATATATATCTTTGGAGGTTAAAGACGTATGAAGAGTAATGACAAACTAATTAATGGTAATGAGACCAAAGGTATGTTGAGTTTTGCAATTCCTATGATTATAGGTAATATCTTTCAACAATTATATAATGTGGCTGATACGATTATTGTTGGGAAATTTATTGGTCCTAATGCCCTTGCAGCTGTAGGAAGCTCATTTGCAGTAATGGTGTTTTTAACATCAATAATTCTTGGACTCTGTATGGGTAGCGGTGCTGTATTCTCTTATTTATATGGTGCCCATGAGATGAAGAAGTTGAAAAACAGTCTATTCACATCATTTTTGTTTATAGGAATAGTAACTTTGATTATTAACCTAGGAGCTATAATTTTCATTGATGATATTCTAAGGCTTATTCAGATACCTGCTGAGGTACTTACTGATACAAGAACTTATTTACTAATAATATTCTACGGAATAACATTTACCAGTATATATAACTATTTTGCTTCGGTTGTAAGAAGTATGGGTAACTCTGTGATACCACTTATATTTCTTATAATATCAGCAGTAATAAATATTATATTAGATATTATCTTTGTGGTTCCATTAGATATGGGTGTTACAGGTGCAGCCTATGCAACTATTATTGCTCAAGGGTTTTCTGCAATAGGTATAGCTATATATTCTATAAAAAAAGTCCCTGAGATGGGTTTAAGTAAAGAGGATATTTATCTAGATAAAAAAATGATTAAGATGATTGCTAATTACTCAATTTTAACTAGTATTCAGCAATCAATTATGAACTTTGGAATACTAATGATACAAGGCTTAGTTAATAGCTTTGGCGTTCTTGCTATGGCTGCTTTTGCTGCGGTAGTAAAGATTGATAGCTTCGCCTATATGCCAGTTCAGGATTTTGGCAATGCATTTTCTACTTTTATTGCTCAGAATAAAGGAGCCAATAAAGAAAAGCGTATTCGTAATGGAATACGCTCGGCAGTTAAAATTATTACTATTTATAGTGTTGCAATATCGATTCTTGTATTAGTATTTGCTAAGCCTCTTATGAGAATTTTTATTGATGGCAACGAAACTGAGATATTAGGGATTGGTATGCAATACCTTGCAATAGTTGCAAGCTTTTACCCCTTGATAGGATATCTATTTATGCTTTATGGATTATTTAGAGGTTTAGGTAAAAGTGAGGTTTCCATAATACTTACAATAGCAAGTCTGGGAACCAGAGTAGCTCTAGCCTATATACTTTCAGCCATACCAACAATCGGGATCCTAGGTATATGGTGGGCTATTCCAATTGGATGGGGTCTTGCAGATCTAATTGGCTTTATAAAGGTAGGTACCTTATTTAAGTCTAAGAGGATAAGCGGGATCGAAAATTGAATCAATCTTAATAGCATATGAGGTTCGGTTTTTAATATCCTCATCTGTAACATAATGTATGTCTAGCAAGCCCTTGGTTTGGTAACCGGTTTTTAGATAATTGATTTCTGATAAAGCCATACTCCAGCCTTTAAGCCATGTACTTAGCTTTTCTTTGGTTTTCTCATCTCCATCAAAATGGATTAGTAGATCTATATCACTGTTAAGCCTGGCAGTACAATTGTTAGTGCTGCCAAATAGATATATGCCTTTAACAGCATAGGCCTCCATGTCTATCTGATTGGCAATTTGTTCAGCCATATAATGACGCCATTTCCAACCATCCTCGTTAGTATCCCCAAGCTCTGGTATTGATATGCTATTGGCTGAGGCATCACTATCCAAGGAAGCTTTATTATCCAAATAGGCGATTGCTTTTTGAAGATCACCATTCATTAAGACAATAAGCTCTTTATTAAAGAAGTTATCTTCAATAGATATAACCTTTACAAGATCACTAAGATAACCATACTTAGGTAAGATATGGGATAATCCATTAGTAGAACCATTAAAGAATGATTCCATAAATATGATTTCTTTATCCTCGGGATATAGTGGAAGATACTTGATGTTTTCCTCCACAAGGTCCTGAAAAAAATGGGTGCCAAAGGATAAGTCTGGTTCAAGTTCTGAGGCTTTGATTGCCACCTCAATTAACATAGCCGTATTGTTAATATCAGAATAAGTAACTGGTACTCCAAGTTTTATGTCACCACGGCTTCCCCAACGTCCTGGTCCCATAAGAATAAAGCTACGACGGGGGAGAATTCTATTAAGCTCTGAGATGATACTACGAATACTCATAAAATCATCAAATTTATCTATCTTAGTATATTCATAGGGGTCAACATATACCACAGTCTTAATTCCGGTTACCTTCCCATTAGATACGTATTTATCAGCTGTAAAGATAGTATTATTAAATGGGATGTTAGTTGGAATTCCAATTGGACTATTATCCTGACTTTTACTTTGAGGGCGACATTGTAGAATGTATATATGCTCCCCGTCACTGGCAAACTCTATATCAACAGGAGTTCCAAGTTCAGACTGAAGTAAGGACAGTATAGTACTAATCTGCTTGTTAAAATGAGTTTTCTTGGTTAGTCCATCAAAGGTTATGATAATATCATCATTAGAGAAATCAGTAGTTATAGGATTCACATCCATTATAATGTCATTTTTAAGATTAGAAGCGATTAAGCTTAACTTTCTAATCTCATTACCATGCTTTTTAAGCAGTTGACTAATAGGCAAGCTTAGAAATTGTTTATTATTTAAATCTATAAGATCAATATACTGTTGAGAGTATTTAGACAGCTCAATTGGTGACTGATTGATCCGTAGATTAGGTTGTCCTGGAGATAGTAGGAGAGGGTAGTCTTCACCTACACGGTCAACAGCTCTAGTGCCTAAGCCCATTACCATACGAAGTAGCCCATCTTCCCGTTTAATCCGTGGGGACCAGCGAAGCTCGTTGTTGCTAAATGCTACCCCTGCAAAGAGTGGGAAGTAATAATTGCCAACCTTGCGGCCTACAACCTCTTGAATCAAAATTCCCATCTGCTCGTCACTATCAAGCAAATTGTGTTTGATACGGTATTGAATTGAATCAGGATTGAAGATTGAAGCATAAACCTCTAGAATTCCTTCTACTATTTGCTCCATCCTTTCAGCCCTAGTACCTGTATTGGTTATAAAAAGGCTCTTGTATTTGCCAGAAAATGAGGTTCCAATATGATCCTCTAATTGACTTGAGGAGCGAATAATCAATGGATAATCTTCACAGGCATCAAGAACCCTATTAAGTTCATTCATAATATAAGATGAAAGCCGTCCATTCTTCATCATCTGTATAATTCTGGGATAATTAGTACGGATATCTACTAAATCAAGATATTTGTGCTCATTTAATTCATCAAAGCCGTTTTCTTCAAGCATATATTTGAATTCTTCGGATGAAATATACCATGTTTTAGGCGTGATAAGATTATCTAGTTCTGGATATTTATATTTATTATTCTCGATTATTACATTGGCTAGGAAGAAGCCTGAACCCTTTCCTCCGATTCGACCAATACTTTTTGGTGAACAGATATAAGTATCAAGGAGCTTTAAAAAGGCTTCTATATTAAGATTTTTGTGGATTTTGGCGATAAGTGCAGAATCGCCGGTTATGAAGCGCCTGGTTAATTCGACTTTTAACCATCTTTCAGTGGCCTCACTTGTAATCTGATTATTACTTATAGCTTTCAAGTAGGCTGTTAGGGCTTGTGAGATTTTTCTAACATCTGAGTCTTTTTTATCTACAATTTTAATTAACTCATAGGTTTTTCCCTGATAAACCCACAAATTTATATAATCATAAATTTGTGAGTCTGTCAGGTTTTTAACTGAATTATCAAAAAGAATTTTACTTAGACGGATGACATCCACTTCGGGAAGGGTTTCCAGAGGGAAGTTAACTTCACTGTGGATATCATACTTGTCCCAATTCATTTCTTGATATATACTTTCTACAATATATGGATTAAATCCAGCTAGGAGAGCCAGCATTTTTTCACATACATATAGAAGGAGGTTCTGGTTAGTATTCTGTAGTAAATTAAGAATAGCTTCCCACCTGCTCCTGTAATTCTGGTTATTTGATTGGTCACTTTTCTCGATTTTTTCAGAAATTCTTCTTGATATGGTGTTAAGAAGTCTGATTTCCTGATCTAGGTAAACAATATCATCCTCTGGAAAAGTGTGCTTTGGATACATAACTTTAATATATCCTCGATTTTGACCCTCAACAATAATAGCAGTACCTAACTCATCTATATTATCTAATAATGAGTTTTCATTGAATACCTGCTCATCAAAAATAATAGTAACCATACAGTTATAGGTATTACGAAAGCCCATAGGTATGATTGATGTGATTTTATTAAGGCTATCTGCAAGAGGAAGTTTTGCTAATGCCTCCTCAACTAGGTAAAGACACTCTAGTTCTTTAGCACGTTCAAGCAAATCATCCCTTGATATATTATTGCTTTGGTTCATATAGTTATACCCAACCCCTTAGCTTAACTGCTTCAGCAACACGGTTAATAGCAATTACATATGCTGCATCACGCATATATAGGTTCTTTTCCTGAGAAAGCTTATGAACTGCGTGGAAGGCATTGGTCATTTTCTGATCTAGCTTTTCTAGAACCTCATCCTTCTCCCAGAAATAGTTCATATTACATTGTACCTGTTCAAAATAGCTACATGTTACTCCACCTGCATTACATAAGAAATCAGGAACTAGATAAATGCCTCTAGCTTTTATGATTTCATCACTGTCTGGGGTAGTTGGTCCATTAGCACCTTCACAAAGGACCTTAACCTTATCGCTTATCAAGTCAAGGGTCTGTGGTGTAATCTGATTTTCTAATGCACATGGAAGTAATATATCTACATCCTGAGATATCCATGCTTGTCCATCTAACTGCTCATAGCCTAATTCTAAGGCCTTTTCTTTATTAATAGAGCCGAATTTATTCTTAATAGATACAACTTCTTCAATATCAAATCCATTGAGATTACGATAGGTATATGATTTTTTATCTTCATTATCCCAGCATGAGATAGCAACAACCTTGCCACCAAGCTGTGTATAAAGACGAGCAGCATACTCAGCCACATTACCAAAGCCTTGAAAACTTGCGCTAGTAGTCGCAATATCAATATTCTGGGTTTTAAGAGCTTCTCTTAGGTTATAGATTACTCCATAGCCAGTTGCTTCTGTACGACCTAGAGAACCACCCATTCCAACTGGCTTACCTGTAATCGTACCAGGATAATATCCACCAGTGATGGCCTCATATTCGTCCATCATCCAAAGCATATGCTGACCATTAGTCATAACATCAGGAGCAGGAACATCAGTAACAGGTCCCATATTTTTAGCTAATTGTCTAACATAACCACGGCAGAGTCTTTCTTGTTCTGCCATAGACATATTATGAGGATCACATATTATTCCCCCCTTAGCCCCTCCTAGTGGGATATCAACAACAGCACATTTCCATGTCATCCACATGGATAAGGCACGGATTGTATCAACTGTTTCCTGGGGATGGAATCTGATGCCTCCCTTGCCAGGGCCTCTAGCATCATTGTGTTGGATACGATAACCATTGAAGACCTTAGTAGTTCCATCATCCATCTTTACTGGAATAGTTACATGATATTCTCGACTTGGTTGCCTAAGTAAATCACGTATTGATTGATCTAAGCCAATCATATCTGCTACATTGTCAAATTGAGTCTGAGCTGAAACATATGGATTGTAAGTTTTATTCTCCATTAAATAATTACCTCGCTTTATGATTTAATTTGCCTTAAAATACTGTCGTATATTAAAGTGTTGAAATGTATGAGTTTTATTATACTTAGATATTGGGTGATTGTCAATTATGAGAGAAAAGAATTACGGTGTGAAAAGGGAGACTCAATGTAAAGAGCAATATAGCTTATAGCAGTATACATTCAATAAAAGCACTAGATACATTTTGTATATTTACCACCTTTCATAAAAATAAAAAGGACTAGAAAAAATGTTTTCTAAGGGAGCATTTTCTCTGGTCCTTTCAATATCTTGATAGGTTGTTTAGGAAGTTTATTTATTCATTCTATTTAATAAATAAGGGATACCTTCTTCAAAATTAACACCGTAGAAGCGACCGTTTTTATCATTAACAGTAAGTTCTATGGATTTAGCAGTATAGTCAGCAGCTATAGGTATTGCCTCTTTCCAGGTCAAGTCATTTGCTATGGCACCTACTAAGGTAGAGGCGAATATATCACCTGTGCCATGGTAGCTTGCATCAATTCTCTTATGCTTATAATAGAAGTATTCATCCTTAGCCTTGTCGTAGCCCATAACACCTAAGGTGCCCTTTTCATAGGTCACACCGGTTAAGATGGTAACATCAGCCCCTAGGTCAGCTAGCTTCTGTAACATTTCCTTGATATAAGCTTCGTCATAGCTTTCCTTGTATTCCATGCCAGTCATAAAGGAGGCTTCAGTAATATTAGGGATTATAATATCTGCTTTAGCACAAAGCTTTGCCATTTCAGAAGCAAACTCCTCATCAAATCCAGGATATAGCTTTCCATTATCAGCCATAACAGGATCGATAACCATAAGATTACTATCTGTTTTAAAATCATCGAATAGATTAGCAACTAGATCGATCTGTCTTTTAGAGCCTAGATAGCCAGTATAAATACAATTAAAATCAATGTGTTCACTTTTCCAATGATTTGCTATTGGCACAATTTCATCAGTTAAGTCATGAAATGTGAAGTATTTAAACATAGTATGAGTTGATAATACAGCAGTTGGTAGGATAGCGGTTTCAACACCTAAAGCTGATATTATAGGAAGTGCAACGGTAAGTGAACACTTGCCAACACAGGATATGTCTTGAACAGTTAAAATTCTTTTCATAAGATCCTCTCTTTCCTTTACAAATACACTTTTTGTCATTATACTAGATTATGACCATAAAGAAATACTCAAAACGGCTAAAATTAATAAGGTCAGATGGAGGTAGCATGTTAACTTACTCATTTGAAAATAGGGGAAAGGATTCCCTATATGAATATTTATATAAGCAAATTAAAAATGATATTAATAGTCATAAGCTAAACCCTGGGGAGAAATTACCCTCTAAAAGGGCCTTAGCAAAGCATCTGAATATAAGTACAATTACTGTAGAAAATGCTTATGGTCAGCTGGCAGCTGAGGGATATATATATTCTGTTCCTAAAAGTGGTTTTTATGTCAGTGAGATTTCAATGGCTAATAATAGTGTAGGGACAAATAAGGAGCAAGATAACAGGGATTCTCTTGAAGAAATGAAGGTTGAAAAGGATGCTCCAGAGTATCTTATGGACT
Organism: Clostridiales bacterium; assembly: GCA_012839235.1. Classification (GTDB taxonomy): domain Bacteria; phylum Bacillota; class Clostridia; order Lachnospirales; family Lachnospiraceae; genus Mobilitalea. Next base: position 10,010 of record DUNS01000047.1, read on the forward strand.
TTGTGAATAACTCCATAGTTTCAGAAAACTTTCCTTTTTCCACATGGAACAAGCTATTAAGGGAAACCATGTCTGAGGATAGACATGATCTTATGGTCAAGGCACCTTCTATAGGGATATATCAACTAAGGCTAGCTATAAAGAATTATCTTTATCAATTTCGTGGTATGGTTGTGGAGCCTGAGCAGATTGTGGTAGGAGCAGGAACTGAATATCTATATGGATTAATAATTCAACTTCTAGGCTATGATAAAATATATGGAGTAGAAGAGCCTGGCTATCAGAAAATATCTCGTATCTACCGAGCTAATAAGGTCAGGTGTGTTCATATATCTCTAGATGATAATGGGATAGATATGGATGAGTTGAAGAAATCCCAAGCTGACGTAGTTCATATAACACCATCCCATCACTTTCCTACTGGAATTGTTACACCAATTAGTAGAAGACATGAATTACTGTCCTGGGCTGCCAGGTCTAAGGATAGATTTATCATAGAAGATGATTATGATAGTGAATTTAGGCTATTAGGTAAGCCAATACCAGCCCTACATAGTATTGATGGGTCTGAAAAGGTTATATATATTAATACATTTTCCAAGAGTCTAACCTCCACCATACGAATCAGCTATATGGTTCTACCAAAGACTTTGATGGAGAGATATAATAAGGAGCTCAGCTTCTATGCCTGTACAGTATCAAATTTTGAACAATATACCTTGGCTAAATTTATAGAGCAGGGTTATCTTGAGAAACATATAAATCGCATGCGTAATCACTATAGAAGTATTAGAGATGCAATATTAGATAACATTAAGTGTAAGATGGAAGAAGATAAAATCCTTATTATGGAGGAGGATGCAGGACTACATTTCTTATTGAAGGTGGAGACAGAATTATCTGATAAAGAATTAATTCGTCGGGCATCAGAAAAAGGGATACATGTTTCTTGCCTAAGCCAGTATTATTATGATCAGACCAAGGCCATAGACCATACTCTAATTATCAATTATTCTGGAGTTAATGCTGATAAGATTAGTGAAGCAGTGGACAGATTATACGAATGCCTATAGGAAAAATACTCGAATAAGGAGAAAAAGCAGGCTAAGGCTAACTTTACTTACGCAATAATATAGGGACTGCAAACCATGGTCGGATACCATTGTTACAGTCCCAATTTAATTCACTTTACTAATCATTTGTTATTATTGTTCATTATACTGCGTTATGGCAGAATGCTGCAATGTTCTCAATTGGAATATCGCATACTGATCCAAATTTACGATGATGTTCTCTACTTCCTACACCACCAACGCCTTCAAATCCACAGCCCTTACCTCTGCCATCAAATTCTCCGCAGATGTTTTCTGCTAGTGGATTAGATGGTGCTGAGCCTTGTTCTGTAATTAATCTAACAAAGCATTGATTGACTGATAGTACTACACCGGTAAAACCACACCCAGATGCTCCACCGCTAGTAGTAAAGATCGTTACGGTCTCACCAATATATTCACTTATGTGTCTTGCTAATCTTGTATCGCAATTACTTCCACGATTACAACCACCGAATGACATAAAAAACCTCCTTGTATATTCTATTAAATATTCACCTACAATTTTGTAGCTGTGATAATAATATATTATGAATAGTGAAGGCATAATGTGACATTATATGATATTTAAGTTTGACAAAAGTCAAATATCGACACCTATACTTATATGTTCATAATGAAATGACAGTAGTGCCAATGTAATAGGATGAAATGTTAAAAGAAAGGAGAAACTAAGGTTGATTTTAGAACTACAAGCTTTTCCTTTTTTATAGAATAATATAAAATATATATACTTAATCAATGGAGGATAATTGTTATATAATTCAGATTACATATTAGGAAGGACTGAATTTATGAAAACATTAAATAGAGAATTTTATAATAGAGATTCAATAGCTGTTGCCAAGGATTTGCTAGGAAAGGTTCTTGTCCATAAAATTGATGGTAATAGGATGGCTACTAAGATTGTTGAAGTAGAAGCATACATGGGAGTAGAGGATAAGGCAGCTCATTCATATGGTGGAAGAAGAACAAAAAGGGTGGAGGTAATGTATGGAGCACCTGGTTTCTCTTATGTCTATTTGATCTATGGTATGTATAATTGCTTTAATATAGTCACTAATGTATTAGGAACCCCTCAGGCAGTTTTAATAAGAGCTGTAGAACCATTAGAAGGTTTAGAGGCCATGGCACAGTATAGATATAAGAAGTCCTATGACACCCTAACGAAAAGGCAGATTATCGGATTAACTAGTGGCCCAGGAAAACTATCCATGGCACTTTCAATTGACAAGCGTCATAATGGGGTTGATCTTTGTGGTAGTAGATTATATGTCGAAGAAGGGGACAATGATAATATAGATATAGTCGCTGCTAAAAGGATAGGGATAGATTATGCTGAGGAAGCCAAGGATTACTTATGGAGATTTTATATAAAAGATAATAAATATGTGTCGGTGGTGTAGGGGACGGGGGTGTCA
>DUNS01000048.1 GCA_012839235.1 Clostridiales bacterium
AAACATTCATATACTACTCTTCTCATCAAAGCTTTAAATTATTAACTTTCACAACTATATAATAGTTGCTTTTTTGATAAATTTAATTATATCATTCTTAAATATAATGTCAAGATAGGAATATTTAATTCATTACCTTATTTAAACACTTTTTTAATATGCTTCATACTAAAAAATAATAAGAAGCCTGAAGTTGTAGCTGAAATGATGTCAGCAATTGGCTCTGAGTAAAATATCCCCATAACCCCAAAATATCGAGGTAACAATAATGCTAATGGAATTAATAAAAACACTTTTCTTAAAAGAGCAATATCTAAATCCAATCTCAAATATTCTTTTTTAATACGAATTAATGATTTTTTAGAACATAAAAAATTTACAACAAAAACAGCACTTAACGCTTGTGATAGCACTGTTGCTATGGCAGCACCACTTACTCCCATATTGAATACAAATATAAAAATTGGATCTAAAATAATATTAGTAATGGCTCCAATCAACACAGAAAACATTGCGATTTTAGATTGACCTTGACTTGTGATAAATAGGTTCAATCCTAAAGCAAATTGTACAAATATAGTACCAAGTAAGTAAATTGATGTATATTCATTGGCATATTGATATGTAACTTCACTGGCTCCAAATATATAGAGTAGGGGCTCCTTAAAAATAAATACTATTGCCGTTAACAAAATAGATATAGCAGTTAATATTACAACACCAGTACCTAAAATTTTCTCAGCTTCTTCTTTATCATTTTTCCCTAGTGCAATTGCGGCCAGAGGTGCACCTCCACCACCGACAAACATGCTAAATGCTGAAATAATTAAAATCAATGGTGCACTAACACCCAAACCAGTTAAAGCAATAGATCCAATTTTTTCATTACCCATTCTTGTATCTTGCTCATTCAAAATTAATTCATCCTCTCATTAGTAATCTTATTCTGCCTTTTTGACTGAGTTAATTCCAAACGTTCATTATATAACAAATTAGTAAAAATGTAAAACCCTTTCATCCTAATGTTCTAGCCCAACTACAGATTTATATAACCATAGGGTATCAAATACCTTTGAAATTAGGGATCCCTTCTACCTGAATATAGTGGAAAGACCTTTTCAGGCCACAGCATGGTTTTGCAAGAGACATGATGTTCTACCTAATTAGCAAAACACATAATGAAATATAAAAGAATGCCCCATTTATCTTCATAAAACCCTGGTATGGTCGCTGTGATACTAGCGATTTTGAAGGGTCCTTATAAGATAGGCAATGGGGCAATAAACTAGAAGCCAGTCAACACTTTGAAGCTTCTTATACTATTAGAATTGAATAATAAGATCTCTACTTAGCGGTTGGAATAAATGGACGAATGCTTCCTGCAACACTACTGATAGGCATGGTCTGAAGTATAATCTTGCCAGGACCGGTAATGACAGTATTGAAGATACCTTCACCACCAAAGATCATATTCTTAACACCTGGTACTGTCTGTATATCCATCTGACAGCTCTCTGTCATGGCAGCCACATATCCAGTATCCACTATTATCTTCTGTCCAGCTTGTAGCTCATATTCAATAGCGCTACCATCAATTTCAACAAATGCAATTCCATGACCAGACAGTCTCTGCATTATGAAACCTTCACCGCCGAAAAATCCTGCTCCTAGCTTCTTTTGAAAATGTACTGAAAGCTCTACCCCTTCTTCTGAAGCAAGAAAAGCAGACTTTTGAACAATCATTCCATTACCAGGACTTATGTTAAAAGCCCGTATAGAACCAGGAAAACTGGATGCGAAGGCAATCATTCCTTCTCCTCCCATAGCCGTATACCTATTTTGAAAGAATGAATCCCCAGAGAACATTCTACCAAAAGCCTTACCAATACCACCATTAGTTGAGGTTTCCATATTCATATTGGGGCTCATCCAGCACATAGATCCTCTTTCCGTTATCATAGTTTCTCCAGCTTCAAGGTTACATGTTACTACTGGAAGAGGTTCACCATAAATCTGATATTTCATACCTTACACTCCACCTTTCCTTGTATAATTTTGTCATAATTATACTCTTATATTTGTTTTATATAATTGTATAATATTGTAGTAAATATTACAACATATAAATTTCATCTATTTCTTTGATATTTCCAACTATAGAAATTGATGATTTTGATAAGTCTAGATACTTATTAGCAAAACTTTTAACATCCTCAAGACTAACCCTATCAATACCTTCTATTATCTCCTCTAAAGTGATTACACGTCCTCTAAAAAGCAAGGACTTCCCATTGAAGTTCATGCGACTTTTGGCACTTTCATTACCAAGGATTATCTCTGTCTTAAGCTGTTCTTTAGTCATAGAAAGTTCATCAGGGGTAATGCCATTCTTCTTTATATCCTTAATAATATCTTCTATTTTCTTTACTACTGTTGTAGTCTGAGATGGATTCATAGCTGCATATATCTGAAATAGTCCCGTATCCATATATAAGCTTTCATAAGAGTATATACTATAGGTTAAACCACTTTTATCTCGTATCTGCAAGAATAGTCTGGAATTAATACTCCCTCCAAGTATAGAATTTAGAATAGAGAAAGTATACTGCTCATCTGACAGGGATGATACACAGTCAAATGCAATATTAAGATGAAGCTGTTCAATATCCTTCTCTTTTTTATAGAACACCTTATGATAATTAGGTCTGGTTATTATAGCACTCTCCTTATGAGAGCTACTCTTAATATCCCCAAATTTCTCTTCCAATAGCTCCATAAGGACCTCTTGGTCAAATTGGCCTGCTATAGAGATAATCATATTCTCCCCAACATAATATGTATACATAAAATCATTTATCTGTTCACGGGTAATGGATCTGACTATCTTCTTTGTTCCAGATATCTGATATCCCAAAGGATGATCATCCCATACCTTCATCTGAAGCATCTCATGAGACAAATCCTCTGGAGAATCATTGTACATATCAATCTCTTCAATAATTACTCCTTTTTCCTTCTTTAGATCTTTATCATCAAAGAGAGAATTCTTAATCATATCAGATATAATATCAACTGCTAAAGGTAGATGCTCACCAAGGAAGGTTCCATAGTATGAGGTACATTCCTTACTGGTAAATGCATTGACATTGCCACCTATCTTGGCCATTTCATCTGCTAAGTCCTTAGCACTTTTATTCTTAGTCCCTTTAAAAAGCATATGCTCAATTACATGAGCAATCCCATTATTAGACTTATTCTCATATCTAGAGCCAACCTTTACCCATACTCCAAAGGAAGTGCTCCTTAAATATGGCATGGGCTCCATAACAACTCTAATACCATTAGATAAAGTCTTAATATCTATCATACATTCCCTCACTAAACTGATTAATTAATTTATAAAGTAAGTTCGCGACTATAAGGCATCAAAATGTAGCAATAATATGGGTGTATATATTCATTTGGCGTCGACCAACCGAAGGGAAAGGCAGCCAAATGAATATTATACACCCATATTAATATTTAATCTAAAATCGACTTATAATCGCGAACCTATTATAATTAAATTATTTAACATCCTTTAAGCTAAAGCTTATTCTGCCCATCTTATCTTGTCCTAGGCAAACAACTGTAATCTCGTCACCTAAAGTCAATACATCCTCAACATGCTCAACTCTATGCTTAGCAAGCTTGGAGATATGAACCATACCTTCCTTACCTGGAGCAAATTCGATAAATGCACCGAAGTCCTTGATGCTTATAACCTTACCCTTGTAAAGCTTTCCTTCTTCAAAATCGGCAACAATCATTTCAATTATTTCTTGAGCCTTTTCCATACTAGCTTTATCAACACCACAGATAGATACTGCACCATCATCAGTAATATCAATCTTAACACCAGTCTGCTCTATAATTGCATTAATTGTCTTACCTCTTTGTCCAACAACCTCACCAATCTTAGCAGGATCAATCTTAATCTGTGTGATCTTTGGTGAATAAGGTCCAACCTCTGGTCTTGGTTCAGAAATACAAGGAGCCATAGCCTCATTAAGGATGAAAGTTCTAGCTTCCTTAGTTTGATAAATTGATTTCTCAATTATCTCTCGTGTAAGACCATTAATCTTAATATCCATCTGGATTGCAGTAATACCCTTATGAGTACCTGCAACCTTAAAGTCCATATCACCAAAGAAGTCCTCAAGACCTTGAATATCTGTTAAAAGAACATAATCATCATCAGTATCACCTGTTACTAGACCAACAGAGATACCAGCAACCATTCCTTTAATAGGAACACCTGCAGCCATCAAGGATAGGGTTGAAGCACATATACTTCCTTGAGAAGTTGAACCATTAGATTCTAGAACCTCTGATACCGCACGGATTGCATATGGGAACTCTTCCTCAGAAGGAAGTACGGGAACAAGTGCCTTTTCAGCTAATGCTCCATGGCCAATTTCACGTCTTCCTGGGCCTCTTGAAGGTCTTGTCTCACCAACAGAATAGGAAGGGAAATTATAATGATGCATATAGCGCTTGCCTGTCTCATTCTCATCAAGACCATCAAGCTTCTGAGTCTCAGCTAAAGCGCCTAAGGTCGTAATAGTCATAACCTGAGTTTGTCCACGGGTAAACATAGCTGAACCATGGGTTCTAGGTAAGATATCAATTTCTGCAGCTAGGTGACGTATTTCATCCATACCTCTGCCATCAGGACGTTTATGATCCTTTAAGATCATCTTACGAACTGTCTTCTTCTGGAACTTATAAACAGCCTCATCTATTAAAGGAAGCCAATCAGGATTGCTTTCTTCATAACGAGCAACTAGCTTGTCCTTAATTTCACTAATATTAGCTTCTCTCACTTGCTTCTCATCAGTAAATACAGCAACCTCCATAGCTTCAGGAGTAATGAAGTTAACCATATCCTCATACATATCTGAAGGTGTATCCATATGCTCATATTCACTCTTAGGCTTACCACATTCAGCTACAATCTTATCAATAAAGTCAATAACCTCTTTATTGAGATCATGGGCTGCAAATATAGCCTCAATCATCTTGTCCTCAGGAATTTCCTCAGCTCCTGCTTCAATCATAATAACCTTTTCTTTGGTTGAAGCAACAGTAAGGGTTAAGGTTGACTTTTCTCTCTGAATCTGAGTCGGATTAAAAACCAATTCTCCATCAACCATACCAACCTGTGTTGTTGAAATTGGTCCGTCAAATGGGATATCAGAAATACAGGTTGCAATAGCTGAACCTAACATAGCTGTTAGCTCAGGTGAGCAATCCTGATCAACACAAAGAACAAGATTATCTAAAGTAACATCATTCCGATAATCCTTAGGGAATAATGGTCTCATAGGACGATCAATTACACGAGAAGTAAGTACAGCATTCTCAGATGCCTTACCTTCTCTTTTAATAAATCCTCCTGGAATTTTACCTACTGAATATAATTTCTCTTCATATTCAACACTTAAAGGGAAGAAATCAATTCCCTCTCTTGGTTTCTCTGATGCTGTAGCTGTTGATAATACAACAGTGTCTCCATAATGCATCAATGCAGCTCCATTGGCTTGTGCAGCAACTCTACCTACATCAACAGTTAAAGTTCTACCCGCAAGTTCCATTGAAAAACTTTTGTACATATTCTTTCTCCTTTTCTACTCCTACTGGATTATTATCTTCATCAAAAACCTTGTTTATACCCGAACTAGGATCCTTGATTAAAATAATCACTGTATTATTTATAGAGCTGGAGGTACCGAAACAACTGAAAAAATTACCACTATGGATAAGCTTTTCAGAAGTCTCGGGTTGTCCTCCCACTACTCTAACTACTAAAGTATACCATTAATAAGAATAATATGCTACATCATTTTAAAACTCTTACTAATAATAAGACAATTTGTAATCCTAGATAATTTTATAAGGAGTACAAATTGTCTTAAATCTAATCATTTGCTACTATATTTCTTACCCACTTTTTCTGCCTATATCTAAGTATCGACAAGATAAACTTATATACCTCTTCCACAGCAACCATGGCGAATACTACATAAACAGGCTTCTTTAATACAAGCCCTCCAATAACCGCCATAGGAATACCTATAAACCACACTCCAGATACATCGATAAAGAGAGATGCCTTAGTATCAGCACCACTTCTAAAAACAGCAGTAATCAAAATGTGATTAACCATTCTTACTGGTAGTAATACAACGAATATGTTAAGTATCTTACTAACATAGCCACTAACCTGCTCTGATTGACCAAACCATGCAATAATAGGCTCTTTAACAAGCAGTGCGATAATTCCTGCTATTATAGTTAGGCTTAGCTGTAGCATGATAAACTTCTTAGAGTACTCTTCTGCTTTCTTTAACTGCCCCGATCCTAGCTCATTACCAAGAATAACTGCAGCGGCAGCACTAACACCAAAGAAAAACACTGTAAGTATCTGTTCAATAGTACTTTCAATGGTAATTGCCGCAACGGCTGCATTGCCCATTCTTCCATATACAAGGGAATACATGGTTACACCAAGTCCCCACATAAATTCATTAAGCATTACTGGAGCTGCTGTTGTAGCATATTTATAAACAATTCCTTTATTAATAAATCTTTCCTTAACAGAGGCTTTCTCTACCTTACTATGTACGAAATCTCCTAAAGCTCCATCACCTGCTTTATGCATATACACTAATATTAATAATGAAGCACACTCTACAATTCGAGCTATTAATGTCGCAAGGGCTGCCCCTGTTATTCCAAGCTCCGGCATTCCAAGCTTACCAAATATCAATCCATAATTAAGTGTGCCATTAACAATTATTGATATTGAGGTGATTATTATAGGAAGCTTGACATAGTTCATACTTCTAAGTATTGAAATAAAAATCATTGTTATAGCAGTAAGTGGATAACTAAAGGCAATTACAACCAGGTATTTTACTCCGTCTGCTATAGTATCACTTTCAGGGGTAAATATTCTCATGACTAACTCAGGGGCAAACAAAGCTGCTAGCATAAAAATCATAGCTCCACCAACACCTATGATTAAGGCAATGTAGAGCACTTTCTTGATATTTATAGGTTCTCTCTTCCCCCAATATTGGGCTGCAAGAATACTTGAACCACTACAAATTCCATACATTAAAAGGGCAAATACAAAGAAATATTTATTGGCAAGACCAACCGCAGCAATAGCAGTTTCCCCAAGCTGACTTATCATTACTGTATCAATCATATTAAGTGCAGTATTTAATAAGTTCTGAATAGCAACAGGGATGGTTATAGCCAAGGTCTTTCTTAAAAATTCTTTATCCTTAATAAATGCAACAAATTGATTCATATATTATGTACCTCTCATAATCTCATAATCAAAAAGCCGCCCCACCAAAGCCAATTGGCTCCATAATGGGACAGCCCTAAATGCAAGTATGATTATTTTCTTAAGCCTAAACGCTCAATTAATGAACGATAACCTTCGATATCTGTTTTCATCAAATAAGATAATAATCCACGTCTTTGACCAACCATTTTAAGAAGACCTCTTCTTGAGTGATGATCCTTCTTATTAGCTTTTAAGTGTTCTGTCAACTCGTTAATTCTCTCAGTTAATAGAGCGATTTGAACTTCAGGTGAACCTGTATCCTCAGGTGTTCTTCCATAAGCTTTAATGATTTCTTGCTTTTTCTCTTTACTAATCATAGTAAATTCTCCTTTCAATTAAACGCCTAATACCAAGAAAAAGGTCGGAGTGTCCTAGCTCTGAGTATTGGCTCACATAA
>DUNS01000049.1 GCA_012839235.1 Clostridiales bacterium
CACCCACGTTTTCGATGAGTACCCAAGCTATGATGAATGGATATCTCAGTTTGATTTTTCTAAGTATCCAAACATGGGAGCTCTAGAACCTGTCCATTTTGGACATCTGCCAATCTGGAGTGAAGGAAATGTGTATCTAAACGGTGCTAAACCATGGAAAAAAGAAGTGAACTACCTGCTAGATGAAAAAAATGATCAGGAGCTTAAAGTTGAACTGGTGGAAAAAGACGGTCAATATTTTCTGAGCACAAATATATTTGATAACATCAAGGATTTCAACATTAGGATGATCAACACTGAAGTACTCGGTAAAGCATTCGAACCAGAACAATACTTTGAGAATCCAGATGGAACACCAATACGCTTTGACACTGACTACTTTGGAAATCATCGTGGTGTTCAAATTATACCAGGTCCTTTTGCATCACCTTCTCATGAGATTGGACTATAATCACAAATAAAAGCATTGCATGAAATAGATAGTGGACGTCTCATTTCTGAATTACTAGAAAAGCTATTAATATCAGGAGGAGACGTCCACTTTATCCTGTGTCCATAAAAACACAAGCCTTACATCCTTGTCAAGAACACTAGCCTTCCATTACCTTATTAACTTTACATATATACCAACAAAGCAAGCCATTTCCCATGTTACCACAGATTCAATTCTGTCATGGCTGCCAATAAGCTTTTTCCAGAGTTTTGGACTTTTAAACATATAGATATGAATCAATGCTATCCAGAATAAATTGCTCTATATTTAGAAGACAATATAAAGATTACTGTCTATTGAAGATCCAATTCCAGAGAAATCTGAAACAGTTCAGACTTCATTCAATTACATTGGGTAATTCATAATCCGTTCACAGTTTTTTATTTTTCAAAGACTGGCTTTTTTAACATTTATATCGTCATAAGTTTTATAAAAGTATTCGTAGGTAGAGATATTAATAAATGCTATAATATTCTTTCCAAATCATGACCAATCCCCTCGTATTTCTTATACTCATGTAGGATACTCAAGGAATCTAAATATAAATGTAAAATTTCATTATCACAAAAAAGTATGTCAGCTGTGCCGATATGTATATCAATTTTTAGTTTGTCTCGTATTTTTTCCGCATTTTGCCGTACTAAGCATAAAATATTGTTTTCCTCCAAATACCACTCTTCTCTCATCATATCTTCGTATAACTCGATGGCTTTTTCCGGTGCCACTCCTACAGTACGGTATTCTCTGTGATATAGATGGTGATAGGTTCCTGCGTAAGAAGTTACGGAACCAAACAGCTCGGGGTACTTAACCGCATAGTAAAACGCCATGTTGCCGCCCATTGAAAACCCTGACAGCATTCTGTTCTCCCCAGCTATGTCTGTTCTATAATGTCCATCTATATGGGGAATCACTTCCTTAATAATGATGGTTTCAATCTGCAATAAGGCATCGAAATAATTGTCTTTCGATGAAATCGCGTTGACAAATACAGTAATGGCCCGTCTGTTTTTATAGACCCTTTCCAGTGGCCATATCTCGGAAGATTCGTTGCCTGTCCATCCATGAATATGATATGCAACAGGATATTTTTCCCCATCGTCTTTGTACTCAGGCGGAAGATAGATATTATAGCCTATTTCGTGATTTAATACTTGACTATAAAATGTTTTATGAATAACATATTGAGGCGATTCTGCTGGTGGGTTTACAAAGTTCATTTAACACTCCTCCAATGCCGACTAATATAAGGAATAAAAATATCATTTGCTTACAATCTCTATCTAATCGAATGAAATCATAACTCTTGGCCTAAATTATACCACATCTTTCTATTTAATGGAGCAAATATCTTCACCAGTTTAATATCACTTCTCTTGTCTCAATCCTAACTTATATCTAATGCTCCAAATCATTCTCTAAGACAAAAATAAGGTTCCCATCAATCAGTAAATACTTACCGCAGGTCTGGAAACCATTGATTTATGCCAATGTAATGCCAACTATGATATTCAATTATAAATCCTATTCTTCAAATGACTGTTTTTTACAAACGGTACAACATGAACCCTTGCTTCAGTAATGCTTATATACAGAGTAACAACCTAGTCGTTAAGTCCTTCTACTACAGCTTCATAGGTAATCCCTGTAACTACATCATCCTCAATAACGAATGTTAACTTGCTATCATCCTTTGTATAGGTATAGAAATCATTCTCCTGAGAATAATCCTCACCATAGGCACTAATCACATCATCCTTTGATGAACCAAGATAAATACCTTCTTCGGTTGCTACAGTGTCATCCAATATATTAACTGCTGATATAAAATCCTTCTCCCCTTGTGGGTAAGTAGAAAGTTCAAATCCACTGTAATAGAATATCTTGTCTAGGCCTTGGAAGGCACAGCTTGCGGCCTCAAAGTAATCCATGGATTCACCAAGATTATCAATAACTGGTTCAGCGTCCACATTCATAGGAATGGTAACACCATTATACTTAAACTTAAAGCCCTCTCCTTCAGAAGCGTTCTGGCTTGTATTGTCATTTGCATCCTTGGAATTGCCTGGGGTTTGTTCATCTCCCTTGCAAGCAGTTAATAAAACCATTATCAAAAACAAAAGTATACCTAACTTCTTCATCTACATAACCATTCCTTTCTCAGGTGTGAACATTGTTCACACTATTCCTACATGATGCCCCTACGGGGCATCTCAAAAACCCGGAAGAACAAGGAGCGAGCACCATTGTGCTTGCTTCGCAGTTCTTCTGTGTGAAGATGTTTTTTCTTCACACTATTCTCCCTCCATTGTTTGAGCCTGGGCTCCATAGCTCTTTAGATACCCATACTCCTCCATCTCTCTTTCCTGATCAGCTTTCATATCATAATAAAACTTGCTCTTTTCATCCCATATTTTAACTACCTGAGGATTATCTCTCTGATCAGTCACTCCATAGCTTTCACTAAGTATCTTACCGAAATATCTACTGAACTTCTCAGCTCCTGATAAGTTTAGGTGCAAGCCTCCATCAAATGTATCCCTCCTATAATCTACCCCTATTTCATCAACAAGATTAAGAAAATTAATATATGTTATCCCATTATCCTTAGCGTATTGAACCATCTGTTCATCCCATTCCTCATACCAATAGGGATATACACTAGGAGATTTGATTAGTATCAGTTCAATATCATTATCCTTACATATCTTTGTTATCTTATCCAAGTAGCTGTAGCTATTCTCACCAAATTGGTAGTCAGGAAGCTTCTTTCCTGAGGGTATTACATTAACAGGCTTGGTATCAATTCTCATAAGGTAACCATTATGGGACAATGTATCCCTATTAAGTAGATATTTAAAGTCCTCACCTGCAAGCTCCCTCCATCTACCGTGATATCTTAGTAATGGTAAGATATAAGTAATGAAATCTTCATCATTAAGCATTGATGCCTTAATAGCCCCTAGCTTGGATTTAGATAGCCTCATGCCATCAAGAGTCAGCCTATTATATGCTTCCTTCTGTGGCTCATTATACTTCATGGCAAGAACATTAAATACTACAACCTCTGGCTTTTCATAAGTCAAGGTTTCCTCTAGGAGATAATAGGATTGCCAGATTAGTTGCTGAGCACTACCTCTTATATAACTTGTTATTCCATAATTCTCCCATAGGGTAATAGGTGAAACATTAGAGAAGACCTCACAGTCACCGATAAATATGACATCGTGATTCATTTCCTCATCATAGTACTCTCTCACCAAGTTTCCTTCAGGAATTTCCGACATATATTTTGGCATCATTAGCTTTTGTATAAGAGCCAGCACTACTACTGCCAAGGCTATTGCAATTATATTAAATAAAAGCTTTTTATTCATAATCTAACCTTTCTTCAATCTGAGCGCTTATTAGAACTGACTATATATAAATTGGCTAGAATCATAGCCCACACCATAGGCACCAAATATTAATATTCCTAGAAACAGTGCAAAATATATAGCATAACGAAGGGCTATAGGCCTAGCAGCCAATTTGTCTCTAACACTTCCTGATCTTTGTATCATGCTTACTATGAATATAATAGCAACACATACTATAAGCACTACATAATCCTCTATGGAAAGTCCTAGATTTAATAATCCACCACTAAATAGTTCCTTGTAATTATTCTTTGTAAATA
>DUNS01000050.1 GCA_012839235.1 Clostridiales bacterium
CATAAAGTCCGTCACCTTCGAATGAGAGCTTTCTAATTAACTTTCCAGTACCATATGCAAAGATAAAACCGGCAGCAATTCCAATGATTATCTGAGTTAAAACTAGAATCGGAACAGATACAGACGAACCAGCAATTACAGATAAAAATACCATAGTCATTGTATAAGCAGTAGGGTCGTTGGATCCGCTTTCAAGCTCTAGTAGCGATGCTGAATTATATTTCAGATTCAAGTTTTTTGAACGTAATATATTTGAAACGCTAGCATAATCAGTAGAACCTACAATAGAACCGATGAGCATACTCTCTAGAAAATCAAGCTTTAGAACATAATGTAAAAACAAACCAGTGAATAATGCAGTTGCAACAACGCCCAGTGAACTAAGGACAATCGCTTCTTTTGCAACTGGCTTGGCCATCTTCCAACTAGTTCCAAAACCGCCATAAAACATTATAACCATAAGTGCTAAAGTGGCGAAGTTATAAGAAATCTCCATATTATTAAATTCAAAACCTACTGCACCAAAAGCCATTCCTAGCACAATAAATAATAATAACGTGGGAATACCACGTTTATTAGAAACATGAATAGCAAATAGTGCAAGTATAAAAATAACACCTATAATTAAATATTGCATAAATATACCTAACCTTTCATTAATAAGCTAAAACCTAAGAAGAATAATATAATGACCTAACTATTATACTATTTTTTGAGTAAGTTTTCTATACTCTTTTACTATTAATTAGTTCTTTGGGTTTTTTGAACAATACCACCGTCCCTCATGGATCAATTTACCAGAGAACATTTACTATATTCCAGCACAGGCTTGCTTTGATTTTCTGCTTCCACATGGGTACACAGACTGTAACTCATACAAAAATAAAGCCCTCGATAAGTTGCTTTAACCATCTCGAGGGTAGCTATTGGTATAGAACTCCACACTAATTGATAGATATGGTTTTAGATATACTATTCTTCTTTCCAAATCTCAAAACCTTAGGGACTGGCAGCTTGTCCCACAACTATCCACAGACTTGAATTCGGAGATTTATCACTTTTTCATATTAGTTTCTTGAGAAGGTTTACGATCTGCATTTTCCTTTTTCTTCTTTTCATTTTCAATGGATTGCAATGCTTCTGTTTTACTTCCGGTGGTGGATCGAATCGAGAAAGCAACGTTTACAATATGATCCGATATTCTTTGTAACGAAAACAGAACGGAATAAATACTTTTTGATACCTCAACTGGGTACATCCCAGAGCCTAGACGTGCCACATGCTCGTTACGGGTTGAGGATATTAATTTCTTAATTTCCTTGTGAAGGTTTGAGATCTTTTTAAAATTTTCAGTTCTACGCTTTGTAAAAGCATCAAACCCTAAGTCAAACATTTCGGATATACGGCTATATATTTGGCTAAGCTCATCCTTGGTCTGATCTAAAAATTGTACTTCATTATCCTCCATATAGCTGGTTTCCTTTACCAAAAGTACCGCGTAATCCCCCAGACGCTCAATATCGTTGGTTACATGATGCAATCCACCAATAAGCTTTTCGTCACCAGCGAATTTAGTAACTGATGAAATTTTGATAAAAAAGCTTGTAAGCTTATTAGTTAAGAAGTCTATTCGATATTCAACCTCGGCAATTTTTTTGCTTTCACTCATATCTTCATTGATTAATGAAGCAAAAGAACGATCAAGATTCTCCTTTGCGAGGATCGCCATATCATATAATTCCCTTAATGCTTGTTCAATGGCAACCGCTGGAGTCTGCAAGAAGCGCTCATCAATATATGATACTTCTTCTAGCTCCTGCTCCTTATCTTTCACCATTCTTGTCACTAAATTGACTAAGGGATCGATAAATGCAAGAAGGGCTAAGGTATAAAGTGTATTATAAATCAGGTTAAATGTTGCTAGACTAAACTGGGGCTGAGCGGGGAATAGACCTTCAAAGAAGCTAGTTATGGGTGCTCTGAAAATAATCATAACAACAGAACATGCTATCGCACCAATGACGCTAGTAATCAGATGGAATAAGGCGATACGTTTCCCGTTGGCGTTGGTGGTCAGAGAGGCCATAATTCCGTCGGTACAGGTTCCTATATTTGCTCCCATTACTAAGAAAAAGGATTGATCTATACTGTGAATAACTCCCGTAGCCAAGAAAGCGATAAAAACACCAGTTGCTGCCGTAGATGACTGTATGATACCTGTAAAAAGAATTCCTAAAATCACCAGCAAAATAGGATTTTGCATGATTTCAAATTCAAACACTTTAGATAGCTGAATACTTAGTGTCGAATCTGCTCCACCTATTGCCATTTCCATTACTTCCATTCCGATAAACAGCATACCAAATCCAACAAAAAATGGCGCAATTTTATTAAGGGTTTCGTTACTAGTGGAAAAAATGATCATGACACCCACAAAGGCAATTGCTGCAAAAACAGAGCTTATGCTAAAGCCACCTTTGCTGATGCCTGAAAGGGCAAATATAAATGCAGTAAGAGTAGTGCCCACTTTTGCGCCTAAGATAAAACCTGAGCCCTGCTTGACTGTTACAATATTCGCATGAGCAAGTCCGACTGTCATAATCGAAGTTGCCGAAGATGATTGGACAAGTGCGGTAGCTCCGATTCCGATACCATAATTAAAAAATCTGTTTTTGTCGATTTTTTTAAATAGATTTCGTATTCCTGATCCTGCACTTCGTTCCAAACCAGAGCTCATCTGCTTCATGCCAAACATAAATACAGCAACTCCACCTAACATAAGTAATAAATTCATTAAAATTTCCATTAAATTTCTCCCTCGTATTTATTTCCTATTACACTTTATATAGTGACCTTACGTCTCCCTATGAAACTGTGTCATGCTTTCCAAAGCAGAACAACGGTTTCTATATGCACAGTCTGTGGAAACATATCTACAACACAGACCTTCTCTACCTTATAACCCTTCTCTTGTAGTATTTCCAAATCTCTAGCTAAGGATGTTGGTTTACATGATATATATACTATTCTATCCACTCCAAAGTCAATTATCTTATCCAATGCCTTTGGATGTATCCCATCCCTTGGTGGATCTAGGACTATCAAGTCTGGCTTATCATCCTTCAAGTCATCAATTACCTTAAGTACATCTCCGGCGATAAACTCACAATTTGTCAATCCATTAAGTGCAGCATTTGCTCTGGCAGCTTCTACTGCTTCCTCCACGATTTCTACACCAGTTATTTTCTTAGCAATTGCTGCCAATAACTGTGCAATCGTGCCTGTTCCACTATATAGATCAAATATCACCTTGTCCTTTATCTCACCAACATATTCACGGGCTTTTGAATATAGTAGCTCTGCTCCTAGTGAATTAGTCTGAAAGAAAGAGAAAGTTGATATCTTGAACTTCAATCCTAATAGCTCCTCATAAATATGGTCCCTTCCATATAGTTGTACTAGGCGGTCACACTTAATCACATCTGCGACACTATCATTATAAGTATGCTGTATACCTACAATACTACCGGATAATTCTAAATTTAATAATCTTTCTATCATATTGGCGAATATATCTGTTTTAGAATTACCTTCATCCCTTATCCATGCTTCCTGAGTTGTTGTAACTATATTAATTAGTATCTCACCTGTCTTAACTGCCTTTCTCACTAGCAAATGGCGCAGATAACCTTCATGAGTGGCTTTATGAAAGTAATCAGCACCAATTTCTGTGCAGTAATCAAGGACACATCTAAGAATAGAGTTATAATCCTTATCTACTAAGCAGCAGTCATCAACTGTCAATATATCATAAAAGCTACCTCTCTTATGAAGCCCCAGTGCCAGTGGGCCATCCTTATATTCGTCTCCAAATGAGAACTCCATCTTATTACGGTATGCCCATTCATTAGGGCTTTTGATTATTCCTTCAAAAACATAATCAGTATTTACAGCCTGATCAATTAGTTTCTTGACTTGATTCCTCTTTAAATCCAGCTGCTTTTTATATTGTAGAGTTTGATAGCTACAGCCTCCACAATTTCCAAAGCTCTTACAAGCCTTATCTCTTTGTTCTAGGGGAGATTTCTCCAATACCTCTAGTAGTCTTCCTTCCTTCTTTCCTTTACGTATCTTATTAATTGCAAACTGGACCTTCTGACCCGGAATAGTATTTTTTACTACTACTTTATCCTCTTCCACTTCCACAATTCCTTTGTTAGGAAAGTCAACTCTTAGAACCTTACCTTCTAATATTTGTCCTTTTTTCAACTATGGTCAAGGGCTAATCATCACATATTCTATGATTTTCCCTGTCCTCCTCTCAATCTCTATAATTAAATCAGATTTAATAAATTAAACCACATCATATCATTTTCGACGTTTTTATTATAAAGATAAAACTTCTCTTTGTCTACCTACTTGACTTAAGTTTTAATAACTAATTTTATTTTATATTATAAATTATAGTATGTAACATATTTAGGAGTAATATATACAAGATAGAATAATTAAGCCTTCCAGGCTTTTAGACATAAGGAGAACTTACACTAACCCTCATTACCGACTTCCCATCCCATTTAGATCCTCCAAGCCAGCAAACCCCCGTTTCTTGGACTCCTTTAATTAATTTATTAGTTTTCTCGTCGGGTTCATATCTAACTAATACTTGGTTAAACACAAGATCATTAAGTATTTCAAATCCTCCTTCTTTAAGTAGTTTCGAAAAACATATAGCTTTTTGATGTAATTCCCATACCAAGTCAGACACGCCTTGCTTTCCTAATCCTTTAAGTGTTGCCCATAAATCAATTGCTCTCGCTCTTCTAGACATTTCTGTTGTATAAAGCATTCCATCCCGTTCATTACTAGATACAATATATGATCCAACCATATGCATAGAAGCAACCAACATTTCTCTGTTCTTACATAAAATAATACCATTGTCATAGGGTGCAGCCCAAAGACCAAAAGCTTCATCAACATGGACATAAGCACCTGCTATTTTCGCCTTTGAACATACTTATTTCTGGAGCATTGATTAATCCATCTTTGATAACATCATACTTTAGATTCTTTAACAACATATTTCTTCCTGTAATCAATCCAATGATTGTTGCAGTAAAGCTTACAGTAACATACCCAGCAACTGTTTCATCTGGTAATCTCAACAAATCCTTAAGCCACTTTTCATATTGTTAGCTGAAAGTCTTGAAAAGGATATTGAACGTTGGAAACTTAGAACTGGCTTTAAGCTACCTCCACAACGGATTATTGCCAACTACTTAGGCATCAGTCACAGTACTGTAACTGGGGCTTATACATTATGCGGGGAAAAGGTATTGGTTAAGGGTGTAATTGGTAAGGGAACCTTTGTCAGTAGTACTGCTGGTATACCATCTGATTTATTAACAAATCATAAAGACAATAATATAATTGAAATGGGTATGGTTCTACCTGTATATGAAATGAATGATCTAATCAAATCTTACGTAACTGGACTATATAACTCAATTGATTATGATTTAGTTTTTAAGTATTCATCACCGGTAGGTCACATTAAACATAGATATATTGCCTCAAAATGGCTTGAGCAATATAGGATAGAAAGTAAGCCTGATAACACATTAATTACATCAGGTTCACAAAATGCCCTTTCAGTTATTCTAATAAGATCTAAAACATCCTTATTTCGATATTTATCACTTCCAGAAGGCTTTGATGACATTGAAATAGAGCATGATTGCCCGCGGGTTAGAGGCCGACGGTATCCTGAACGGTGCAGATAATGAGCGCTGGCACACCAGTAACATTAACAACACTCTACGAAGTTAACGTAGGGTGTCTTGCTTATAGTTTAACTGACGGGTTTACTCCCCACATTCATCATGATGCTGATGTTCATGACAAACGGAACCAGTAGATTTAAGGGAGCCCTGCAAGTACGCTTCTACTGCTGCTTTAGCATCACCTTTTGCTCCTACAACAACTTCAAC
>DUNS01000051.1 GCA_012839235.1 Clostridiales bacterium
CTATGTGGAGATTGCTGTATTTGATGACGGACCTAGTGGAGACCCTGAGTTCCAGTTCTTAAGGTATGATGGTATGGAGCTTAAAAGCTTAGGTTCTATTGAACGTGGTGGATTGTTAGATGGACAGGGAAAGGTAATATCCTGGTTCAATCTGTCTAATCACTTTGAACCTCCCTTCTTTTCTGCATGGGGAGTGTTTAGGGATGGTAAGTTTTCTGCTATTAATAATGATGTAGAACAATATATTGGTAAAAGTTATAAAATTAGTGGTTCTGGTTTTTTTGTTCCGCTAGAAACTAAACCAGTAAACCACTTTGAATATACTGATTGGAATTTTGATACTTTAAGAGAATTTGATAATACAGAGATAACCCTTCTTGATATTTATATAAGCCATGAGGATAGAACCCTGAACTGGTATTATATTGAATTGCCAGATGGTGAAAGAGGACTTCTATATTTTTGGATAGGAGATTAAACTTAAATATTGAAAATTAATCTCTGCATCAAGAAATCTATCTAATTCACGACGTCTGTGAAGTGGCTCAATGATATCGATAAACAGTAAGTGGACAGCTTCCCATGCGAAAACCCAACCACCAATCAATAAGCTTTCGAGTAAAACCTTAGTAAGTATATTACTTGGAGTATATCGACTCATAAATCCATATATAGTCAAAAGTGCAAGGGCTATAAAAAGTAATACAAGAGAACTTCTAATAAGTCGACTGGTTTTTCTTTTCTCTAAACGCTGTATTGAATTAAAATAATTGCGATAGCTTATACGAATTTGTTCTTCTTTTTCTTTTATGATTTCAGCAGTATTAAGTGAAAAGACAATCTCTAACTTTTTACGCAAGGGGATGTCCTCTGAGCACAAATCAAGGAATTGCAATAATCCAGAATGAATGTCTCGTTTTTTAAAAGCAGAATTATCCCATTCATTAAAAAACTCCAGATAATCTTCTAAGGCTATATCTATGATCACACGACCAGTATTTCGGTTCTTCCTATAAAGGGATTCGTATTTTTTACTTTTTTTCATTATATCACCTTCAAAAATGTAATATTTAAAGTAGTTATTTTTCAATATTATTGAAGATATTATATACAATAATTGGACCAATGACAATTAAAATATATCTAACAAAATGACTATAAGTAATTATGAAGAATTCTTAAGTTTCTCTTTATTTATCAAGTTATTATTGCATTTTAGTATAGTACATGTTAAATTAAGGAATGAATTACAATTTATGGTTCTATTAATCTTTTAACAAAAATGCAAATATAAGAAAGAAGGGAATGTCTTGAAAAAAAGAATTTTACTTTTATTCACAGCTCTATGTTTAGGGCTTTCTGCAGCTGTAGGTTCATCAAGGATGGTATCTGCAGAGACAACATTTACAGCCCCTCAAGTAGGAGATGAGGTCAAGGGATTTAGTGTTGAAGAAACTGAATACGATAAAACTACTAAATCTACTAAGATTTTACTGGAACACATTAAAACTGGTGCAAAATTACTTGTGATTAAGAATAAGGATGTTAATCGCGGTTTCTCAATTAAATTTAATACACCCCCAGATAATAGAGGAGCTAATCATATCTTGGAACATTCTGTTTTAGGAGGAAGCAAAAAATATCCGTCTAAGAATATAATTTTTGATATTATGAATACTACATATGTTTCATATGCCAATGCATTCACATATCCAAATATGACAATGTATCCAATTACTTCCCAAAGTGAAGAGCAGTTACTTAAGTCTGCTGATATATATTTGGATGCAGTGTTTAATCCTTTGATACTATCTGATAAAAGAGTATTTGAAAGAGAAGGATGGCGTTATGAGCTTGCTAATGAGGATTCTAACCTAGCTTATAATGGAATTGTTTATAATGAGATGCAAGGAAGTATGGGTAGTATAACTTCTACAGCAGTATCCAATGCTAATAAGACTATATTCCCTGATACTGATCAGGGAAATAATTCTGGTGGAATACCTAGTGAAATATTAACATTAAGCTATGAGGATCTGATAGATATCTATAATAACTTCTATCATCCATCCAATGCCTTTATAGTTTTATATGGTGATATTGATTATGAAAAATTTTTAGACATGATTGATAAGGATTATCTGTCATCCTATACTAAAAAAACTATAGATATTAAAAGAAATTCACAGAAGCCTTTTGATAAGTTGGTTGAGAAAACCTATTCATTCCCAGTTGCTGAGGGGACAAACACAAAGAATAATTCAGTTATTGATCTTGTATTTGCTGCCGATGATATTAAGGAACTTGGCATGGAAAACTATATGGGTCTAAATTTAGGAATAGGACTTCTTAATCTGGAAAGCTCAGATATTAAGAAGGCGATGCTAAAAAGTCAGATAGCAGAATCTTATATGATCCAATTGGATATGTCAACATTTCAGCCTACAATTCATTTTATAGCTATGAATGCCAATCCTACTGCTGCTAAGGATTTCTATAATTTGGTCATAAAAGAGCTGGAAAAGGTAGTTAATAATGGAATGGATACTGATTTAGTTAATTCCATATTACGATCCATGGAGTTTGATGAGTTCATTGGTAGTGGAAATGCAATAAATGAGATGGTACTTTCAAGTTTATTTGATAATCTTTTAAGTAATCCCATGGATAACTATACTGGATATATTAAGAATGTGTCTGAAAAGCTTGATCAAAATATATTAGAAGAAATTATTAGGAAGCAGATATTAGATAATAAATTAGTTGCACTGACAGTAACAAAACCAGAAGCTGGTCTTTTGGAGAAGAATCAAACCGCCTTGACTCAGAAGCTATCTGAGATAAAATCTAGTATGACTAAGAAAGAGATTAAAGCCCTTGTTAATAAGACAGCAGAGCTTAATGCATGGAATAACGAGGCGACACCTGATGATGTTTTAAAATCATTACGTGCAGTAGATTTAAAGGATATATCTATAGAAATGAAAGATCGTGAGATTAAAGAAGAGATTGTTCAGGGAGTTAAGTTATGGAGTACCAAGGCAGATGTTGACGAGATAAGTAAGATACAATTTAATTTTGACTTAAGTCATCTTAGCCAGGAAGAACTTCTATACCTTAAATTCTATAATGAAATGATAAGTAATGGAATGGGTACCAAGAAACGTAGCGAAATGGAAGTACTGAACGATTCGACTAACTTGTTA
>DUNS01000052.1 GCA_012839235.1 Clostridiales bacterium
AAACATGCGAAACAAAGTTATAGATCCACCAAATGGAAACTCTACTACAGTGAACAAGGATGCGACAACAGCAAGAGCCATGGCCAAGGCTGAAAAGGCTAGCTGTTTGGCTTGAACCTTTTTACCAGATCCACTGACTGCCATCATAGCAATAAGCAATAATAGAATAACTATAAATATCCCTATATTGCCTGCTGTTGTTGGGTAGTAGCTATGGGTTTCATAGCTTGTGTCAGTAAAAACAAAAAAATCAAAAACCTTTTGAAACATAAAAAAACCTCCTTAGGATTGCTTAGGAGGGGCCACTTGATTGAATGCTTCCTTACGCCGGTATTATCCGGATCAAGTAGTGAGGGTCAGTATATAAATCATACCTCTCAGCCAAAGGCTCCCCTAGCTAAAATAATTATGTATTTAGTTGTAGTGTTAATCATAATCATAACCAAGTAATATGTCAAGTAGTTTTATACCGAAACATCAAAAAAATACTATTCGGCATTATTTAAAGTATAAAAAGAAGACTTGGAAAATGATTCTCATGGTGAGTATTTGCATTCGTCGGTACTTAGGGTCTGTTTTTTAGACCCTTTGTACCGCTACGTAATGCAACTAAGTGAGAACGTCTCACCATGAGACCATTTTTCCAAGTCTTCTATCTATACATTGAATGCCGAATAGTATTTTTTCTACATCATACCCATTCCACCGCCACCAGCAGGCATTACTGGTTCGTCGGATTTAATATTAGCTACAACTGATTCTGTAGTTAATAAGGAAGATGCAACACTAGTAGCATTTTGAAGTGCACTTCTTGTAACCTTAGTAGGATCAAGTATTCCTTCTTCAACCATATCAACATATTTTTCTGTTAATACGTTAAATCCTGTTCCTACATCACTATTCTTAACCTGGTTAATTACTACTGAACCTTCTAGTCCAGCATTTGCTACAATACTGTATAGAGGAGCCTCAAGTGCTTTAAGAATAATGCTAGCACCAGTTCTTTCGTCACCTTCAAGATTCTGCGCCAACTCCATAACCTTCTTGGATGCATGAATATATGCGGATCCACCACCAGCTATAATACCCTCTTCAACAGCAGCTCTCGTAGCAGCTAGAGCATCTTCCATACGAAGCTTGTTCTCCTTCATCTCAGTTTCAGTAGCTGCTCCAACTCTGATAACTGCTACACCACCTGCAAGCTTTGCAAGTCTTTCTTGTAATTTCTCTTTGTCAAATTCAGATGTAGTTTCTTCAATCTGAGCCTTTATCTGGTTTATTCTTGCTTGAATTTCTTCTTTATTACCTTCACCATCTACAACTATGGTATTTTCTTTCTGTACCTTTACAGACTTAGCACGACCACATTGCTCTAAAGTAGCTTCCTTAAGGTCAAGTCCTAATTCATCTGTGATTACAGTACCACCTGTTAAGATAGCAATATCCTGAAGCATTGCTTTTCTTCTATCTCCATAACCAGGAGCCTTTACAGCCACTACCTGGAATGTACCACGAAGCTTATTAAGAACTAATGTTGTAAGAGCTTCTCCTTCAACATCTTCAGCAATTATAAGTAATCTTGATCCATTTTGAACAATCTGCTCAAGAAGAGGTAGAATATCTTGAACATTAGTGATTTTCTTATCAGTAATTAAAATATATGGGTTTTCAAGATTTGCTTCCATCTTATCCATATCAGTACACATATATGCTGATACATATCCACGATCAAATTGCATACCTTCAACAAGGTCTAGCTCTGTCAACATGGTCTTAGATTCTTCAATGGTAATAACTCCATCGTTAGATACCTTTTCCATTGCATCAGCAACTAATTGTCCTACTTCATCATCACCAGCAGAAATTGCAGCAACCCTTGCAATTTGATCCTTGCCTGTTAATTTAGAACTCATCTTTGTAATATTCTCAACAGCTACTTCAGTAGCCTTTTTCATACCTTTTCTTAAAATAATAGGATTTGCCCCTGCTGCTAAGTTCTTAATACCTTCTTTAATCATAGCTTGAGCAAGAACTGTAGCTGTTGTGGTACCATCACCAGCAACATCATTAGTCTTAGTAGCAACTTCTTTAACTAACTGTGCTCCCATATTCTCAAATGCATCTTCAAGTTCGATTTCTTTAGCGATAGTAACACCATCATTAGTAATAAGAGGTGCACCGTATGATTTATCTAAAACAACATTTCTACCCTTAGGTCCTAGTGTTACTTTAACTGTATCTGCAAGTTTATTAGCTCCAGCTTCTAAAAGTGCTCTTGCCTCAGCACCGTATTTGATTTCTTTAGCCATATTCATATTCCTCCCTAATTAGTTTTCAACTACAGCAAGTATGTCACTCTGCTTTACAATGATATACTCATCTTCTTCAACCTTAACTTCTGTTCCAGCATATTTTGAATAAATAACTTTATCTCCTGCTTTAACTTCCATCTTAATCTCTTTACCATCAACCATTCCCCCAGGGCCAACTGCAATAACTTCTGCCTGCTGTGGTTTTTCTTTCGCCTGTCCAGGTAATACGATACCGGATTTTGTTGTTTCTTCTGCTAATAATTGCTTTAATACTACCCTATCTCCTAATGGTACAAGTTTCATCTAATAATTCCTCCTTTAATAATGTTCTAAATCCTATCTAATTTGGTTATTAGCACTCACTGTTAATGAGTGCTAACTATTGATATATATATTAGTAAATTAGCCTTTATTATGCAACTTTCTTTATCTCTAGAAACCAGCTAAATTTTAGACTTTTCTAATATAATCTCACTTTTTCTTAATATATCTCACTTTTTCATCATCTTGAGCTTTCCAAAGAAAAAGTTATTACTATATGGTAATAACTTTTTTGGTCTATACTATTAAAGTATATTCTTATTTTTATATTATAAACCTTCTTAATTAATCTATTGGATTAATACTATTTATCTTTTCAATAGTTCTTGGCAGTGCATCCTTAGAATTCTTCCATGGTTCATCGGCATATCTATAATCAAATTTATCAATGAACCAGCTGAGATCTTCCCTAACTCTCTCCATATTATCTAAGTATAGCTTGTTAAGAGTCTCCAGAAATTGAGCTTGCTCACTACCTCTAAGATATTTTGAACTGGCATCATATAAAATTTTATAATGCTCTGTGCAAAACCCCTTCGAAGCCTTGAACTTATTCCTAAAGCTTTCTTCATTATGATATAGATGAAAAATAGTCGCAACATATCGCTCTAGTGTATTATTAATATTCTCACATATATAACATGATCCATCTAGCTTATCATAATAAGAAGCCAGCTCGGAACTATCAGTCTTTTTTTTGAAGAATGAAGAGGAGGGTATTTTTGAAGAAGATAATTTCTTGGTGTCTTTTATTATCTTATCCACGTGAGACATTAGAATAAGAGCTAGTCCTAGTCTGTTTTGATGCTTGTATAGCTTGTGAATATGCTTTTCACAAAAACCTAATCTTGAAGTAGCTTCTCTAACATCATCCTCCATATAACTAGGACCCATGGTAAAGTCTATGGCATTGTTCTCAAGAGTTATAACCATAGAACAAACTGGACATTCGCAATCCTTTTCAAAGCCCTCATTAACCGGAATTGTATATAGTTTTTCTTTCAAGATAATACCGCCTTTTCTACTCTATTCTTCTTCCTTCTTAGCCTCTTGAAGCAGTTCCTTAATATCTCTTGCTTTTTCTTTAATACGTTCATTAGCATCTCTAGCTACTAGTACTTTAGAAACCCATCTTCCACATTCATCATATTTACCAATTCTACGTGCCAGATCAGCAAGCATAAGACTAATAGTGTTTTCATCCATTCCACACATTGGGAAATTCTCTGTACTAAAGGCTTCTTCAAATCCTTCATAGGCATTCTTTAAAAACTCTAGCTCTTCTTTTGCCATTTCATCGATTTGTTTTTGATAATCCTGGGTATCCTTTGGCAATTCTTCAGCCTTACCTCTGAGTAACCATGCTATTTTTAGACAAGTATATGCTCTTTCAGAGTTTTTTGCATTCTTTACAATTGTGTTAACTAAAACCAGCTTATGTCTCATAATTGCATCATCATAAGTATATACATCACCAACTTCATTAGTCGGTTTAAAGTTGGCAGATATATCATTCTTTATTGCCTTAGATTGGGCTGATGTAACATACTTAAAATAGCGACTTAAGGCTGCATATCCACACTTTGGACATGCTATTGCATCATATTTTAGGGGGTCCACAAATTGATAAATCGGACGTAAATCCGTATCAACTTTTTGTAACTTAAATCTACCTGCCTTAACCATTTTTGATTTAAAATCTTTGTCACACACTGGGCAGGTATAGCTTTTATCATATATGAAATCTGTTTCTTCTACTGTTGGCTTTATGTCAGATTCACTGGCAACATTGGCCACCTTTTCTTTCTCTTCATATACATCCATCTTAGACAGATTTTTAAGCCCAAGGGCCTCTAATCCTGAAAATAAATTAGCCAAAATCCCATCCTCCATTCTCTTCTATAAGTATATTTACACCATTTCTCTACTTTGGTTTATATGAGCTCTTTAAGGATACAATACGATTAAATACTAAATGCTCTGGTGAAGTATCTTTCGAATCTAAGCAGAAATATCCTTGTCGTAAAAATTGAAAGCTAGCTGGAGCCACTTCTCCTTTAACACTTGATTCAATATAACAATTCTTTAATACCGTTATAGAATTAGGGTTTAAATTTAGACTTCCATCCTCGTTATAAACTCCCTTTTCCTCATCAACAATATTCTCATATAGGCGAACCTCTGCATTAATAGCTGATGAAGCCTCAACCCAATGAATTGTTCCCTTAACTTTTCTACCTTCGAATCCTGAACCACTTTTTGTTTCTGGGTCATAGGTACAATGAACTTCTGTTACATTGCCCTCAGCATCTGTCTCATAACTTACACATTTGACAAAATAAGCATTCATCAAACGAACTTCATTCCCTGGGAATAGTCTAAAATACTTCTTGGGCGGTTCAATCATAAAGTCATCTCTTTCAATATATAAAACCTTACTAAAAGGGATCTTTCTTGTTCCCATAGCTTCATTTTCCTGATTATTGGGAGCGTCAAGATATTCCACCTGGCCTTCAGGATAATTATCAATAACTAGCTTAATAGGATCTAATACCGCCATAATTCTAGGTTTCTTAAGCTTTAGATCCTCCCTAATGCAGTATTCTAACATTGCATAGTCAACCGAGCTATTGCTCTTTGATATTCCCACCAACTCCATAAAATTCTTAATGGCTTCAGGTGTAAAGCCTCTTCTTCTTAATGCACTTATTGTAACTAGTCTAGGATCATCCCAACCATCAACAATTCCTTCATCAACCAATCTCTTAATATATCTCTTTCCTGTAACAACATTGGTAAGATATAACTTAGCAAACTCTATCTGTTGTGGAGGATTTTCATACTCTAATTCCCTTACAACCCAATCATAGAGAGGTCTATGATCCTCAAACTCTAGGGTACATAGGGAATGAGTAATACCTTCTATAGCATCCTCAATTGGATGAGCATAATCATACATAGGATATATGCACCACTTGTCACCAGTATTGTGATGATGAGCTCGTGCTACCCTATATATTATTGGATCTCTCATGTTCATATTAGGGGAAGACATATCTATCTTAGCTCTAAGAACCCTACTACCATCAGGATACTTTCCTTCTCTCATCCCTTGGAAGAGCTCCAGATTCTCCTCAACACTTCTATCTCTGTATGGACTGTTCTTACCTACTTCTGTTAAGGTACCTCGGTATTCCCTTATTTCTTCAGCAGTAAGGTCGCATACGAAAGCTTTCCCTTTCTTAATAAGCTTAATTGCACCCTCATACATATGCTCAAAATAATCTGATGCATAGAATAATCTATCTTCAAAATCTCCACCAATCCACTTAACATCTTCAATTATTGATTGCACATATTCTGTATCTTCCTTCTCAGGATTAGTGTCATCAAATCGAAGATTGAACTTTCCATTATACTTTTGAGCTATTCCATAGTTCAATAAGATGGATTTAGCATGTCCAATATGAAGGTAGCCATTGGGCTCAGGAGGGAACCTAGTAACTATATTACTTACCTTGCCCTCTTCTAAGTCCCGATCAATTATCTGCTCAATAAAGTTTTTTGAAACAATATCCTTTTCTTCCTTATTAGAATTATCATTTACCATATTTTCTTGTGTCATATAAATAACCATGCCTTTCTTTACATAGGAACTCATAACCTAGAATTCCAGTGTCAAATTATTTATAAATTTATTCTTT
>DUNS01000053.1 GCA_012839235.1 Clostridiales bacterium
CCTAATTCTTGGGTGTGTTCGAACATCTTAAATGCTAGTTCAGCACCGTTTACCTTGCCTGCCCCAGGATAATTTTCAATTTCGTTGGTATTGATAATTTGTCCTCCCGGAGCTAATCTATCTAGCAATAAAACTTTTAAATTTGCTCTTACACCATATATTGCAGCTGTCATACCAGCTGGACCTGCACCAATTACTACTAAGTCATATCTTTCCATGGTTTCCTCCAATTATATTATTTTAAGGATGATTTTCTTTTGTCCTTACTAATTATTTGCACAATGATAAATATCATTTCTCTCCTATGGCCACATTATCAGGTTATATATAAGCTTCTAGCTTTCCTCGATTAATTATTTTTATTTTTGACTTATCTCTTTTAATGATGTTTTCTTCCTCAAGCTTAATCATTTCCTGATTGTAAGCTGTACGGGATATTTGTAGTTTTGTGGAGATAATCCGTTGGTTATCTTTTATTTCTGTCCAATCTTTATCTGAAGCTCCATATATTTCTAACAACATGTAAGCAATGCTACTTCGTAAGTTGCCGTAACAATTACATAGTTTCCATTTTTCTGCAAGCAAACCTCTCTTGGCCATATAGGTAATTAATAGATGGCACCATTCCATATCATGCATAATGAGATCTCTAAAGCTAGGGAAGTCCACTAATAATATTTTGGAAGGCTTCTCGGCAATTAATGTATAGATATACTCATTGTTACCTGATAACAACAAATATTCTGGAAAGATTTCTCCTTCATAAAAATAATGAGGATTAACTTCATCACCGGAGTTAGTATAGTTAGCACACTTCATAACCCCTTCTAGCAGATAACCAATCTTATTAATTCTATCCCCTTGATGATAAATGACATCACCCCGTCGAAGTGTTACTATTTGATGTGAAAGAGACAAAAATTTTTCTTTAATTGATAGGGAGCTTTGCTCTAAGCTATCCAGCACATTTGTTTTTACATTCATAACCATAACCTCCGTTAGGTAATATTGGCAGTACTAAAATCATAGAAAGAGATGCAAATAACTATTTATAAAATACTTATACCACTTACCACTCCATAAAATCATAATATCAATGACAGAAAAGATAATTCGTTTTATTATTGTTATTTTTTTAACATTCATGTGTATATAAAAATACTGGTTTACTATGTGTTCAGATAAGTGGTGGTGTATTTATTGTCTATACTTTAACATAGTTATTTTTTATTATGTGTTAAATATTTAACAGTTTTTAATTTTTCTATAATTATTTTTATTTATTTCTCTTCCATGACAATTTCATTAACTAAATCTTCTCTAATATTAATAACGCAATATTGAGTTCTCCTCTAGTAAATTGAACTCAAATATATATATTATTATAATCTGAAAAGATGCTAAAAGACACCTAAAAGTTGTGCTCTTGCTTCTTCTCTGATTTCACCTATGTCACCTAGCCACCATGTCCTTGCCATCTGGTAAGCATTAAATAATGGCATAGTTGGTTTTTCATATATTCATTTGCCTTTATCAGCTTAACGAAAAAAGAGATACGATACCAATTTTTAGGTATCGTATCTCTTTTTTATGTGATTGTAAAAGTGGAGCAGAATGTAAAAGCCATCTTACAATAACTTCTCATACAGCCTAAACCAGTCTAATAGCCCCTACCTACTAATTTCAAACTCATAATTCATATTATAAGTACGCACATATAGTACATTATCTTTCCTAATAATATATTCTGCAGCTGTCTTCAATGGTATCTTATCTATAATCTTACCGCTAGAAGTATCGATCTGGTATAAAAAATCAGGTTCATCTGTAAATCCGTATCCGCTAATAATAACATCATCAATTAACTCAAAATTGCAGGCATTGCTAACTAATGGTTCCGTTCTCCATAGTATAGTCATATCTGACAGATCAATGGCCGTAATATAACCGTTCATATTATTAGAGCTTTTTGCATAGGTATTATGACTATGGGAGACAAACAGAATATTATCTTTTATCGCTGCCCAATTAACTATTTGCTGAATATAGTCAAAATCATCGAAGACATATTCTGGTGTATAACAATAATTAGAAAAGTCCAACACATACATAAGCTCTAAAGAATTCCAATCGTAGATATTCAATATATAATCATCACCAAAGCCCGATACATATCCATCGTAAATATAAGAATCGTCATAAAATGCAGAAGTTCTAAGCAGGTCTTCCCTCAGTTTTGCTTTTTCATCTTGCTGATTACCAGTAATATTTTTATATGAATTGGGCACCCCATAAGTGTTATAGATTAGATTATTATCAATGAACCATATGTCATCATCTGTGATTTCATTGTAGGTACTTGATATCATTGTTAACTGAATGGGTTGTTTATCATCTGGCTTTACCCTGTCTGATATATAATAACTAAAGGGAGGTGTCTCTAAGATAACAGGGATGATATCGGTATTATCGTTTTTTACTGCAGGTGTAATACTTTCTTCTATTAGCTGTGTAGGCGCAGTAGTAGCACTTATTGATTCTTCTATATTATTCTCTTCATTAACAGCTTCTGTAGTAGGATTTATAGCTTCCTGCGCTGTATCCTCTTCTGATATATATTCACACGAACTGAATGTAATGCTTATTAGTAATGCTAATATTATAGCCCCTGCTCTTTCTTTCATATTGTTTTACCTCCAATTTTTAAAAGTATTATTCCCATCTGAACCACTAACATCAGAGGAAGTGCTGTCATAATGTGCCATCATTAATATACTATCTTTGTCCTTACCACTGCCCTCCAATATTGAATATATATTCTCAACTTCTCCACTCCTCATTTCGCCCCATATTAGATTACTACTATAAGTCTTTTGAGTTTCCACATTAAGACCTAGGTCGGAGAGCTCACCTATTATATAGTCCCGTACTTTCTCATTTTCCGGTGTCCCCATGGGGTGGATTTCTGCAGCAACCTTTTCAACATGCTTCATTGCCCTTATTGCTGAAAATTCTTTATCTGGTGCATCCTGCGGTTTTGCCTTTGGTAACCAAAAAGAACTTATACTTGTAAGAATAGCTAGAACAACACCCACTATCATCAGCAGAATTTTTATTTTACCAGACAATTTACTTCCTTCCATAATCTTTCCTCCTCGTTTAACTCAGGACTTTATATTATCGTCAAAGTTTATTGTCCATATTTTACCACCAATATCTACAAAATGAAATGCCATTACTATAATTAAAGGAAGAACCACTATTATAAAATTAGGAGTAAGAGATTACTTTTTAAACAGATTTTTTATTAAGGTGTAACCGGCAAATATCATAATAATGATAATAATTATTAAGGTAGCCCAATGGAGCCATGTAGGCTCAATGCCCTGTTCTACTCTATCTGCAAATCCTGTTCCATCTGCAAATGCAGAAAAAATACTAAACATAGCTATCAAGGCCAACACTCGATTCATACTTTTCTCATTGGAGAAATCTTGATATTCTGTGACTCTATCAATTACGTCCTGGATGTCAGCATTAAGACTTTCAAGAGATAAGCATTCATACATACCATGATAGAATTTTTGATAGGAAGCCTCATCTGACACGGTTTTATATTCAAAGTTAATACGAAATCGAATAAGCTCCTTCTTAATCCGTTCAAGCTTCTTCATACTATTTTGTTCTTTTACTGCCATATAGTTATAAAACAGTAGGGCTTGTCGTTGATGGAGTAATATCATATAAAGGAGAAAGTAGTCATTTCGAACATTATTGCTATATTGCTTTGTTACAAAATAATTATTCTCACCAGGTATGCAATAGGATAGGGAAACTACCCCCTTCATGGAACCACCCCAGTAAAGATTTCTGTTCTGTTTCCATTTAAAATCGAATATGCTATCTTCCTGCTCCTCATGAATTGAGAAGCTAGTATGAAAGCCCTTCCTCAGATAACATAGGTCCCGTTCTACCTCCTCCTCAGCTTTGGGCTTAGCTAATTGTATCCTATGATAGACATAGCATTGGCTCTTACATGAGGTTGGGAATAACTCAATCACATCTTTTTTACCACCCAAGTCCAGCAATTGATTTGTAATATTAATTAGGTCTAATTCCTGGTCTATTAATTCAAGGCTTTCATTCTCAGAAGACATAGAAACATAGAGCTTAACTTGTTTACCTGACTTTCTAACGGGAACAAAGGCCCGTAGTAAGGCAAAGCTTTTATTAGTTATGGTCTCTATCTCATCCTCCCCATGATCAATTTGATACATAAGAAAACCAAATCCTGTGGTAAAATATAAGATTTTAATCTGGAATATTTTCATAGTAAATTGCTCTGGTAGCCTATCATCATCTACAATTAAATCCGATGTTATCCTTATATCCTCATACCGATTTGGTAAACCATAGTATTGGTAAGTAGCCTCTTTTAAGGTATAGTATGTAAATATTCTTTCATGGTCCTTTCCCTTATCGAATGCATCGATATGCTTTGCCAGAAACCAATGAGTATGGCTTTGTTCTTTATCCCAATTTTCACCTATGCTTTTTTCAAATGCCTTCTTCCCTGAATAATAAAATGGAACAAGGAAGAAGCTCTCACTATTATTTTTCAGTTCCTCAGTTAGGTGCTTCTCCATGTCATTCCTCCCTATAATAAATTTCACTAATCCATCCTAATTAATCTGCAAATGCCTTCAAATACTGGTGTATGCCCCTCATTATTATTATTACTCCCAAATAAAAACAATAATAATTTACGGAACATCTCTTCTGTTAGAGTGCCTCCTACATGGGCTACAGTATTACGTATATCCTTGGCGTCAGAAAAGTCTTTGATAAATGGATCAACTTTAAAGCCTATAGCTTCATTTTGTATTTCCTTAGTATATTTTCTTTTATAATAAGTCAAGAAATACGAATAATTACCCAGAGTATATCTTGTATTGTATCGACTATCACTTAATATTGTTATTCCGTTCTTTTTAAGTTTTTCCACATTATATTCTGGTATTTTTTCCATCAGGAAGCCCTTTAGCATTTTATGGCATATTAATTCATAGGCCAAGCAGTAATTTAAAGCAAATCCAGAATAATCATAATCCCCTTTGTGATTATCAGAGCTCGTATTAAG
>DUNS01000054.1 GCA_012839235.1 Clostridiales bacterium
AATATGATGATATTCGTAACAGATTGAAATAAACCAATAGCAGTTGATTCACTATACTTTGCACTTTCTATACCTAATCTATATACATATGTACTAATAACCTCGGACACCCCAATAACCTTTTTATCAAATCAAGCCGAGGAAAAATTCCTTCAGCACAAATCTATTGAGATGACTGAAATATCATCTAGTATTAATCAACGTATCAAGGCCATTGAGCTGGAGTTGGCTGTTGAAAGCTCAGAAACAAAATACGGGTCTTATACCGTATCCAAAGAATATAGCACCGATTTACTATACATATCAAATCGGCTTAGAACTATGACTGAAAAATACTCTCTTCTTCACTCCGTATATTTTTATGATGAAACAACAGGTAAAATATATACATCTAAATCAGGTAGCTATGTGTTTGATGAGTTTTATGATATAAAATGGCTAAATCATAAAGTAGATATCTACAGAATACAGCAACTTCCACTTCGATACACACTAAACAATGAAGATTTAATCAATAATTATTATGATGTCTTCAGCGTCTACAACGATTTAGTCCTCTCTCTGGTTATAAAAGGAAGACCCAGCTTTTATCTTATGGCCAATATAAGCCTGAATCGTCTATATGAGGATATTATCTCTACATATGAATTAAATAAAAATAAGGAAGAGTTTTTTATTTTGGACTCAAATAATCAAGTAATAGAGGGCTTCTGTGGATTTATTCAATCTGATGAGCTTATGCAACTGAACGCAAAACATATTGAAAATGATGTTTATTATGTCAAACATAATAATCGAATTTACTTTATCAAATCGTTTGATTTTGGTATAACATCTGTAACATCCTATCAAATAGATGAAGCCTATCAGGAGTCTAAGTATCTTGGTAGCTATGTAATATTAGCATGTGTAGGATTATTGTTCTTTCTAATATTTATATCCACTTATATGGCAAGAAGGCTCTATCAACCAATCAACACACTATATTCTGATATCGCAGAAAACACAAAAAGCCTTCAAAAGGAAAATGTCTACGATGAAATAGACATGCTGAAGCATGTCTTCGTTGAAATAAACACCTTTAATACTAATGCCAAGCTAAATCTT
This sequence comes from Clostridiales bacterium, assembly GCA_012839235.1. Classification (GTDB taxonomy): domain Bacteria; phylum Bacillota; class Clostridia; order Lachnospirales; family Lachnospiraceae; genus Mobilitalea. Next base: position 1,108 of record DUNS01000054.1, read on the forward strand.
AAGCGATTCGAAGAAATCAATAAAGCCTTTAATTTTAGAAACTTTCTAGAACTAAGCCAATCTCAAAATGAATTTTTATCTGATCATCCATACCTATTCGATGGTGATGGTAATGGTTTGTGCGAATTACTTTTTATTAAGTTGGATTTTGAAAACGACAAATCACTAGAAGATATTAGATTATTTAATTTGAGCTTACAGGAGCTATTACGCTCCTACCTACAATCTTCCATGAAGGGTATAATGACTAAAATAGATGATTTTTTTGTCCTCTTATATCACATTGATCAAGCAGATAATAATCAAACTAGAAAGGTATTAACCGATACAGTTCTAAAGCTAACACACCATAATGCATATTTTGCCATCAGTGATTATATTCATAATGTTACTGAAGTCATTCCTCAGTATAATATTTGTGTTGATTTAATTGAAAATGCATACTTCTTTAACTGGAAAAATGAATTAATCCGGGCCGAAAGAGTTAAAATGGTAAAAGACAGAGATGATATACATCTTCTATTTCTTAATATCAGTACCTCAATGGTCCAATGCATTGTATCAAATAATAAAAAGGACATCGATAACCTAATTCTGCAATTAGAAAGCAAACTTCATAGTATGCACAATGCATCTCAGGCTAAGGATGTCTGTAATAGAATTATTATGGATCTGGATAAGGAATTTCATATTAGTAAGTCCTTTGACCGCAATATTTTACTGGCATTAAATGAAAATGAAACACTTACTGAAACAATCAACTTTATAAAAAAACTGCTCGAGCATGCCAGTATGCTCTATGATAGCAATGATAACAAGGAAAACCATTACTGCGAACAGGCAAAAAAATATCTTGAGGATAACTATATGCGTGATATGAATATAACTGATGTGGCAGACCATCTTAACATAAGCTATTCATATCTAAGTAAAATCTTCCGCGTAAGAACAGATATCACCCTATCTGATTATTTAAATAGCTACCGAATAGAAAAAAGCAAAGATTATCTTACTAAATCATCATTACCCCTACATGAAATTGCTGAAAAGGTAGGCTATAATAACGTACAAAGCTACCAAAGGTTCTTTAAAAAGCATCTATCAATAACACCTGGTAATTATAGAAAGCTTCATAATAATATGTCTCAGAGTTAGGATACACTTATGCCTAAGTGATTAGATAGTAATTATGTCTTCATCTTTGGATTGAATATCCATGATGCAATATAGGCGAATATCAAGGCTGCAGATATTC
>DUNS01000055.1 GCA_012839235.1 Clostridiales bacterium
TCATCTCTATACCCATATAGAGCCTTAACTTACCAATATATATTACATCAAGAATACGAAAATTTTGTGAACAATTTTCACAATAAAAATCATTCATATCATTAAGAAATATTCCATTCTTATACGATATGAATGACTATAATACTTGTAAATTATAAAATAATATTATTGCAAAATATATTACCCATAGACTACTTATTCGATAATATGGTTCATCTCATACTTACCTGGTCTCTTCCCTGGTAAAAACTTGGCTGCTTCTACTGCACCTTTGGCAAATATTGCCTTAGAATAAGCAGTATGCTTTATCTCAATAACTTCATCAGTTCCTGCAAATATCACCTCATGATCTCCGACTATGGTTCCTCCTCGAACCGCAGAAATCCCGATTTCCTTGGCTTCTCTCTTTTCCCTTAACTGAGAGCGATCGTAGCGATATTCATATTCATTATTCAATACACTATTAATTGCATCTGCTAGTGCAAGAGCAGTTCCAGAAGGGGCATCCACCTTCTTATTATGATGCTTTTCTACAATCTCAATATCAAAACCAGCTTCAATTAAAACCTTAGCCGCATCCTTAATTAACTTTGTCACTACATTGATCCCCATTGACATGTTAGCTGATTGAAATATGGGTATAACCTTTGATGCTTCATCAATTATGTTCTGCTCCTCTTTAGTAAATCCAGTTGTGCAGAGCACAATACCTGTCATATTCTCCTTAGCATATTCAAGCATTTCTAGAAGATTTTTAGGTGACGAAAAATCTACAATTACATCAGCCCGAAGCGGACATTGGCTAAAGCTTGAGTATACAGGATACTTATTAGTTCCAGTAGATGAGACGTCAATGCCTGCTACAATTATCGTATCTTTATCAGCTTCTACTATCTTAGTAATTTCCTGCCCCATTTTACCATTACAGCCTCGTAAAATGATATTTATCATATGCTTCCTCCTAACGTGATATTAATCCAATGTTCTCCATAGCTTTAGCTAAGCTTTCTGCATTAGCCTCTTCCATTTCAGTAAGTGGTAGTCTTAATGTTCCTACATCAAATCCCATAAGATTAAGGGCCTTCTTCACAGGTATAGGATTAACCTCCCTAAACAATTCATGAATAAGAGGTAATAGCTTTAATTGTAAATCTAGACTTCCTTTTATATCCCCATCATGGAACTTGGCTACAATATCATGGGTTTCTCTAGGCATAATGTTGGAGATAACAGATATAACTCCAGCACCACCTAAGGATAGAGTAGGTACTATAAGCTCATCGCATCCAGAATATAAATCGATCTTCCCATCAGTTAATTGCATAATGTCAGCCACCTGAGTAATATTGGCGCTAGCTTCTTTTATACCTACTATATTATCTACATTTTTCACTAAATTAGCCACTGTCTTTGGTAAGATGTTGCATCCTGTTCTTCCCGGAACATTATACAAAATAATCGGTAAATCCACAGCTTTGGCAATCGCCGTAAAGTGTGCGATCAAGCCATTCTGAGTAGCTTTATTATAATAGGGTGTTACAATTAATAATCCGTCTGCTCCACATTTTTTTGCCTCAGTAGACAGATAAATTGCAGTGTCAGTACAATTGGAACCAGTACCAGCGATGACAGGTACTCTTTTATTAACCTTAGCTACAGTATAACGAATACATTCAATATGCTCCTCGTGAGTTAATGTAGAGGATTCCCCTGTAGTACCGCAGATAATAATACTATCTGTTCCTCCTTCAATCTGAAACTCGATTAGCTCTCCAAGCTTATCATAATCAACCTTATTGTCCCTTGTAAATGGTGTTACAATTGCAACACCTGCTCCCTTAAAAATTGCCATACAATATCCATTCCTTTCTTAGCAACCTAAAGTATTATGCACTACATAATACCTCCATGCGAATGTATCATCATTCACACTGTCTCCAAATTTAATAACAAAAAAAGTCGACATAGAGTCGACCCTAAAGAATAATGCAATATCATATATTATATTCTATGATATATTCTTTAGGCAGCGCTCCATCATACTTGATGACAGTCATATGGCTCTTAACCATATGCCCAGCAATAATAACTCAGAATTATTATCACTTCGGCATCATTTCCTTTCAACCGCTATCCTATATGTCTGTCATATCCTGCAGTTTACTGATAAATAATGCTCCTCTACCAAAGCAATATGAAATTTTTCTATATTGTATCCTATATTATAGGAACATAAAACTTGTTCCTGTAATCAAGATGAACGACGGAAAAACATCGCCTTTTATCAGAATTTACTTTGTAAGTTCTGATAACTTATATTATCACTGCAGTCTACTAATGTCAATGGCTTACTTAATAACTTCTTATACTTATATTATCATTATATAAAACAGTATATCCATAAACAACTCAGAAAGTGCTTAATATATTGCAAAAAGTGCTATTCCCATTTCCTTTCTTATTCACGATGTAATTCATAGTCACTTTGCCTAATAAAAAATAGCTTGATAAAATCAGCACCATGTACTGATCCTATCAAGCTTATATCATATCCCCAACACTTACAATAACATCTATATTAATTTTTTCTAATAATCTTTTAGATATTCCAATTTACTAACAGATACTTCGTAGGCCACCCTCTTTTCAAACTCAGTATCACTAATCTTCTTCTGATACTCTCTACTCTGAATTCTTCCCCATATTTGAACATGGCCACCTACTGTAAAGGTTTCTGCAAATCTTGCATTTCTACCCCAGCATATACATGGTATATAATCAGACTTTCCATAAGGTCTATTAACGGCAAGTAAAACATCTGCGATCTCACGACCCAAAGGAGTCTTTCGATAAATAGGAGGCTTACATACAAAACCATCAAGGAATATATGGTTAGGCTTAGCCTCTTCTGGTAGCTCATCCATAAAATTGACCTCTCTAGCAAATACGGATAGAACCAGCTTGTTTCTGTTCTCCTCATGACGGTTGTAGGATCTGAATTGTCCTAACACTATAACGTATTTTCCAATGCAATCCTCATTAACATTGGTCAGCCTTTCAGATACCATGATCGGAATAATATCGTAAGAATTACTCAAACGACTTACTTGAACCTCTATAATGTAGAAGCCCTCTCCAAATACATCATGACTGAACGTAAATTCACTTACTACCTCTCCTGCAACACTTACTTGATTGTTATCAAATACTTTATCCGTCATATCGTACCTCTCCCTTCTCTATTGGTGCCATTTTGGACCCCAATCTGCTCTAAAATGTGGGATGAATTATTGTCCTTAAGCTAATAACAATAAAATTCACCTATGTTTAAATATATGCAGTTTTCCAAATTTTAGAAGTAAAATTAGATATATATTTTGAATCTGTCCAACTTTTGTTACTTTATACAAAAAAATTGAAACTTTTTATTAAAATTGTACGAATATAAATTGATTTTTTATGCAGGCCTATGATACAATATATGAGTTGTTTTTATATATGATGCGTACCTTGAGAAAGAAGGGAATTATTTTAGATGAAACGTGAGGATATTAGAAATATAGCAATTATCGCTCATGTCGACCACGGTAAAACCACCCTGGTGGATGAGTTATTGAAACAAAGCGGAGTGTTTCGCTCCAATCAAAATGTAGTAGACAGAGTCATGGATTCTAATGCTATTGAGAGAGAGCGTGGTATAACGATTTTAGCTAAGAATACCGCCGTGATGTATAATGATGTCAAGATTAATATTATAGATACACCTGGCCATGCCGACTTCGGTGGAGAGGTTGAACGGGTGCTTAAGATGGTTGATGGAGTAGTTTTAGTTGTTGATGCATTTGAAGGTCCCATGCCACAGACTAAGTTTGTGCTTAAGAAAGCCTTAGACCTTGACTTACATGTCATCGTCTGCGTCAATAAGATGGATCGACCTGAAGCTAGACCTAATGATGTTGTAGACGAAGTACTGGAGCTACTTATGGAACTTGATGCTAATGATGAACAATTAGATTGTCCTTTTATATTTGCTTCTGCTAAATCAGGAGTTGCTTCACTTACCACTGATGGAACTGACCTGGACATGAAAGTATTGTTTAATACAATAGTAGATTATATTCCTGCTCCAGAGGGGAATCCCGATAGTAGTACTCAAGTATTAATCAGTACTATCGACTACAATGAATATGTAGGTAGAATTGGAATTGGTAAAGTAGATAATGGTACCATAAAGGTTAACCAAGATGTTCTCCTTGTTAACCAACATAATCCAGATAAGCATGATAAAGTTAAGATAAGCAAGCTATACGAATTTGATGGACTTAAAAGAGTGGAAGTTAACGAAGCAACAGTCGGTGCTATTGTAGCTATATCTGGTCTTGCCAATATTCATATAGGAGATACAATATGCTCCCCTGACAATCCTGTTCCATTACCTTTCCAGAAGATTTCAGAGCCTACAATCGCTATGTACTTTAATGTCAATGATAGTCCTCTTGCTGGAACAGAGGGTAAATATATTACATCCAGACATATAAGAGAGCGTTTATTTAGAGAGTTAAATACTGACGTAAGTCTTAGAGTGGAAGAAACTGACACTACAGAAAGCTTTAAGGTATCTGGTAGAGGTGAGCTTCATCTCTCTGTATTAATAGAAAATATGCGTCGTGAGGGCTTTGAATTCTCTGTAAGTAAAGCCGAGGTTCTATATCAAGAGGACGATAATGGTAAGAAGCTAGAGCCCATGGAAAGAGCTATGATTGATGTTCCCGATGAATTTGCCGGTGTAGTAATTCAGGAGCTTGGTACAAGAAAAGGTGAAATGGTCAATATGCATTCCTCAGATAATGGTAATACCCGACTAGAATTTAGCATTCCTTCTAGGGGATTAATTGGTTATCGTGGCCAATTCATGACCGATACAAAGGGAAATGGGATAATCAACACCTTGTTTGATGGCTACGCTCCATATAAGGGAGATATTAGTTATAGAAAAACCGGTAGCCTTATTGCTTTTGAAGCAGGAGAAAGTATAACCTACGGTCTATACAATGCTCAAGAAAGAGGTATCTTATTTATAGGACCTGGTGTAAAGGTATATTCTGGAATGGTTATTGGACAAAATGCTAAGTCGGAAGACATAGAAGTAAATGTATGCAAGAAAAAGCAGCTGTCTAACACTCGTTCATCCAGTGCAGACGAAGCATTACGTCTGTCTCCTCCAAAGGTTCTTAGCTTGGAGCAAGCATTGGAATTTATTGAGACTGACGAGCTTCTTGAGGTAACACCTGAAAGCTTACGTATAAGAAAGAAAATCCTAGATCCAACAATACGTATGAGAAGCAAACGTAATAAATAGAGCTCAAATAGAAATTCTAAAGCAACCTTACTGATAATATTTGATATTTATGTAATCAAAAAAATATGAGTAATAAAAAACATATTAGTATTTGTACTTGGCAGGACACCAGTTGCAAATAAAATATGTTTTTTATTACTTTTTTATTATTAAAGTTGCATAAAATATCAAATTTCACGATAAATAATGCTTTTGATTACCAAACTACTTTATTCATTTCGTTCGCAGATTTCCCTGAGTCTGAGTCCTGGATATCTTTTGATCTCGTTTATGTTTGCAATATTATATATTTTTAAAACTTCATCGTAATATGCCTTTAAGCTATCTTTTGCAAAGATCCGTCTGTTCCTTTGATCTCTAGAGATTTTAATACTAGACTTATCGTATAGGGCCATTTGGTGAAATGCTCTTGGTCCATACCAAGAGAAGGCTTCATAGACTTCTTTAATTAAAGCTTTTTCTGTTGGGCTTAAAGATATATTGTTGCAATTAATTATGTAAGAACTATTCCTCTCCATTCTTTTGTACTGATTTTCATATGGAATATACTCATCATTGACCATACAATCATCTGGAAATAGCTCATTATTAAATAGGACAAGAGAAAACACTTGAGAGTAATATAAAATACATTGTAAGTACTTTGCACTAATGTCCCATTTGCTTAATTTGCTTATATGCATAATGTAATATGATACTTTATTAATTTTAGATGACAGAATAATTTCCAGAACTGCCTCTCTACTCTTTCTATATGCTACACCTGTAATAAGATCCTGATTATGTTCCAATGTTTCATAATAATATTCTGGATCCTCTAAAATCGATATAAGCTTCTTAGAATATTCCGTAGTAGGAATATCCCCCTCAATATATCGTAGTATTGTTGTCTCACCCCAGCCCAGTAATCTAGCTAAAGGTTTTTTGCCAATATTGTACCTTCGAAGAATAGATATTATTTCTTCAGAAGTTATAACCGTATCAATTCTTTTGTTATTCATATTAATTTACTTTTATCCCCCTTGTAAAATTAATGAAGTTTATGGTATTATTTTACCATTATAAAGGAGAAAAGTACATGGCACTTTTGCATTATTATACATATTATTAGCAGTTATTAAAACTTTCTAAACTCATTAAAATCATGTATAATTATTTTAAATCCTTTTATAATTCTATCAAACATACCTATTCTATATAGATTGACGATAACCATTCCTATAGGAATCCCAATAATCATCCCAATAACACCCTGGAATCGATAGCCAATATACATAAATATCAAGGTGGCCAGAGGACTTACACCAATGCTATCTCCTACCATCTTAGGCTGCAATACCTGCTTTACCACTTGGCATACAAGATAGATAATTACAAGGCCAACAGCTCTAAAATAATTACCTGATATCATATCAAGCAATGCCCAAGGCCATAGTACTGCTCCTGTTCCAAACACTGGCAGCACATCAAGAAAAGCAATTCCAAGAGCTATAAGGAATGAATACCCCACATTAAGTATTTCAAATCCAATAAACATAATCACAACTAAAACTAACATAATTTTAAACTGTGCCTTAAAGTATCCACCAAATGCGGTTTTAAAATTGTCTGCAATTATTCCCCATCCGCTAATAATGGATTGAGGAAGGCCTTTTTTAATGGTAGCTACTATCTTGTCTCTATCCACTGTAAAAAAGTATGCAGATAATACTGTTACTATGATTATAAGAAATATATCAGCAACACCTTGGGCTAATGCTCCCGCAGTGCTCATAGAAGGATCGATATTTTCTATAAATTGATTAATTGAATTACCAAGGGAATTAATGATGGAGTCTATAACCATCTGAGCATTATCTGGCAGATACTCTGAGTACTCAGCAATTCTGACAGAAATCGAATCTAACTGTCTACTTAGCTGCTGAACAATAATAGGAAGATCTTGATAAAGCCCATATATTTCTCTAATCAGAAAGGAGATTAGGGCATACATTCCTACAACAATAGCTGCTATAACTACAATAATTATTATTGCAGAGCTATGCTTCCTAAGTATCTTAACCTTCTTTTCCAGAAATCTAACTAATGGATTGGCAATCATTGCTACAATCCATCCTATTACAAAGGGCATAAAGAATCGTAAGACCTTAGGTACCAATAAAACCAAGACAAGAACTCCTACAATTATAAAAATCAAGTTCAGTAATATTTTGATATAGGTTAATAATTTTCCTTCTCCCATAAATCCTCCAATACAAGTTAAAAGATTTTCCAGGTACAATATTAAGTATTGAAATGTAAAGCATAGAGGTTAAAACCTACACTTCATTCTTATTAAAGTATAATACAAATAGTAGGATAATGGAAATCCTATTTTATTTTTTACCTGTTCTTAAGAAAAATGTTATAAAGAAGATAACAGATGCTATGATTACTATGGTTGGTCCAGTTGCCGTCTCCAAGTAATAGGAAGCGATTAGACCAGTTATTCCGGAAAACAGAGCTATCAACACTGAAAAAAGATGGTACTCCCTCATATTAGTAGATATGTTTCGACTAGCTGCCGCAGGAAGGATAAGCAGGGCATTAATGATGAGTATGCCTACCCACTTTATTGACGACATAACAATAATCGCAATTAATACGCTAAATATATCCTCCATCAGATTCGTATTAATCCTCTTACTTCTTGCAAGAGTTGTATTAACTCCTGCTCCAAGAAGCTTATTAAAGCCAAAAAACCAGAAGGCCATCGTTCCAGTAAATATAATGGCAAGGTAGCCTATTTCTTTAACAGTAATACTTAATATATCTCCTACCAGAAGCCCAGAATATTTTGAAAAATTGCCTCCTCTTGATAGAATAACTAAACCAATTGACATACTTAAGGAGGAGAACACTGAGATTACAGTATCTGTAGAGACTGTATTCTTCCTGTTTATCACATTAAGTAATAGGGCGAATACTATGGCAAAGGCTAACATGGATATGTTGCTGCCACTGATGCCGAATAGGGTGCCTATGGCTATACCCGTAAGGGCAGAGTGTCCCAGTGCATCTGAAAAGAAAGCCATTTTATTATTGACTATCATGGTACCAAGGATCCCAAATAATGGAGTGATAATCAAAATGGCTAGCAAAGCATTTTTCATAAAATTATAGTCCACCCATGAAAATGGTAGAACTTTTTCCATTAAGCTATATATTGTATCCATATTATTCTCCATGCCCTTCTTCCCAGCCAAAGACTCTTCTAAATTCATCACAGCTAAGGACTTCTTTAGGATCCCCTTCCTTTAATATGGTTTTATCCATTAATATAACGTGATCAGCATATTTACTTACAAAGTCAAAGTCGTGGGAGACAATAATCATGGCAAGATCATAATTAGCTTTAAGCTTACCTATATTCTCATAAAATAATTCCATACCCCTTTGATCAATCCCTGAGATTGGCTCATCAAGTAGTAGCAGCTTAGGAAGTGGAGTAATAGCAATTGATAGTAAAACCCTCTGAAGTTCTCCACCAGATAAATCGCAGGCCCTTTTATCTATCAAATCCTGAGCATCAAATATACTTAACTGCTCCTTCAGCATCTTATAGACCTTTGGATTCTTTCTAATAAAAATCGGGGAAGGACTAATGTATCCCGCAAATAAATCAAAGACACTCATAGGTGTGTTCTTTTCAATATTAAGATTCTGAGGAACATATCCAATAGTTAGCTCTTCTACCGTATTATTTCTTAAATTAGTAAACTCTATAGAACCATCATGTCTATGTTCTCCAAGTATTGCTTTAATCAAGGTGGATTTTCCAGCTCCATTTCTCCCTATTAAAGCTGTTATCTTCCCACAGTGGATGTGAAGATTGATATTATCGATAATCTTCTCATTGCCAAACCGAACTGTGATATCACTTATTTTTATGCAATGCAGACCACAGGCTCTGTCTTGGTCGGGCGCTATTATATCACCACTCTTTAACATATGATCAATCCTCAACTTCCCTATTAATTATCCTTCATCATTTCGCAGATTCATAGCTATTTTGAAGCATATCAAAGCTCGCTAATCTATTAATGCATGGAGTAGTTTTATATTTTCTTCCATTCCTTTGATGTATGAAGACCTATCTCCGTCTCCCGTTACAATTGTATCTAGTAGTGTTACCTTTGAATCAGATTCTGACTGTATTCTATCGGCAATTGTGTCACCATACTGAATATCAGCCAATAGATACTTCACTTTTCCATCTTTGACCAATTCAATTACGTCCCTTATATTGGAGGAGCTAAGGGCAGTTTCTGCATCAATTTCTATAGAGTATTCAACCTCCAGACCAATTCGGTTAGCTAGATAAGCAAAGGAATCATGAAATATGGCAACTCCTTGATGCTGCCCAGAAGCTAATGTTATAGCGGAGATTTCCTCCTTTAGATCTGACAACATAAAATCTATTTTACCTACTTCCTTTATATAGCTATCAGCATTATGTTCTATAGCAGTAGATAGCTCCAAAATACTAGTATTAGATTCTGACCCTGATGATAACCCCTCTATATAGTGAACCAATCCCCCCTTAACATTCTCTATCTGCTTAATATAAATCTGTGGATCAAGCCATATATGTGGGTTATAATCACCATGACTATGATTATCCTCTGGATTACCAGATCCAATATCAAGTCCACCATGGTCATCCTCATGGTCATGGTCATCCTCATCATTATTATGGTCATGATTTCCATATTTAAGCATCTGTATATCTTTACTAGAGTCAATCACTGTAAGATCTGGATAATCATTAATAATATCCTCTAAAAAGCCCTCAAGCCCTCCACCATTAATAATGATGATATCGGCTGTTGATAATAGTTTCATATTGTTAGGTGTCAACTGATAGTTATGGGCACATCCTATATTAAAATCAGTAAGATTTGTAACCTCAACATTTTCTAATTGGTTAGCTACATTAGTAGCGATAATATACATGGGATAAAAGGTAGTAACAATCTGGAGCTTGTCCTCCTCTTCTTTAATTGTCCTATTATTTTCACTACCGATTAGCTTTATAATCAATACACTTATTACAATTATTGTTGCCATAATACCTAATAAGGTCAATAATTTCTTCCTCGTATTCATAGTATAACCCTTTCTAATTGCAACTCATTTGCATTTAAACAATTATATTATAATTATTAACCACTGTCAACAGATTTAGTCATGTCTAAAGGGAAGAAATTACCTATTTACTTATAATATAAAATGCCCCTTCTTTGTTAAACAAGAAATCAGTTCATCCTGTTTACCTTAGAAGGAGCATATTCTAGTTAATTAGCTGTATCCCCATTTATATTATTATCATTTCTATGATGTTTTTCATCATTGACTAAAAATCTTGCTTTTTCATTAACAGCAATACCCAATCCCATAAGTACCCAGAAAAGTGGGGCTACCGTTATACTTGAATCATTGCCTATTCCTGCAACCATATAGCTGAAGGTTCCTACTAATATAGCAACCCCTACCCTTGAATAGAAGTTATCATACTTGCTACGAATATATAGCTTTATACCTGATAAAAAATAGAAACCATAGAAAACTATAAATGCCAGTAATGACAATGTACCCGTCTGAACCCCTATCTGAAGATATAGGTTGTGAGGCTTTGTTAAAAGCTGATCATCATATCCGTAATTTGCTTTATTAACATAATCCTGTTGAGGGAATTCTATAACATAGGTATCTGCCCCTGATCCCAGAATAAAATTATCTTTAAGTAATGGGATTGACCTTGACCATATATAACCACGACCTGATGCATAGCTTTCAAATCCAGTAAATACAGAAGATGGCGCAGTTACAATCTTGTCCAGTCTATTGTATTGATTTAAGAAGTAATAGGTTCCATCCTCGAATTGATTTGTAAATATCCAATCCTTCCCATCAATTGTTACCACATAGGCAAGTCTATCTTCAATCATAGTAATACGGAATTGTAAGCCATTAAAACGTTCATCTTGAATGATCAGATTACCTGTATCAGGTTCATTAACTAAATGAAGAGTAGTTCCATCTTCTTCTATGACCCTTAATGTAATACCTTCACCATCAATATCAAGGGCTGTACTTATAGTATTACCCTTATAGGTTATGGTAACTTCATCATCCAGGGTCTGTATATCAGTCAATGTTACTTCTGTTCTTCTAAAATCCAGAACCTCCCTAAGCTGCTTAGTTAGATAATCATCTGATTTATTATTAAACAACACTAGACTTAATACTAATAGCAGGAGTCCAGGAATAGTAAAGTAGAAATACTTTGCAATATACCTCCACAGCAATATTAATGCTAATACCAAGGATACACCTATGGATACAATACCTGCAGTAGATCGGGACCCAATTAGACAGATTGATACACCTATTATTCCTATTATATAAAGAACTATATATCTAAGTCTTTTTGCAAATATTGTTAGAAGCAATAACATAGGAAGTATTAGTGCTGCGTATACACCTACATAGTTAGGATTATAAAAGGTACCATATACTCTGTTTTTTTCGAAAGTAAAGCTAATTGTATCTAGCTGATCCCAATAAACTCTTGGCATTATTAGCCTAAGTCCAAACTCTGTAGCAAAAAAATCACGACCTATATATTGTGTAAATCCTATTATACTTAATATTATTGCTCCAATAAGAAAGCAGTGAATAATCATCATAATATCTGCTTTGCTTTGAACAATCAAATAAATGTAATATACCACTAAGCAATAGCCTAATAGGACAAATACAGATTCAAAATGAGAATAACCTCCCGAGAAACTGATATTTCTATATTTAGAGAATACAGAGGATAGAAGGGAAAGTAGAGCATATATTCCTAGAGGCCATAATATTGGTGAGAACTTTAAGAACTCCTTATTCATATAAGCCTTAATAGCTATTATAATTACCATAATAAAAGATACACTAATAAAGAACCACTGCTTATAATAAAGAAAAAAATCTGTATATTGATTATTAATCGAAAACCATGGAAACTCAGACAATGGAGTTTCAAAATCATACATCTTAACGATTAGGGGTATTATTATTATAATAAATGCTATAGGTAATAGATACTTTATATTTGCTTTGAATGGATCTTCTATAGTAGTTTTATAATTATTTGCTTTATGGGATTGAGTTCTATTACTATTTTTTTTATTATTAGATACTGTACTGTTTTTACCCTTGTTCTTTTGAGCTGACATTCTTATTTCTCCTTTGTCCCTTGACTACAGTTAATTATATACCATAAATAGAACAAGGACAACATCTAAAACAGTAAAAAGGGGGTTTTTAAAACAGTAAAAAGGGGGTTTTGGATTTCAGTTAATAGAAAACTTAAATCCCACCCCCACTATCTGTACATGGAGCCCTATTTTCACAAAGAGCCACATCAAAAAAGCGTTGCAATAAATTGCGGTTCTAAAATAAATGTTGGGGTATATGTGTGTTCATATATTCCCACATTTATTTTTTTGTATTAAAATACATCTATACGAAACCTCCTCCCTGTTAGTTTCCCCACTGATATTCCCAAGGAGGTAACATATAGATGCAATCAAATTATATCAAGAAAATCTTAAATCTTGAAGATGTTATTGTAAAAAAAGTTATTCATAAAGATTCTTCTGTTGAATTTCATATTGAAACCAAGGCTACTGAGCATATTTGCCCTTGTTGTGGGCTTTCTACCAAGAGAACTCATGACTACCGCTATCAAAGAATTAAAGACCTACCATTCCAATTAAAACACTGCTACCTTATTTTAAAGAAAAGAAGATACATTTGTTCTTGTGGTAAAAGGTTTTATGAAGAGTATTCTTTTTTGTCTAGATATCAACAACGAACAAGACGACTATCATTTTCTGTAATTAATGAACTACGTGATACTGTAAGTCTTAAACACGTTGCTACTAAAGTTAATTTATCAACAACAACTATATGTAGATTATTAGACACATTGAATTACACACTTCCTACGTTGCCTAAAGCTCTTTCAATTGATGAGTTTAAAGGAAATGCAAATACAGGTAAGTACCAATGCATTCTAGTGGATCCTGTTAAAAAAAGAATCCTTGATATTTTACCTGACAGAACACAATCTCATTTAAGTTCATATTTTAGAGAAATACCAAAAAAAGAACGATATCAAGTGCAATTCTTCGTCTCTGATATGTGGCAACCTTATGTTGATTTAGCTCGTGCATACTTTCCAAATGCTGAAATAATCATAGATAAATATCATTTTATTAGACAAATTACTTGGGCATTGGATAGAATAAGAAAACATTTACAGAGTACGATGCCAGTCAGTTTAAGGAAGTATTATAAGAGAAGTAGATCTCTAATTCACGCAAGATATTCATCTCTAAAGGATGAAAAGAAGAAAGAATGTGACCTAATGCTCACTTATAGCGAAGACTTGCGCAAAGCTCATTATCTCAAAGAATGGTTTTATGATATTTGTAAAGAAACTAAATATTCCATTCAAAGACAAGAATTTAAGGAATGGATTTCGAATGCAGAATCATGCGGAATAAAGGACTTTGAAGAAGTTGCAGCAACATACAGACGATGGTTTAAAGGAATATTAAATGCTTTCAAATACGGAATAACAAATGGTCCAACAGAAGGTTTTAATAATAAAATCAAAGTTATAAAGAGAAGTTCATACGGGATAAGGAACTTCAATAGATTTAGGACAAGAATTTTACATAGTACAATGTAACTAATACATTTTTAAGGGAATTAACAGGGAGGCTTATTTTTCATGCCCATAATTCATCCTATAGATATAAAACATAAAAATAGCCCTAACATCAGTAATGGGATAGGATTCAGAGAATCCTACCCCAACACTTGACAAAGAGCCAAAAAAGCAGGGCATGCTTTATGCATACCCTGCTTTTTTTAACATCTCAACATTAATATTAGATATTAATTATTGATTATAACGTATAGTACGTTCAACTTTAACCTCATGATATAAGTCACCTAGACCCTCGATAGTTTGCTTGAATAGGATCTTCTTAACATATACAGTTTTATCTGTTTTCTTGATAAAATCAGTATTCTCAGGAATTACAATACCTGAATCATTTTGATTTTTACCATCTAGCTTAACAGTGATACATTCCTTGATAGCTTCTACAACATCAGTCTCATCAGTATGTGAGTCATCAATAACTACTACCGGTTTAACTTGAGTATCTACAACCTTAAATGCAGCGGATCTAAGTTTAAATTCACCTTATTCACCGTCAGCATCTATAGCTGTCAACTGATAGGTTCCTGTAGGAGCTTTCATAATAGCAGGACCACTAA